>NZ_FYDT01000066.1:0-26812 GCF_900187585.1 Pseudomonas sp. Irchel 3E19
AATTCATCCGTTATTCGGGCAAGGAGATGGATGTCAGCGGCCTTTACTATTATGGCGCGCGTTACTACGCGCCGTGGTTGCAACGCTGGATCAGCCCTGACCCGGCGGGGGATGTGGACGGGCTGAATCTGTATGGGTTTGTAGGGAACAATCCGATCATTCATGTCGATCAGACAGGTAATTCGAAGGTCTTTTCCGAAATATTGAATAGCGCCGAATGGATTGGAAAAAAAGCTGTCGGCGCAATCGATAAAGCAAAAACATTGACAGATCAGGTACACAATCTTGCCACTGAATTCGATGGGCTGATCCCCGACGATGCTGATATAGGAGAGTTGCGCAAGAGCATGACGCTCGGCAAGTTCCTCATGTCCAAGCATGGCTTGAGCTCGGCCGCCAAGGGCGCCGTGAAAGGTTTCTTGGCCGGAGGCACCATTGGCACAGCAGTTCCGGGGATAGGTAATGGCATTGGAGCTGGCGTGGGTGCGGTCGTCGGCCTGATCGCTTTCCCGTTGTTGCGCTATTACTTTCTGAAGAAAGGTTTGAAACTTGCGCACACGCTGCGTACACAGGAAATCAAGGATGGCTTGAATACCGTTTCAAACGGCGTGGAGGTAGCAAAAGATCTGATTAATAAAGGCGCTGCCGGCGCCAACGGTTTAACAGACCTTGCAGAAACCTTAAAAGCACTTCCGTCCCAAGCCAAAGAATTACTCGATAAACAACTGAACGCTTTTACCGATGAGCAGAAGCTTGAGTTCTATGCGCTAGTGGAGGACGGAACCAAACCGCTACGCGCAATCATGCAGGTAAAGAACACCGTCCAGACCACACTGGACAACCCCAGCGAAGCAGACGGCGTAACCGGTCGACTGCAAGCGCTGGCCGCCACCATTGCCGAAGACCCGAGACCAAGACCGGTGCCCAAACCCCGGACGAAATTCAATCTTCGCAAGCCTGACGCGGAATCATTCGCGTGACATCCATGGCCGGACTGATCAACGCGCCGGGCCACCGCGGCGCGTGCTATCGTGCCCGCCCGACCTGCCATCCGTTCGCCCAGCATGCTGCCGACTTCCCGTACTCTGCGTCTGTCGTTGTATACCCTGCTGATCATCGCCGGTGCCGCGCTCGCCGCAACCTTGGCCATCCGCCATGCCGAACGCCAGGCGCTGGAAGAGGACGCGGCCCGCGCCAACCAGCAACTGGCGCTGTATGCCAACTCGCTGCACACCCTGATCGACCGCTATCGCGCCCTCCCCGCCGTATTGGCGCTGGACCCGCAATTGCGCTCGGCACTGGCAGGCCCGGTGGAGGCCGAGGAACAAGCGGCACTGAACCTGAAACTGGAAAAGATCAACGGCGCGGCGCAATCCTCGACCCTTGAACTGCTCGATCACACCGGCCTTGCCGTGGCCGCGAGCAACTGGCGTCTGCCGAGCAGTTATGTCGGCCACAACTATGGCTTTCGGCCCTATTTCAGCCAGACCCGCACCCAAGGCACCGGGCGTTTTTACGCCGTCGGCGTCACCAGCGGCATACCCGGGTACTTCCTCTCCAGCGCCGTGCTCGGCGACAACGACGAGTTCCTCGGAGCGATGGTGGTCAAGCTGGAATTCCCCGAGCTTGAGCGCGAATGGAGCCAGGGCAGCGACACGCTGCTGGTCAGCGATGCACGCGGCATCATCTTCATCGCCAACCAGCCTGGCTGGCGCTATCGCGCGTTGCGGCCACTGAACACTCACGACCTGGCTGAAATCAAAGCCACTCGCCAATACGACAAACAAACGCTGCAGCAACTGACGCATCTGACGCTGCGCCGCTTCGACGACAACAGCGATTTGCGCCGGGTCGAGGGCCCGCAAGGCACGGCGGATTATTTGTGGGAGTCGCTGCCACTGACCGCCGAAGGCTGGACCCTGCATCTGCTAAGGCGTCCGCAAGTGGCGTTTGAAGACCTGCGCAACGCCGGCCTCGCCGCCGCTGGCGTGTGGCTGGCGCTGGTATTTCTGCTGCTGTTCCTCAACCAGCGCTGGCGGCTGTCGAAAATCCGCCAGCGCAATCGCCAAGAGCTGGAGCAACTGGTCGAGGCGCGCACCCGCGATCTGCGCACCGCCCAGGATAGCTTGGTGCAGTCGGCCAAACTCGCCGCGCTGGGGCAGATGTCCGCCGCGCTCGCTCACGAAATCAATCAACCGCTAACCGCCCAGCGCATGCAACTGGCAACCCTGCGTCTGTTGCTCGAGCATGGCCGCGTCGACGATGCGTACAAGGCACTCAAACCGGTGGACGACATGCTCACGCGCATGGCCGCCCTCACCGGCCACCTGAAAACCTTCGCCCGCAAGACCCCCGGCGGCTTGCGCGAACGCCTGGATCTGGCAACGGTGGTGGATCAATCCCTGCAATTGCTCGACGCACGCCTGCGTGACGAGCAGGTCAGTCTGGTGCTGCACCTGACCCGCCCGGCGTGGGTGCGCGGGGATGCGATCCGCCTGGAACAAGTACTGATCAACCTGCTGCGCAACGCCCTCGACGCCATGCAGGGCAAACCGTGCAAGCGTCTGGAAATCCACCTGGAAGCCGATGAGCAACTGTGGCGACTGAGCGTCAGCGACAATGGCGGTGGCATTGCCGACGAACATCTGGGCCAGGTGTTCGACCCGTTCTTCACCACCAAGCCTGTGGGTGACGGCCTGGGTCTGGGGCTGGCAGTATCCTTCGCCATCGTGCATGAATCCGGCGGCCGCTTGAGTGTAGACAATGGCGAGAGCGGCGCGGTGTTCGCCCTGACCTTGCCGATCGATCTGGAGGCACACCTCTGATGCTCAACTCAGTGATGGTAGTCGACGACGAAAGCAGCATTCGCAGCGCGGTCGAACAGTGGCTGAGCCTGTCGGGGTTCGAGGTGCAGCTGTTCAGCCGCGCCGAAGAATGCCTCGCTGCCCTGCCGGCGCATTTTCCCGGGGTGATCCTCAGCGACGTGCGCATGCCCGGCCTCAGTGGTCTTGAGCTGCTGGCCGAGGTGCAGCGCCGCGATGCCGACCTGCCAGTGATCCTGCTCACCGGCCACGGCGATGTACCGATGGCGGTCGAAGCGATGCGCGACGGCGCCTACGACTTTCTGGAAAAACCGTTCAGTCCCGAAACCCTGCTCGGCAGCTTGCGCCGGGCCTTGGAAAAACGTCGGCTTGTTCTGGAAAACCGTGCCCTGCACGAGCAGGCCGACAACCGCGCCAGACTCGATGCGACGTTGCTCGGTGTGTCCCGTGGCTTGCAAACCTTGCGCCGACAGGTACTGGATCTGGCGGCGTTGCCGGTCAACGTGCTGATTCGCGGTGAAACCGGTAGCGGCAAGGAACTGGTTGCCCGTTGCCTGCACGATTTCGGCCCGCGTGCGGACAAGCCGTTCGTAGCGTTGAACTGTGCCGCGATCCCCGAGCAACTGTTCGAAGCCGAACTGTTCGGCCATGAGAGCGGTGCGTTTACCGGCGCCTCCGGCAAACGCATCGGTAAGCTGGAATACGCCGATGGCGGCACGTTGTTTCTTGATGAAATCGAAAGCATGCCGCTGGCCCAGCAAGTAAAACTGCTGCGCGTGTTGCAAGAGCAGAAGCTTGAACGGCTGGGGTCGAACCAGAGTATTCGCGTGGATCTACGGATCGTTGCGGCAACCAAACCCGACCTGCTCGACGAAGCACGGGCCGGACGCTTTCGCGAAGACCTGGCGTATCGTCTGAACGTCGCGCAGTTGCGTTTGCCGCCGCTGCGTGACCGGCGCGAAGACATTCCGTTGTTGTTCGAAAACTTTGCCCAGAGTGCGGCTCAGCGTCTGGGTCGCAATTTCCCACCGTTGACGGGGGCGCAGTTGAGCCACCTGCTCAGCCACGACTGGCCGGGCAATGTGCGCGAACTGGCCAACGTCGCCGAACGGCAAGTGCTGGGGCTGGATGAGCCGGCACCGGGGATTGATCCGGGGCAATCGCTGGCGGCGCAGCAGGAGGCGTTTGAGGCGCAGTGTTTGCGTGCGGCATTGACCCGGCACAAGGGTGATGTGAAAGCGGTGCTTGAAGAACTGCAACTGCCACGCCGCACGTTCAATGAAAAGATGCAGCGGCATGGGTTGAGTCGGGAGATGTTTGTTCAAGGCAGCTGACTTTTGCAGTGTTTGATCGGGCCTCTTCGCGGGCAAGCCCGCTCCCACAATGGTCGGTGGAGGTCACAAATTCAGGTTCAGCACAAAACCCTGTGGGAGCGGGCTTGCCCGCGAAGGAGCCAGCACAGGCAACATTGATCTATCAGCCTGAATGAGCAACTTTCCGCTCACCGCAATCCATGCATAAGCGGATTTCCGCTCACCAGATTCCTCTACCCCCTCTAAACCGCCCCTCTCCCCGTTGGCACAGCTCCTGCTATAGCCCCCGCAGGCTGCGTTTTAACGCGCTCCACAAAAACAATTAAACGAAGGATCCTTCAATGGATAACTCCAACGCCCTGCCCCTTGGGTCGGCTGCCGTGCCCGCCAAAGAAAGAACCACCGCCAGCCGGATCAAATCGATCTTCAGCGGTTCCGTCGGCAACATGGTCGAGTGGTACGACTGGTACGTCTACGCCGCCTTCTCGCTGTACTTCGCCAAAGCCTTTTTCCCCAAAGGCGACACCACCGCCCAACTGCTCAATACCGCCGCGATCTTCGCCGTGGGCTTTTTGATGCGCCCGATCGGCGGCTGGTTGATGGGGCTGTACGCCGACAAAGTCGGGCGCAAGAAAGCGCTGATGGCCTCGGTCTATCTGATGTGCTTCGGCTCGCTGATCATTGCCCTGAGCCCGGGTTATGAAACCATCGGTGTCGGCGCGCCGATCCTGCTGGTGTTCGCCCGTCTGCTGCAAGGCCTGTCGGTCGGCGGCGAATACGGCACCTCGGCCACTTACCTGTCGGAGATGGCGACTAAAGAGCGTCGCGGCTTCTTCTCCAGTTTCCAGTACGTGACCCTGATCTCCGGCCAGCTCATTGCCCTCGGCGTGCTGATTGTGCTGCAGAATGTCCTCACCACTGAAGAGCTGTATGCATGGGGCTGGCGTATCCCGTTCGCCATCGGCGCGCTGTGCGCCATCGTTGCGCTGTACCTGCGTCGCGGCATGGAAGAAACCGAGTCGTTCACCAAGAAAGAGAAGGCCAAGGAAAGCGCGATGCGCACCTTGATGCGTCACCCGAAAGAGCTGTTGACCGTGGTCGGCCTGACCATGGGCGGCACGCTGGCGTTCTACACCTACACCACCTACATGCAGAAGTATCTGGTCAACACCGTCGGCATGAGCATCTCCGACTCGACCACCATTTCTGCGGCCACGCTGTTCCTGTTCATGTGCCTGCAACCGATCATCGGTGGCCTGTCGGACAAGATCGGTCGTCGCCCGATCCTGATCGCCTTCGGCGTATTGGGGACGATCTTCACCGTGCCGATCCTGATGACTCTGCACACCATCCAGACCTGGTGGGGCGCGTTCTTCCTGATCATGGCGGCGCTGATCATCGTCAGCGGTTACACCTCGATCAACGCGGTGGTGAAAGCCGAACTGTTCCCGACTGAAATCCGCGCCCTGGGCGTCGGCCTGCCATACGCACTGACCGTGTCGATCTTCGGCGGCACTGCCGAATACATCGCGCTGTGGTTCAAGAGCATCGGCATGGAAACCGGTTACTACTGGTACGTGACCGCGTGCATCGCAGTGTCGTTGCTGGTGTACATCACCATGAAAGACACCCAGAAACATTCGCGGATCGTCACTGACTGATTGACTGACTGAACGTCACGCAAGATCAAAAGATCGCAGCCTTCGGCAGCTCCTACAGGGGTTGTCGGAGGCTGCGATTTTTTGTTTTCGGCGATTAATCACCGGTTAATTCTGCCTCGGCATCCTGTGCCCACTTAATCGATTACCTGCGCGACGTTCGCTCCTGATGATGGAAGCCATTTAATGCGTCGCCCTTAACATCTATTTAATCGATAGTTTTTAGCATTATTTTGCGCTTTTTAATCAATTTAGTTGGCGTAGCATGAAACCCATGCAAGACACACCTCGCCAACGAATCTGGAGTGACAAACATGAAAACCAAACTGATCCTCGCTTTCGCCCTGTCCGTACTGGCCGCCAACACCTTTGCCGCCGACGGTTTTGATCGCACTGGCTCGGCCGTGGCTGCCGATGGTTATGACCGCACAGGCTCCGCCACTGTCGCTGCTGACGGTTACGACCGCACCGGTTCCGCCACTGTCGCCGCTGACGGCTTCGACCGCACCGGTTCCGCCACTGTCGCCGCTGACGGCTTCGACCGCACCGGTTCCGCCACTGTCGCCGCTGACGGCTATGACCGCACCGGTTCTGCCACTGTCGCTGAAGACGGCTATGACCGTACTCAATCCGCTTCCATCAGTTAAGCGCCGCTGTAAAGCGCACAGCCCGGCCTTGGCCGGGCTTAGTCATTTCTGGGGAATGGAAAAGGTCTGGAATGCACACGATCCCCTGTGGGAGCGAGCCTGCTCGCGAAGGCGGTAGCCCATTCAACATTAATGTCGACTGAAGAGCCGTCTTCGCGAGCAGGCTCGCTCCCACAATTGATCTTCAACGGCCAGCCTTGCACTATTGCTCTCTGACAAATGCGCTCCCTGGATTCCAAGCCATGCCCGATGACATCCACTTCTACGAACCCGCCAACGGCCACGGCCTGCCGCACGATCCGTTCAACGCCATCGTCGGCCCGCGTCCTATCGGCTGGATCTCCTCACAGGATGCCAACGGCCAGTTGAACCTGGCGCCATACAGTTTTTTCAATGCCTTCAACTACATACCGCCGATCATTGGTTTCTCCAGCGTCGGGCGCAAAGACAGCTTGAACAACATCGAACAGACCGGCGAATTCGTCTGGAACCTCGCCACCCGCCCGCTGGCCGAGCAGATGAACCAGAGCTGCGCGATGGTTGCACCTGAGGTCAACGAGTTTGAGTTGGCGGGGCTGACCACCGTGGCTTCGAGAGTGATCACAGTGCCACGGGTAGCCGAAAGCCCGGTGTCCTTCGAGTGCAAGGTCACGCAGATCATTCAGTTGCAACGCGCTGATGGCGAGACGGTGCCGAGCTGGCTGATTCTGGGCGAAGTGGTCGCCGTGCATATCGCCAAGTGGCTGTTGAAGGACGGCATCTACGACACCGCCGCGGCAGAACCGATTCTGCGCGGCGGCGGGCCGGCGGACTATTTTCAGTTGGGGCCTGAAGCCCTGTTCAAGATGTGGCGTCCGGGCGCAAACAAGTAAGGCGTTACCAGATCAGCTCGGCGTCTTCAGTAACACCCTTGAGGCGGTCCAGCTCATTGATGGCGGCCTCATCGGCAGCAATGGCGCCGGGGAATACCTGCTCACCCAGCAGTTTGTGAAAACGTGGTGCACCGCCATCGACCAGGGCCTTGACCGCGATTGCCGCGTGATAGCCCTTGTTGCCACCCAGTTCGACGGGGACGACTGCCGATACTGCTTCGAAGTGTTCGAACTCTTTACGTGCCATGTCGCAAGTCCTGGCTCAGTCAATTAAGCCGGACATTAAACCCTCAACCGGCGAGTTTGTGTACCGGCGCCGAACACTGGCCGAGGGCCTGCGCCGCCGACACATCCTTGAAGGTGTGGAAATCCAGACTGTTGACCACCAGTTCCTGCACCAGCTCGGCGAAGATTTCCATCGACGGGCTGTTGAAGTACGCGGTCATCATTTGCTGATTGCTCCAGAAACCGGAGACCAGCCACAACTCGGGATCACACTGCGAATGCTGCAAGGCAAAGCTCAGGCAACCGGGGGCGGCGCGGGACGGCTCGATCAACGCGCTCAGGCGTACACCGAGTTCCGCCGAGCGCCCGGCACGCGCTCGAACGAAAGCCATATGACTGACGGGAATCTGCTTGGACATTGTTCAACCCTCCCAGGGAGTCGCGTGGCAGCCGGGGGACGGGCTGCGACAGGATCCAAGGTTAAGGGCTGCGCGCAAGGCGCCGTTAGTCGATTCCTGCCGCCCTGTTGCACAATCCTGCGAAAGTAGTTGCAACAACGTCACACAGGCTTTGTGTAGGAGTTGCCGAAGGCTGCGATCCCTTGACCTTTAAAAATCAACAGATCGCAGCCTTCGGCAGCTCCTACAGGGTTCGACGAGAAATCAACGCCGCGATCCCGTGCAGAATCAGGCAAGCATTTCGCAGAATGTGTCTACCGCTCGTACTTGCACAAACATATGCTCTGCTCCATTCCACCTCCCTTGCCGAGGACGCCGTGCATGTCGTCATTCGATCGTTTTCAAGCCGAACCCACCGCAGACATGGAAAAGCAGCGCGCGGAACTCGCGGCGATCATCCGTCGCAACACCACCGATGATGGCAGTTACGAGACCGCCATCGGCTCGCTGTTCATGTCGCGCCACACCCAATCCCACGACTTCGCCCCAGTGCTCGCACAACCAGCGCTGTGCATCATGGCGCAGGGGCGTAAAGAGGTGCGGCTGGCCGATGAGTTCTTCAATTACGACCCGCTCAATTACCTGGTGGTCTCGGTTTCGATGCCGTTGAGTGGGCGCGTGGTCAACGTCTCGCCGCAAGATCCGATCCTTGCCGTGCGTCTGGACATCGATCCGGCGGAAATCACCGCGCTGATCGCCGACGCCGGCCCGATGGGCGTACCGACCCGGCCGACCGGCCGCGGCTTGTACGTGGAAAAAATCGACAGCGCGATGCTCGACGCGGTGCTGCGTCTGGCGCGTCTGCTGGATGCGCCGAAAGACATCGCCATGCTCGCGCCGCTGATTCGCCGGGAGATTCTCTATCGCCTGCTGCGCAGTCCGCAGGGCCATCGCTTGTACGAGATCGCGATTGCCAACAGTCAGAGCCATCGCATCAGTCAGGCGATCAAGTGGCTCAACGGCAATTTCGAGCAGCCGCTGCGCATCGATGATCTGGCCAAGGAAGTGAACCTCAGCGTGTCGACCCTGCATCACCGTTTCAAGGCGATGACGGCGATGAGTCCGCTGCAGTATCAGAAGCAATTGCGCCTGCAAGAGGCGCGGCGCTTGATGCTGACTGAGGGGCTGGAGGCATCGGCGGCGGGCTATCGAGTGGGGTATGAGAGTCCGTCGCAGTTCAGCCGTGAGTACAGCCGCTTGTTCGGCGCGCCGCCGTTGCGCGATCTGGCGCGGTTGCGGCAGTCGGTTTGATCCGCAATTTTCGCTATCACAACTGACGCCTTCGCGGGCAAGCCCGCTCCCACAGGTTTTTGTGTTGAACACAAGATTTGCGCTCAATACCTCTTACTGTGGGAGCGGGCTTGCCCGCGAAGAGGCCAGTCCAGTCAACACATCTCTGTGATCAAACCGCCCGGATCACATGCTTGATCTCCTGGAACGCCGCCAATCCCCAAGGCCCCAACTCACGGCCGATGCTGCTCTGCTTGTAACCGCCCCACGCCGTTTGCGCGAAGATCACCTGCGGCGCGTTGAGCCACACCAGACCGGCCTGCAGGGCGTTGGCGACCCGGTCGGCGATCTCGGTGTTACGCGTCACCACACTGGCGACCAGACCGAACGGACTGTCGTTGGCCAGCGCGATCGCCTCGGCTTCGCTACTGAAACGGCGCACGCACAGCACCGGGCCGAAAATCTCTTCACACCACAACGCGCTGTCGAGGGGCACGTCGGTGAACACCGTCGGCTGCAAAAAATAGCCGCGCGGCAGATCCGCCGGACGATTGCCACCGCAAATCAGCTTCGCCCCGGCACTCAACCCACGGTCGATGTGGCCGAGCACGCGTTGGTATTGCGCCTGATTGACCAGTGCGCCCATTTCCACGTCCGGATCGAACGGCTCAGCCACCCGGATTTTTTCCGCACGGGCCTTCAGACGCAGGAGAAACTCATCCGCCAGTTCATCGGCGACCAACACGCGGCTGGTGGCTGAACACATCTGCCCGGCATTGAAAAATCCGCCGCCGCAGGCCAGCTCCACCGCCAGATCGAGGTCGGCATCTTCGAGCACCAACAACGACGATTTACCGCCCAGTTCCAGGCTCACGCCCTTCACGGTTTCGGCGGCGCGCTGCATCACTTTCACCCCCACGGCATTGCTGCCGGTGAAGGAAATCTTCGCGATACGCGGATCCGCCGACAGCGGCGCACCGACCGCCAGCCCGGTACCGCAAACCAGGTTGAACACGCCTTTGGGCAGGCCGGACTCGGCAATGATCGCCGCCAGTTCCAGCTCCGGCAGCGGCGTGACTTCCGACGGCTTGAGCACCACGCAGCAACCGGCGGCCAGGGCCGGCGCGAGTTTCCACGCGGTGGTGACCATCGGGAAATTCCACGGCACGATCAGCCCGACCACACCGCACGGTTCGCGGCGCAGACGTGCGCTGAAATCATCGCTGGGCAGCGGCACATTGCTGTCCTGTTTGCCATCAAGGCCCTCAGCCAGTTCAGCGTAATACTCGAAGGTGGCGATCACGTCGTCGACGTCGATAGCCGCTTCGAACTGCGGTTTGCCGTTGTTGCTAGACTGCAACTTCATCAACTGATCGCGACCGTTGCGCACGCCGTTGGCGATGTTGCGCAGGATCGCGCCGCGCTCGGCGCCCGTGGTTTTCGACCAATCCTTGAAGGCTTTGACGGCCACGCTCACCGCGTGATCGACGGCCAGTTCATCACCGCCATTGACCGTGGTCAGCAGCGCTTCGGTGGCCGGGTTGATCACCCGCAAATGCTCACGGCCGGCGGACCATTGGCCGTTGATGTAGAGGCCGTCGAGTGTGGTGGGGAAATTCATCATTTGGCCACCGCCTGCATCCATTGGTTCTGGTCGATTTCTATCACGGTCGGGCCTTGGCGATCGGTCGCGGCACGCAGCGCAACACGCAATTGTTCAACCGAGCTGATCGCCTCGGCCGCGCAACCCAGAGCCTTGGCCACGCCAATGAAGTCCGGGGTGTAAATATCGACGCCGACCGGCTCGATGGCGCGGTTGACCATGTACTTCTTGATCTCTTCGTAGCCCTGGTTATTCCACAACAGGACGATCACCGGCGTGCGCGCTTCGACGGCGCTGGCCAGTTCCGGCAGGGTGAATTGCAAACCGCCATCGCCGATCAGGCACACCACTGGCGGACGTGCGCCACCGAGCCATGCACCGATGGCTGCCGGCAAGGCGTAGCCGAGGGTGCCGTAACCGGTCGACGAGTTGAACCAGCGGCGCGGGCGCTCCGGGTTGAAGGTGAGGTTGCCGGTGTACACCGGTTGCGTGGAGTCGCCGACAAACACGGCGTCCGGCAATTCGTGCAGAACGGTTTCGAGGAAACGGGTCTGCGCCACGGTCGGGGCATCCCAAGTGGCGGTCAGATCATCACGCAGGCGTGCGGCACGCACCTGACCCCAATCGTTGCGACGCTCGGCCAATGATTTGTGCGACAAGGCGCTGAGCAGCGCTTGTGCGGCATTACGTGAATCAGCGACCAACGCGAGGTGCGGCGGATAGTTGCGCACGGTCTGATCGGCATCGATATCAATGCGCAGCAGCTTGCCGGGAATCTCGAAACCGCCGGCGAAGGTGACGTCGTAATCGGTCTCGGCCAGTTCGGTGCCGATCGCCAGCACCACGTCGGCATCGGCGACCAGCGCGCGGGTGGCGACCAGGCTCTGGGTCGAGCCGATCAAAAGCGGATGGCTGGACGGCAACATGCCTTTGGCGTTGATGGTCAGCGCGACCGGCGCGTCGAGCAATTCGGCCAACTCAGTGAGTTCAGCGGCGGCATCAATGGCCCCGCCACCGGCGAGGATCAATGGACGCTGGGCGCCGGCGAGCAGTTCGGTCATGCGGCTCACGGCGGCGGGTGCAGCGCCGGCCCGATCGATATTGACCGGGTGGCTTGCGAGCAACTCATCGGCGTCTTCAACCAATACGTCCAGCGGGATTTCGATGTGTACCGGACGCGGACGCCCGGCCTGGAACAGGGCAAAGGCGCGGGCCAACACGCCCGGCAATTCCGCCGCCGACATCAGGGTGTGGGAGAACGCAGCGACGCCACCGACCAGCGCGCTTTGGTTCGGCAGCTCGTGGAGCTTGCCGCGACCGCCGCCCAACTGACTGCGCGACTGCACGCTGGAGATCACCAGCATCGGGATCGAGTCGGCGTACGCCTGGCCCATCGCCGTGGTGATGTTGGTCATGCCCGGGCCGGTAATGATGAAGCACACGCCCGGTTTGCCGCTGGTGCGGGCGTAACCGTCGGCCATGAAACCGGCGCCCTGCTCATGCCGTGGGGTGACATGGTTGATGCTCGAACGGGCCAGCCCGCGATACAGCTCCACGGTATGCACCCCGGGAATGCCGAACACCTGCTCGACCCCATAACCTTCGAGTAACTTGACCAGTACTTCGCCACACGTCGCCATGTCATTGCCCTTCTTGTTCGTTGAAGACACCGAACCCAGTGGGAGCGAGCCTGCTCGCGAAAGCGGTTTCATATTCAACAAAGTTGTTGGCTGATCCGACGCTTTCGCGAGCAGGCTCGCTCCCACAGGGTTTGTGGAATGACTGCATTTGAACGGTGGGCAGGTAGCCGCAACAATCGATTAAAAGTCATACTAGCCATGTCCTCACGTCATACCTTGGATCCACATGAAACGCATGCCTCCCCTGCCCGCCCTGCACACGTTCTGGATCACGGCGCAGTGCTGCAACTTCACCCGGGCGGCCGAGCAGTTGCATATCACCCAGGGGGCGGTGAGCCGGCAGATCGCCGGGCTTGAGGATCATCTGGGGTATGAACTGTTTATCCGCCAGGCCCGTGGTCTGGAGCTGACGGCCGAAGGTCGAGAATGGCTGCCGCGGGTGGAAAAGGTGTTCGGCTTGATCAGCGAAGCCACCGAGCAGATCGGTCTCAAGCGCGAAACCCTGCAACTCAAGGCACCCAGTTGTGTGATGCGCTGGCTGGTGCCACGCCTGTTGCAATGGCAGAAGGAGCGCCCGGACGTACCGGTGAAACTGACCACAACCCTCGCCCACGGCGTCGATTTTGCGCGCGAGCCATTCGATGCCGCCGTCATCTATGGCACGCCCCCGGACAACTCAGCGACCGCCCTGCATCTGTTCGATGAGCAACTGACACCGGTCTGTTCGCCCGCGCTATTGCAAGGTCCACCGGCGTTAGCCACACCGGCCGATCTGCAACACCATCTTTTGCTACATCCGACCCGCGATACCCAGGACTGGACGGCGTGGCTGACCGCCGCCGAGCAGCAATTGAACAACGTCAACACGGGCCAGCATTTCGAGACGCTGGATCAGGCGATGTCGATGGCGTCGCATGGCACGGGGGTGGCGATTGGGGACTGGTCGTTGATCGGCGATGACCTGCGTGCCGAAAGACTGGTGATGCCGTTTGCGCTGAAGGTGAAGACGGGGTTGGCGTATTACGTGGTGCTGCCGCACGCAACGGAACCGTCGCCGCAGCTGGAGGAATTGATGATCTGGCTGGTAGAGCAGGCGCATACCCGCTGAAACACACCAATAACCCTGTGGGAGCGGGCTTGCTCGCGAAGAGGGTGTGTCATTCTCCGTTGATATCGACTGACACTCCCTCTTCGCGAGCAAGCCCGCTCCCACATTTGTTCTGCGTCGTTGCTTAATACCCGACCGTAAACCGCTGGCGCGAATACTTCGGCGCTTCCACTTCGTCGATCAACGCAATCGCGTAATCGGCAAAAGTAATCCAGCTGCGCCCTTCTCCACTCACCAGCAAATGATCCTTGCCGAGACGGAACGTACCGCTGCGCTCACCTTCGACAAACTCCGCCGACGGCGACAGAAAACTCCAGTCCAATTCCTTTTCCTGACGCAACGCCTCAAGAAACACCGCACCGGCGCTGGCCTCGGTTTTGTACTCTGCCGGGAAACCTGCGCTGTCGATTACCCGAGTGTCGTCCGGCAGCAACAGCGAACCGGCACCGCCGACCACCAACAGACGTTTCACGCCCGCCAGTTTCACTGGCCCGACAATCGCGCTGGCCGGCACTGTGGTGAAGTGCGCGGCGGTGATCACCACGTCGTGACCGGCAACGGCCTCTTGCAGTGCCGCCGAATCCAGCACATCGACATTCTTGCTGACCACACCGGCACGGGCGCCGATCTTCGAGGTGTCGCGGGCGATGGCGGTAACGCTGTGGCCGCGACGCAGGGCTTCTTCCAGCAGTTGGCTACCGGCACGGCCGGTGGCACCAATGATTGCGATCTTGCTCATGACATTCTCCAGTTGGCTTGAGAGTGCTGCGTATTCAGAATCGGGTTACCACTGCATTTCGCCCTTGGCGACTTTGGCGCTCAGCTCCAGCGAGCTTTCCTCACCGAGTTTCGGGTAGCGCTTTTTCATGGCCTTGATAAGTGCGGCGGAATCCTTGGCCTTGGCGGTTTCTGCATCGAACGCTTTGATGTAATCGGCGGTAAATTTCACGCTGGTCAGCGAACGGCTGCTGTTACCCAGGTAATGACCCGGCACCACGGTGTTCGGCTTCAGGGTTTCGATCGAGTGCAGGGTTTGCAGCCAGTCGGCGTGGGATTGTGCGGTCTGGGTGTCGGCCATCCACACGTGGATGTTCTCGGCGACGACGACACCACCGACCACGGCTTTAAGCGATGGAATCCAAACAAAGCTGCGATCCGGTTGTTTGCCCTCAAGCCCGACCACCTGCAGTTTCTGCCCTTCAAGCATCAGGCTGTCGCCCTTGAGCACGCCCGGGACGATGGTTTTTGCCGGCACGTCGGCGCCCATTTTCGGGCCCCAGAACGCCAGTTTGCCTTCGACGGTTTTGTTGATGTGATCGACGGTCGGCTGCGAGGCCAGCACCTTGGCATCGGGGAAGGCTTTGGTCAGGGTATCGAGACCGAAGTAGTAATCCGGGTCACCGTGGCTGATGTAGATGGTGGTCAGGTGCTTGCCGCTGGCGCGGATCTTTTCCACGACTTGCTCGGCCTGGGATTTGCCGAACTGTGCGTCGACCAGAATCGCGTCTTTTTCGCCGCTGACCAGCACCGAAGTGACCGGAAAAATGGCGTTGGTGCCTGGGTTGTAGACATCGAGGGTCAGGTTGGCAGCGGCTGCATGGGCAGCGAAACCGAGGGAAGCGGTGGCGAGTAGAACGCGTTTGATTGTAGTGAAGCCGATCATCTGTTGCTCCGGTGTCCGAATGCCGTGTCTGGCGATGGGACAGAGCTTAGTTGCCTGACTCGGTACAAAAAATGCGATGCTTGGACATAGTTTGTTTCTGAAAGCGGGCAAATCATGGATCGTCTCCAAGCAATGCGGGTGTTTGTCACGGTGGTGGATCTGGGCAGCCAGTCGGCTGCGGCCGATCACCTGGACCTTTCACGCCCGGTGGTTTCACGTTATCTGGCCGAGCTTGAGGACTGGGTTGGCGCACGCCTGATGCACCGCACCACGCGCAAGTTGAGCCTGACCGCCGCCGGCAGTGAAATCCTGCCGCGCTGTCGGCAGATGCTTGAACTGTCGACCGACATGCAGGCCGCCGTCAGCGAACCCCACGACGCCCCGCGCGGCTTGCTGCGAATCAGCGTCAGCACCTCGTTCGGCCAGGCGCAACTGGCCGATGCGATGGCGGCGTACGTCAAGCGCTACCCCGGCGTCAGCATCGATATGCAGATGCTTGATCGCACGGTGAATCTGGTGGATGAACGCATCGATCTGGCGATCCGCACCAGCAATGATCTGGACCCCAACCTGATCGCCCGGCGCCTGACCGTGTGCCGCTCGGTGGTCTGTGCCGCCCCGGCTTACTTGCGGGAAAATCCCGCCCCGCATCGGGTTGAAGAACTCAGCCGGCACAACTGCCTGACCCACTCGTATTTCGGCAAAAGCCTGTGGCATTTCGAGGAGGATGGCGAGCCCGTGTCGGTGCCGGTACAGGGCAACATCAGCGCCAATGAGGCCAGCACGCTGTTGCGCGCGACGCTGGCCGGCGCGGGCGTGGCGATGCTGCCAACCTACCAGGCCGGGGTGCATATTCACTCAGGCGAGCTGATTCGCTTGTTGCCTGACGCCGAGCCCCGGCAGATGAACATCTACGCGGTGTATGCCTCGCGTAAACACATGCCGGCGGCGCTGCGCAGCATGCTGGATTTTCTGGTAGAGCGTTTTCCAGAGCATCCGCAATGGGACGTTGATCTCTAAACCCGATCCAAAGTGGGAGCGAGCCTGCTCGCGAAGGCGTCCGTTCAGCCAACTTTTCAGTAACTGAGACACCGCTTTCGCGAGCAGGCTCGCTCCCACAAAGGGTTCATCAGCATGCTGAATGGCCGGTTACAAGCTCAAGCACACTCGCTGGCAACTCCCCACCGCTGACCTATGCTGAAAGTAATACCAGAGGGTATACGTTCAGAGGTCGAACACCATGAACATCAAAACAAGAAGGTACTTTGCGATTTTCATCACCTGTGCCGCCAGCCTGGCGCTCTACGGCACTGCCGCCTGGCGGGTCGAGCAAATGCGACAGCTGCCGCGTGAATACGCGAGTTGCAACTTCGAGCGCTGCATCCCGCACAACGCTACGCTGAACGCGTTGCGCTGATTGAACTGAGCTGAACTGGGCTGGAATGGGATCCTGTGGGAGGGGGCTTGCTCCCGAAAGCAGTGTGTCATTCAGCATTGATGCAATCTGATACACCGCCTTCGGGAGCAAGCCCCCTCCCACACGTTTTGCAGCGTTTACACAATCACTGCTCGGCTTTCAGACGGTCGCGGAAAGCTTTTGGTGAAATACCGACTCTGCGCCGGAACAGGCGCGTGAAGTTGGTCGGATCGGAAAACCCCAGCAATTCCGACATCTCGTAAATCGTCATGCTGGTGTAGGTCAGCAGGCGCTTGGCTTCCAGTAACTGGCGCTCATGCATGATCTGCAGCGCCGGTTGCCCCGCCAGCTCACGACACGTGCCGTTGAGGTGCGACACCGAAATCCCCAACCGATGCGCCAGATCCTCGACCTTCACATGCTGGCGGTAAGTCTCTTCGACCAATTGAATAAACCCGGCGAGGTATTCGCGCTGGCGCTGTGGTCGCTGGCTGGCGTTATGGCGCACGATCGCCTGACGGCTGACCCAGACCATGATCACGCTGACCAGCGAATGCATGAGCATTTCGCGCGCCGGTTGATGGCCGTTGTACTCGCCCTGCAACGCCGAAAACAGGCTGTTGAGATAGTCGCCGTCCTTGCCCGCCGGATAGCTATCGGCCTGGGCCAGCGCGTGTACCGCGTTGCCCAGTTGCGCCTGCAAGTGATTGATCAGCGGTGTGGCGAGGGTAACGACGAACCCTTCGATGTCCTCGGAAAAACGAAAGCCGTGCACCGACAACGGCGGCAGGACTTGAATCGCGGGGGTTTGCAGGTGTGTGCGCTGACCTTCGATCTCAAGCTCTGCCTGACCTTTGAAGACGAAGAGCAATTGACACAAATCAGCATGGCGGTGGGGTTTGATTTCCCATTGATGTTCGCGACTGCGCGAGGAAATGGTTTCACAGTGCAGCAAGTCAGGGGTCGGCCAGTCCAGGCTTTCACCGTAGAGCTTGAACACAGGAATCGAAGGCAGCTCGGGCTTGTTCATCACTTCAATCCAGGCCTCGGAGGTTACGGGCGATAATCGCACCGATTGGCAGAATGTACAGGTATCGGCTCAGTTTTCACCTTCAATTGACAGACCCGCAAGGGAAAAATGCAAGCACTCGATCCATAAAAATCATTCACCGGCGATTGTCGCGTGAAGCTTGCGAGTCATAAAAACAATGAAAACGCTGAAAACCCAAGTCGCCATTATTGGCGCCGGTCCATCCGGATTGCTCCTCGGTCAGTTGCTGCATAACGCCGGCATCGACACCCTCATCCTCGAACGCCAGACACCTGATTATGTCCTCGGCCGAATCCGCGCCGGCGTGCTTGAACAAGGCATGGTAGAGCTGTTGCGCCAGGCTGGCGTGAGTCAACGCATGGATGCCGAAGGTCTGGTTCACGAAGGGTTCGATCTGGCACTGGACGGGCGTCAGGTACATATCGATCTGCACGCTTTGACCGGCGGCAAGACCGTGATGATCTACGGCCAGACCGAAGTCACCCGCGACCTGATGGCCGCTCGTCGGGAAGCCGGAGCGCTGTCGTTTTATCAGGTGAGCAATGTCGTTCCCCACGGCATGAAAAGCGACGAAACCTTTGTCACGTTCGAAAAGGACGGCGAAACCTGGCGTGTCGATTGCGATTACATCGCCGGTTGCGACGGTTTCCACGGCGTCGCCCGCCAGTCGATTCCGGCTGATTGCCTGAAAGTGTTCGAGCGGGTGTATCCATTCGGCTGGCTGGGGATTCTGGCCGACACCCCGCCGGTGCATGAAGAGTTGGTCTACGCCCGCCACGAGCGTGGTTTCGCCCTGTGCAGCATGCGTTCGGCGGTTCGCACGCGTTACTACCTGCAAGTGCCTGCGGATGAAAACGTCGATGACTGGAGCGATCAGCGCTTCTGGGATGAGCTCAAACAGCGCCTGCCGTCGGAGCTGGCAGAGAAACTGGTCACCGGTCCGTCGATTGAAAAAAGCATCGCACCACTGCGAAGTTTCGTAGTGGAGCCGATGCAGTACGGGCGGATGTTCCTGGTCGGCGACGCAGCGCACATCGTCCCGCCTACTGGTGCCAAGGGTTTGAACCTGGCCGCCAGCGACGTCAGCACGTTGTTCAATATTCTGCTGAAAGTTTATCGCGAGGGGCGCACAGAGCTGCTGGAGAAATACTCCGAGATCTGCCTGCGTCGGGTCTGGAAGGCCGAGCGTTTTTCCTGGTGGATGACCTCGATGCTGCATCGCTTCGACGATCACGATGCTTTCAGCCAACGCATCAGCGCCTCGGAACTGGACTACTTTGTCAGTTCAGAAGCCGGTCGAAAAACCATTGCAGAAAATTACGTCGGACTTCCTTATGAGGCTATCGAATAGCCTGCTACCGACTTACACTGGCGAGCACTTACCCGCTCGCCCTCGCCTTGCGGGTCAATCAATGCCCGCAGGTTTTGCCCGTGACCCATCTCAATCACCCCGAAACGCCCAAACCGGCCATTCGCAGCGTGCTGGTTGCGCTGATGATGGCGATTTTTCTGGGTGCGCTGGATCAGACCATCGTCGCCGTGTCGATGCCGGCCATCTCCGCACAGTTCAAGGATGTCAGTCTGCTGGCCTGGGTGATTTCCGGGTACATGGTGGCGATGACCGTGGCGGTGCCGATCTACGGCAAGCTCGGCGACTTGTACGGGCGGCGCAAACTGATGCTGTTCGGCATGGGCCTGTTTACGTTGGCCTCGCTGTTCTGCGGCATGGCTCAGAGCATGGAGCAACTGGTGCTGGCGCGGATTCTTCAGGGCATCGGCGCTGGCGGGATGATCTCGGTCAGCCAGGCGATCATCGGCGACATCGTGCCGCCGCGCGAACGTGGGCGCTATCAGGGTTATTTCAGCAGCATGTACGCGGTGGCCAGCGTCGCCGGCCCGGTGCTCGGCGGCTACATGACCGAGTACCTGTCGTGGCGCTGGGTGTTTCTGATCAACCTGCCGCTGGGCCTTGGCGCCTGGTGGGTGGCCAACCGCAATCTGCGCGGGCTGCCGATTCCGCAGCGCAAACCGATCATCGATTACCTCGGCACACTGCTGATGATCATCGGCCTGACGGCACTGTTGCTCGGCATCACGCAGGTCGGTCAGGGCCATTCGTGGCGCAGCAGCGAAGTGCTGGGGCTGTTCGCTTGTGCGGTCGTGGTGTTGGCTGTTTTTGTCTGGCACGAGCGTCGCGCACGGGAGCCGTTGTTGCCGATGCATCTGTTCGCCAACCGTAATGCGTTGCTGTGCTGGTGCACGATTTTCTTCACCAGTTTCCAGGCGATCTCGCTGATCGTATTGATGCCGCTGCGCTTTCAAACCGTGACCGGTGCCGGCGCCGACAGTGCTGCATTGCACTTGCTGCCGTTGGCCATGGGGTTACCGATCGGTGCCTTCTTTGCGGGTCGTCGCACGTCGGTGACCGGGCGCTACAAACCGCAGATTCTGACCGGCGCCATCCTCATGCCGGCCTCGATCCTCGGCATGGCGTTCAGCCCGCCCGAGGCAACATTGATGAGCGGTTTGTTCATGTTGCTCAGCGGCATTGCCGGCGGCATGCAATTCCCGACTTCATTGGTCGGTACACAGAATTCGGTGGAACAGCGCGACATCGGCGTGGCCACCAGCACCACCAATCTGTTCCGTTCGCTGGGCGGCGCCGTGGGTGTGGCGTTGATGTCGGCGCTGCTGTTGGCGTTGTTGCAGGATTCGAATTTCGCCCATCTGGCGAGCAGTTCGCTGATGAGCGAGGGGCATTCGGGCAACGTGCTGCTCGATGGTTTGAACGCCGCTCCGGGTGACGCGCAGAACGCCTTGCGTGCGGAGCTTTCGGTGACCTTCCGGCATTTACTGTGGGTCAGTGCGGCGGTGTCGCTGCTGGGGCTGGCGGCGGCGATTGCCATGCCGAACAACTTGCTGCGTGGGCGCGAGCACGGCACCAAGTAGGCACAAGTGCCACGAAAACCTGTGGGAGCGAGCCTGCTCGCGAAAGCGGTGTGTCATTCAACTGTGATGTCAGCTGACACTGTGCCTTCGCGAGCAGGCTCGCTCCCACCAGGGAAGATGCGTTTCAAGGGCTGTAGTAACCCACCGCGACCAGAAAGTGCCCGACCTTCTTCAGGTAGGCATGCTTGTCCTCGACCTTGCCGGTCACCGGGTTTTTCCAGCGGTAGGCGTATTCGCCGTAATCCTGTTTGGCGATCAGGGCCAGAATCGGCTCGCCCACCGGTTTGCCTTCCGGGTCCTTGATCTTGCTGAAGTCGGTGTTGATCAGGCGCAGATTGGTACCATGTGCGACATAGCGCTGGGTATCCAGATCGACCACAAACACATACAGGTCATCCTGCAGATAACCGCCCTTGAGCGAGTTGATCGCTGTCAGCGTGCCCTCCTCGTCTTTGCCCAGATCAGTCGCGGCCTTGTTCAGCAACGCCATCGCCTGCTCGGCCGACGCCCGCGGCAAGTAATAACCGACTGCCAGAATCCGCTGACCGACGCGCTGGTAGAACACATGCTTGCGCTCGACCTTGCCATCCGACCAGTTCTGCCAGCGGTACTCGGCTTGCTGGATACCGTTGCCCTCCGGCACTTTCAAGGCATCCTTGAAGGCTTTTTGCAGATCCGGGCCGAGCACTTCGCTCACATCACGGCCAATCAACGCCGACGATGGCCCGCCGCTGGCGAGCATCACGCCTTTTGTATCGACCACAAACACGTAGCGGTCCTTGTCGACAAACTCGCCCTGACGACTGAAGGCGGCGAATGCCTTGTCGCCGTTGTCGTGGTAATAGGCCAGGGCCTTTTCCAGCAAGGCGATCGCAGCCTGGCTGTCATCCTTGGCAGTTGTCGCGGCGCTGGCCTGGCCGAACCCCGCCAATAACATCACGCCAAGCCAGGCCACTTTATGCAAAAACCCCATAGCGCATCCCTCGTTCTTGTTGGTGTTTCAAGAGCGTAGACGGCTTGGGGCGATGTATGGATATTCAGAATGATGCAGGGGATTACACAATCCCCAGCATCACGGGTAATCAAGCACTAAGGCCGCGCATTGATTTGCTGCTGCAGGTTCTGGATCTGTGCCGACAGGGTATTGATGTTGCGGGTCATCTGCCCACGGAACGCGTCGAACTCGGCCGTGTTGCTACCCCCCTGCGGGGTGGCCGGGCGGTTGTCCTGTTCGCTTTTGAGGACAATGATTTCCTGCTCCAGACGATCAATTGCCGCGCCCGGATTGCCCTGCTTCTTCAGTGCCGCGATATCAGCGCCGAGGCTTTTGAACTGCGCATCGAACGCCTTGAGCTGGGCATCGACCTTGCTGGTATCGGCCGGCGCGCTTTTGAGCGACGCCAATTCTGCACTCAGGGCTTTGACCTGCGCCTGCAACTGACTATTGGCGTTCTGCTGTTCGGTAGTCTGCGCGGTCATTTGCGCCAGACGCTTGTCCAGGTCGCTGGCCTGACCGGCCACGCCCTGCTGCTGTTTGCCCTGATCGAGCAACTTGCCTTCGAGCTGTTTGATTTGCAGCTTCAAGGCTTCACTGTCACTGGTGACATTGCTCTGGCTGGCGACGACCTTGCCGGAAATGTCCTGCAGACGCCCCGCCGCTTCCTCACTGATACGCGCGAAACTTTCCTGGGTCGCGACCAGTTGCTGCTCCATCAGCGAAATCTGCTGAAAGCTCCACCAGGCCAGACCGATGAAAGCAAAAAACAGCGCGCCAACCAACGCCCACAGCGGCCCGGTGCTGGCCGCTTTGACCTTGACTACGGGCGCTGTGCGCGAGTGCACGGAGGTGCGGGCAGTGGTCGGAATGTCATCGTCGTCGAAGGTGTCGGCACGCAGGCTCGGTACATCATCGAAATCGTCGTGGGCATCATTACGCATGGACATTGAGGCAACCTTTGTGAATCGCGGTGATGGCAGATTGACGCGAAGTATAAACCCCACAGCCGCAGGGATTGACCCTCAACCGGCGGTGCGGTTCATTGCCGGCCGGCCGATTCGTTTCAACGAGTTTCAGCGAATGTCCTGGGCTTTCCACCAACCGCAGAACTCGTCGAGGGCCGTCCACAGGCTGACTTTCGGATCGTATTCCAGATAATGCCGTGCGCGACTGATGTCGAGGGTGAAATTTTTCTTCATGACCTGCATGCCCAGCCGCGACAGGGTCGGCTCCGGGCGTCCCGGCCAGAGTTTGCACGCGCCCTCATTGAGTGCCGCAACGCTGTAGGCCAGTCCATAGGAACGGTATTGGGTGACCTGTGGCACTTCCATTTTGCGCATCACGTAATTGACCACATCCCACAACGGCACCGGCGCGCCATTACTGATGTTGTAGGCCTTGCCCAACGCGGAACCGGCGGCCAGCAGACTGCTGAGCATGGCTTCGTTGAGATTGTGCACGCTGGTGAAATCGACCTTGTTCAAACCGTTGCCGATGATCGCCAGACGGCCCTTGCGCTGCATGTTCAACAGGCGCGGAAAGATGCTCATGTCGCCGGCACCGGTGACGAAACGCGGGCGCAGGGCGATGGTTTCGAGGCCGAATTCCTGCGCACCAAAGACCTTTTGTTCGGCCAGGTATTTGGTCGCGGCGTAGTGATGTTTGAAGCGCTTGGGCACTTGCTCTTCGGTCAGGTTGAAGTGGTCGCGGCCATCGAAGTAAATCGACGGCGACGACAAATGCACCAGCCGTCGAACCCGCTGCTTCAGGCAGGCCTCGACGACGTTTTCGGTGACCTGCACGTTACCCTGATGAAAGTCCTGATAACGCCCCCACAGACCGACGGCACCGGCGCAATGCACCACGGCTTCGACGTCACCACAGAGGTCACGCACCCGTTCCGGGTCGGTCAGATCGCCGGGGACAAACTCGGCGCCGCGGCGTACCAGATGTTCGACGCTCTCGGCCCGGCGACCATTGACCCGCACGTCCAGGCCCTGCTCCAGAGCGAAACGCGCAAAGCGTCCGCCAATGAAGCCGCTTGCGCCGGTGACCAGAATTTTCATGTAGAGCTCCGCTGTCTATCGTTTTGCCTGATTCGTGTGACTTGACGCTTGCCGTCAGTTCAACGGCACCAACCATTGTGGCGAAGAGCGCACCAGTTGCTCGGTCAGCAAGCCGAGCAACTGGCCGCCATTGCGCCAATGATGCCAGTACAACGGCACGTCGATCGGTTTATCTGGCAACAGTTCGCGCAACACGCCGCTTTGCAATTGCTCGCGCACTTGCAGTTCCGGGACCAGCCCCCAACCGAGTCCGGCCTCGGTCAGGCGAATAAAACCTTCGGAGGACGGACACAAGTGGTGCTCGAATCCGCCATCCACACCGAGCGCTGCGAGATAGCGATGCTGGAGGAAGTCGTCGGGGCCGAACACCAGCGCCGGGGTGCGCGGTAGCTTTTCGGCGCGCACACCATCAGGGAAATGCCGCGCGATAAATGCAGGACTGGCCAGCGCACGATAACGCATCGCCCCAAGCAACACGCTACGCGCGCCAGCCACTGGCCGTTCACTGGCGCACAGGCACGCCGCCACTTCACCGGCGCGCATGCGTTTGAGGCCGACGGTCTGGTCTTCGACGACCATATCCAGCAGCAAATGCTGTTCGGCGCAGAAATCTCCCACCGCTGGCGCCCACCAAGTGGCGAGACTGTCGGCGTTGAGTGCAATGCGCAGTCGCTCCGGCAAGCCCTCTTCGTCCAGCGCGGGCACCAGCGTTTGCAAATCCCGTTCGAGCAGACGCACCTGTTGCACATGATTGAGCAGCCGTCGGCCAATCTCGGTGGGCGACGGCGGCGTGCCGCGCACCAGCACCGGCTGGCCGACCCGCGCCTCGAGCAGTTTGATCCGCTGCGAAATCGCCGACTGCGACAGGCCCAGCACCTGGGCCGCGCGTTCGAACCCGGCTTGCTCGACCACGGCGGCCAGAGCGGAAAGCAATTTGTAGTCGAACATCAGTTTTCCTAATGAGCGATCAGTACTATTGGTTTTTCTTATACAGCTACCGACCGGAGAATAGCCAGCAAGCACTCTCTAACAAGCTTTCTTCTCAAGGACTTTTCAATGGCTGGCGAAACTTCACTCTCGACTCTTCTGCGCAGCATGAGTCCACAACTCAACGCCGGCGAATACGTGTTCTGCACCCTGCGTGACGGGCAGTTGCCGAGCGGTCTGGAGATTGTCGGCAGCTTTCGCGAACAGGAGGGGCTGACCGTCATTCTGCAACGTAGCCAGGCTGAAGACGCCGGTTTCAATTTCGACTACGTCGCCGCGTGGATCACTTTGAATGTGCACTCGGCGCTGCAAGCCGTCGGCCTGACCGCTGCGTTCGCCACGGCATTAGGCAAGGCCGGGATCAGTTGCAACGTGATCGCCGGTTACTACCACGATCATTTATTCGTCGGCCAGGCCGACGCCGAACGCGCCATGCAAGTGCTGCGCGATCTTGCAGCCAACGCGGAGTAAAACCTTATGTGGCAAAGCTATGTAAACGGCCTGCTGGTGGCGTTCGGACTGATCATGGCGATCGGCACGCAAAACGCATTTGTCCTGGCGCAAAGCCTGCGCCGAGAGCATCACCTGCCCGTGGCGACATTGTGCGTGGTGTGTGATGCGCTGCTGGTCGCTGCCGGTGTGTTCGGACTGGCGACGCTCCTGGCGCAGAACCCGACCCTGTTGGCGATCGCCCGTTGGGGCGGTGCGACTTTCCTGATCTGGTACGGCACTCAGGCCCTGCGTCGGGCGTTTTCGAAACAGAGTCTGAATCAGGCTGAAAACCAGACAGTGCGTTCGCTGCGCGCGGTGATGCTCAGTGCGTTGGCGGTGACATTGCTCAACCCGCATGTGTATCTGGACACCGTGCTGCTGATCGGCTCGCTGGGCGCCCAGCAATCGGTGCCTGGGGCTTATGTGGTGGGCGCGGCAAGTGCGTCGTTGCTATGGTTTTTCACCCTGGCGCTGGGTGCCGCATGGCTGGCGCCGTGGCTCGCTCGGCCGAGTACGTGGCGGATTCTCGATCTGTTGGTGGCAGTGATGATGTTCACAGTGGCCGGGCAATTGATTATCGCTGGCTGATTTATTCCAAAAGGCCAAGGGGATGCCTCACTCAATGACGATCCGTCATTTAGTGAGGGCATCCCCTTGAACCTCTATCCCACACAGTTGTTGCGTGGTTAAGCCGTGACCCCGGTGCTATGATCCGAACCCTGCGCCGCAAAGAGTAAAAACTCGCCGGTGCATTTCTGGCCGCCCGTGATCGGCCTTGCGCTCACCGCAACAGACCTGATTAGGAGAATCATCATGGCTTTCGAATTGCCGCCGCTGCCTTACGCACACGATGCCCTGCAGCCGCACATTTCCAAGGAAACCCTGGAATTTCACCACGACAAGCACCACAACACCTACGTCGTGAACCTGAACAACCTGGTGCCAGGCACCGAGTTCGAAGGCAAGACCCTGGAAGAAATCGTCAAGTCTTCCTCGGGCGGCATCTTCAACAACGCCGCTCAGGTCTGGAACCACACTTTCTACTGGAACTGCCTGGCGCCAAACGCCGGCGGTCAACCAACCGGCGCACTGGCTGATGCCATCAACGCTGCGTTCGGTTCGTTCGACAAGTTCAAGGAAGAGTTCAGCAAAACCTCGATCGGTACCTTCGGTTCCGGTTGGGGCTGGCTGGTGAAAAAGGCTGACGGCTCCCTGGCCCTGGCCAGCACCATCGGCGCCGGCAACCCGCTGACCAGCGGCGACACCCCGCTGCTGACCTGCGATGTGTGGGAACACGCTTACTACATCGACTACCGCAACGTTCGTCCGAAGTACGTCGAAGCGTTCTGGAACCTGGTCAACTGGAAGTTCGTTGCTGAGCAGTTCGAAGGCAAAACCTTCACCGCTTAAGCTGCGCGCCAGTCAAAAAACCCGGCTATTGCCGTAATGCTGTTCACTTAAGCATTTGAATCCTCGCCGGGCTTCTTCGAAAATCCGATGTCAGATCTCTGGCATCGGATTTTTTATGTCTGTTCAACAGGACTTGCTCGACCTCGGCGACCTTTTCAACTTCTGTGACTTGAGCACATTCACTCAAAATATTCCCATCGAGTG
>NZ_FYDT01000026.1:0-93856 GCF_900187585.1 Pseudomonas sp. Irchel 3E19
CCCCTCACCGAACTCTTCGAGCAGCTCCTTGGGGATTTTTGGTAGGTCACGCAGGGGTTTCTTTTTGGTTGGCATACATGCACCTCTTACTCATGTTATGCCCGAACACAAAATTTCTGACACCCCCGCAGCCAATGTGCGCAGTCCAACCAGCACAACCACCATCATCATCACCCCGGCACCAATCGCCACCCCGAACCCTGCTCGCGCGCCGAACGCATCAATCACCAGCCCCGCCAGCATGCCGCCCAGCGCTACGCCAATGCTGATGCCAGTGGTCATCCACGTCAGCCCTTCGGTCATCCTGGACGCAGGGATGATGATCGTCCCCAGCTTCATGACCACGACCATGGTGGGCGCAAACGATATGCCCGCGATAAACAGCATCGCTGACAGGACATAAACATCTGTTGCGAAAACCGGCAGTACGCCGGTGACGGCCGTGACCAATATGCCGATAAAGAACTGTTTTTCGATCGGCAGGGAAACCCGCAATGCACCAAACGTCAGGCCCGCCACCAGGGAGCCGAACGCATAGGCAGCGAGGATGAAGGTGGCAGACGCTGGCCAGCCTTGGGCATTGGCGAACGCCACAACGGCGACATCGATTGCTCCGCCAATGACCCCCATCGCCAACAACGCCAGCACGATGGTGCGAACGCCGGGAATCAGTAAGGTGGAACCGGTGTGGCTCTTGTGGCCCAAGACTACTTTCGGTTCGGTCTGGCGCTGCAGGAGAAACGCCGTCACCCCGATGGCCAACAGCGCCACCGCGACAAGCGGCCCGGCTTCGGCGAAAAAGCTCACACTCAAACCGATCGCCAGTGGCGGACCGATGATGTAGGCCAGTTCGGTCAGCACCGTATCCAGAGAGAACGCTGTGTGCAGCTGCGGTTTGCCACGGAACAGTTGCGACCAGCGTGCCCTGATCATGGACGGCATGCTCGGCATCGTCCCCGCCAGCGCAGCAAGCACAAAGAACAATGCGGCGGGAGCCCTCATGTAGACGGCGAAGATCAGCGCCAGCAGCATGACGATGCTGAACGCCGTGACGATGGGCAGCACGCGGCTCTGGCCCCGCTGATCAACCCGTTTCGAGATGCGCGGGCCGAGCAGCGCATTGGCCAGGGTAAACGTGCCGGCGACCGCGCCGGCCAGCCAGTACACGCCTGTTTGCTGGACCAGCATGGTGATGATGCCAATGCCGATCATTGCCTGTGGCAATCGGGCAATGGAGCTCGCGAGCACTAGCCCGGTGGCACCGGGTGTCGTAAACAGTTCGCGATAGTGATTGGCCATGGTTCCTCCATTTATTCGTCGCTGAGCTGCATCCTGCTGAACGCGCTGCCGCCCATGTTGGCGGAGTCAGACATCAAGACCTACGCGTAGCGCAAAAGCAACCCCCTCACCCCAGCCCTCTCCCGAAGGGAGAGGGAGCCGACCGAGGTGTCTCGAGTCATCCATCGACCTGAAAAAACCAGTCGATTATGGATTCAAAGCAGCACGTTCAAGTCGGCGCATCTTTTAAACATCCCCCAATCAGTCCCCTCTCCCTCCGGGAGAGGGTTAGGGTGAGGGGCTCTTCTTCGTGACAGGTCGAAGGCTGCGATCTTTTGATTCTAAAAAACAAAAACCCGCACAAGGCGGGTTTTGTCTGTAACCGGTAAGGCGATCAGTCAGCCAGACGCCAGGTCGTGCCGCCCTTGCCATCTTCCAACACAACACCCATCGCGGTGAGCTGGTCACGAATACGGTCGGACTCAGCCCAGTCCTTACCGGCCCGTGCCGCCAGACGCGCCGCAATCAGCGCATCCACTTCAGCCGCATCGACACGCCCTTCAGCGCCCGCCTGCAAGAAGTCATCGGCTTCCAATTGCAACACACCCAGCACGCTGGCCAGCTCTTTCAGACGTGCAGCCAGACCGGCCGCTGCATTGAGATCGCTCTCACGCAGACGGTTGATCTCGCGAACCATCTCGAACAGCACCGCACAGGCTTCCGGCGTACCGAAGTCATCGTTCATCACCGTGGTGAAACGCTCGACGAAGGCTTCGCCGCCGGCCGGCGCCACGTTCGGCAGACCTTTCAACGCGTGGTAGAAACGCTCGAGTGCGCCTTTGGCATCCTTGAGGTTGTCTTCCGAGTAGTTGATCGCACTGCGGTAGTGGCTCGACACCAACAGGTAACGCACGACTTCCGGGTGGTACTTGTCGAGCACGTCGCGAATGGTGAAGAAGTTGTTCAAGGACTTGGACATCTTCTCGCCATTGATGCGGATCATGCCGCAATGCATCCACGCGTTGGCGTAGGTCTTGCCGGTGGCCGCTTCGCTCTGGGCGATTTCGTTTTCGTGGTGCGGGAATTCCAGATCGCTGCCGCCGCCATGAATGTCGAACGTCTCACCCAGGCAGCAGGTCGACATCACCGAGCACTCGATGTGCCAGCCCGGACGCCCGACGCCCCACGGCGATTCCCAGCTCGGTTCGCCTGGTTTGACGCCTTTCCACAGCACGAAGTCCAGCGGATCTTCCTTCGCTTCGTCGACCTCGATCCGCGCACCGATGCGCAGGTCTTCGATCTTCTTGCGCGACAGCTTGCCGTAGCCCATGAACTTGCCGACGCGGTAGTACACGTCGCCATTGCCCGGGGCGTAGGCGTAGCCCTTGTCGATCAGGGTCTGGATCATCGCGTGCATGCCCGGAATGTGATCCGTGGCGCGCGGCTCCATGTCCGGCTTCTTGATGTTCAGGCGCGCTTCGTCTTCGTGCATCGCGGCGATCATGCGCTCGGTCAACGCTTCGAACGACTCGCCGTTCTCGTTGGCCCGGTTGATGATCTTGTCGTCGATGTCGGTGATGTTGCGCACGTAGGTCAGGTCGTAACCGCTGAACCGCAACCAGCGGGTCACCAGGTCGAACGCGACCATGCTGCGGCCGTGGCCGAGGTGGCAGTAGTCGTACACGGTCATCCCGCACACGTACATACGCACCTTGTTGCCATCCAGCGGTTTGAAGACTTCTTTGCTCTTGGTGAGCGTGTTGTAGATCGTCAGCACGTTAATTTCCTTGACGCTGAATCACTGGCCCCACGAATCTCGCAGGGTCACGGTACGGTTGAATACCGGCTGACCTGGTTTCGAGTCCTTGATATCCGCAACGAAGTAGCCTTCGCGCTCGAACTGGAAACGGTCTTCCGGCTGTGCATTGCCAAGCGATGGCTCAGCACGACAACCGGTCAGCACTTGCAGTGAGTCAGGGTTGATGTTGTCGAGGAAACTGGCGCTGTCTTCGGCCTTCTCAGGGTTGGCCGAGCGGAACAGGCGATCATACAGACGCACTTCGCACTCGACGCTGGCAGCGGCCGGCACCCAGTGAACCACGCCTTTGACCTTGCGGCCTTCCGGGTTTTTACCGAGGGTGTCCGGATCGTACGAGCAACGCAGTTCGACGATGTTGCCGTCGGCGTCCTTGATCGCTTCGTCGGCACGGATCACGTAGCTGCCGCGCAGACGCACTTCGCCGTTCGGCTCCAGGCGCTTGTAGCCCTTTGGCGGTTCTTCCATGAAGTCATCGCGGTCGATGTAGATTTCACGGGCGAACGGCAGCTTGCGCACGCCAAGTTCTTCTTTCTGCGGATGACGCGGCAGTTCGAGGTTCTCGACCTGGTCTTGCGGGTAGTTAGTGATCACGACTTTCAACGGACGCAGCACGCACATGGCGCGCGGGGCGTTCGCGTCCAGGTCCTGGCGGATGCTGAATTCGAGCATGCCGAAGTCGACCACGCCGTCGGAACGGTTGGTGCCGATCATGTCGCAGAAGTTGCGGATCGACGCCGGCGTGTAGCCACGGCGGCGGAAGCCAGACAGCGTGGACATGCGCGGATCATCCCAGCCATGGACGTGTTTCTCGTCCACAAGCTGCTTGAGCTTGCGCTTGCTGGTGATGGTGTAGTTGAGGTTCAGACGGCTGAACTCGTACTGACGCGGGTGCGCCGGCACTGGCAAGGCGTCGAGGAACCACTCGTACAGCGGACGATGGCTTTCGAATTCCAGGGTGCAGATCGAGTGGGTGATGCCTTCGATGGCGTCCGACTGACCGTGGGTGAAGTCGTAGTTCGGGTAGATGCACCACTTGTCACCGGTCTGGTGGTGATGGGCCTGGCGGATGCGGTACATGATCGGGTCGCGCAGGTTCATGTTCGGCGAGGCCATGTCGATCTTCGCGCGCAGCACGCGGGCGCCGTCCGGGAACTCACCGGCGCGCATGCGGGCGAACCAGTCGAGGTTCTCTTCAACCGAACGGTCGCGGAACGGGCTGTTCTTGCCCGGCTCGGTCAGGCTGCCACGGTATTCCTTGGCTTGCTCAGGGGTCAGGTCGTCGACGTAGGCCTTGCCAGCCTTGATCAACTCAACGGCCCAGTCGTGCAACTGGTCAAAATACTGCGAGGCGTAGCGCACTTCGCCGGACCATTCGAAGCCCAGCCATTTGACGTCGCTTTCGATCGCGTCGATGTATTCCTGGTCTTCCTTGGCCGGGTTGGTGTCGTCGAAACGCAGGTGCGTGACGCCGCCGAACTCCTGGGCCAGGCCGAAGTTCACGCAGATCGACTTGGCGTGGCCGATGTGCAGGTAGCCGTTGGGCTCAGGCGGAAAACGGGTGACGATCTGTGTGTGCTTGCCCGAGTCCAGGTCTGCCTGGATGATCGGCCGCAGGAAATTGACCGGCACGGCAGGGCCGGACTTGGCATTCGAGGTAGGGTCGACAGTGGGCTTGCTCATAGGATCCTTGACTTACATGTGCGCGGCCGCAGAGAGGGGCCAGACAAAACAAAGCCGCTATCATAGCCGATGCTGTCAAGGGGCTGACAGAGCAGGCCCTATAAAGGAGCGCATTTAATCACCAGGAATTGAAAAACAGCCTCGAAATTCGCGCCTGTCACGCTAAACTGCGCACCTTGGCCAAAGCAGGCTGAACCGGTTTTGGGGCTCAATGTCCGATAACCACGAATTCCTTATAAAGAGTAGCGATCATGACTCAAGTTAAATTGACCACCAATCATGGCGACATCGTCATCGAACTGAACGCTGAAAAGGCGCCGATCACCGTCGCCAACTTCATCGAGTACGTTAACGCCGGTCACTACACCAACACCGTTTTCCACCGCGTCATCGGTAACTTCATGATCCAGGGCGGCGGTTTCGAGCCAGGCATGAAAGAAAAGAAAGACAAGCGTCCAAGCATCCAGAACGAAGCTGACAACGGTCTTTCCAACGACAAATACACCGTTGCCATGGCGCGCACCATGGAGCCGCATTCGGCTTCTGCGCAGTTCTTCATCAACGTTGCCGACAACACCTTCCTCAACCACAGCGGCAAGAACGTTCAGGGCTGGGGCTACGCCGTGTTCGGTAAAGTGACTGCCGGCACCGACGTTGTCGACAAGATCAAAGGTGTTTCGACCACTTCCAAGGCCGGCCACCAGGACGTACCAGCAGACGACGTGATCATCGAGAAAGCCGAGATCATCGAAGCGTGATATTGCTGATTTCAGACTTGCATCTGGAAGAGGAGCGCCCGGACATTACTCGGGCGTTTCTGGATTTGCTCGCCGGACGCGCCCGCTCGGCGAGTGCGTTGTACATTCTGGGCGACTTCTTCGAGGCGTGGATTGGCGACGATGCCATGACGCCCTTCCAGCGTTCCATCTGCCAGGCCCTGCGCGAATTGAGCGACAGCGGCACGGCCATTTTTCTGATGCACGGCAATCGCGACTTCATGCTCGGCAAGGCCTTCTGCAAACAGGCCGGCTGCACGTTGTTGAAGGACCCGAGTGTCGTGCAGTTTTACGGCGAGCCGGTGCTGTTGATGCACGGCGACAGCCTGTGCACCCGCGACGTCGGCTATATGAAGCTACGGCGCTACCTGCGTAACCCGATCACCCTGTTTATCTTGCGGAACCTGCCTTTAAGCACCCGGCACAAACTGGCGCGCAAGTTGCGCAGCGAGAGCCGCGCGCAGGTGCGGATGAAGGCCAATGACATTGTCGATGTCACGCCGGAGGAGATTCCGCGGATCATGCAGGCGTTTGGCGTGAAGACCCTGATTCACGGGCACACCCACCGCCCGGCGATCCACAAGCTGCAGCTCGGTGAGCAAGCGGCGAAGCGGATTGTGCTGGGGGATTGGGATCGGCAGGGTTGGGCGTTGCAGGTGGATGAGAATGGCTATGCGTTAGCGCCGTTCGACTTCGCCCCGCCACCGGCCCTGCCCGCTCCCGCTCCCTAAAGCTCAAACACAAAACCAATGTGGGAGCGGGCTTGCTCGCGAATGCGGTGGTTCAGTCGACATCTCTACTGAATGACACACCGCTTTCGCGAGCAAGCCCGCTCCCACTTTTTTGACCGCGTTTTACTCAGTGACCGCTGGCCGCCGGCCCGGCCTTGGCAGCAAACGGCGGCTTCGCCAGCCACACAATCAGAATCAACCCCATAAACCCCCACCCCAGCAACGTGAAGTAATCCACGGTGGAGAGCATGTACGCCTGACTCGTCAGGATCTGATCCATCTGCGCATAAGCCGAGTGACTCGCCCCGCCCAGTTGATTCAACGTCTCACGGGTGGCCGGCTCATAGGTGCTGATGCTCTCGCTCATGTACGCATGATGCTGGTCTGCCCGGCGGATCCAGATCCACGTGGTCAGCGACGCCGCGAAGCTGCCGCCCAATGTCCGCAGGAAAGTCGCCAGGCCCGCGCCGTCGGCAATCTGGCTCGGCGGCAAGTCCGACATCAGAATGCTCAAGGTCGGCATGAAGAACAGCGCCACGCCAATGCCCATGAACAGCTGCACCAGGGCGATGTGCTGGAAGTCCACCTCGTTGGTGAACCCGGCGCGCATGAAGCAGCTCAGGCCAATCGCGAGAAATGCCAGCCCCGCCAACAAACGCAGGTCGAACTTGTTCGCGTACTTGCCGACAAACGGCGACAGCAGCACCGGCAGAATGCCGATTGGCGCCACGGCCAGCCCCGCCCAGGTCGCGGTGTAACCCATTTGCGTCTGCAGCCACTGCGGCAGGATCAGGTTGATGCCGAAGAACCCGGCATAACCCAACACCAGCACCAGTGTGCCGATACGGAAATTGCGGTGGGCGAACAAACGCAGATTTACCACCGGGTGCTGATCGGTCATTTCCCAGATCACGAACACCGCCAGCGCGATCCCCGAAATCGCTGCGCCAATGATGATGAAGTTCGATTCGAACCAGTCCAGATCATTGCCCTTGTCGAGGATCACCTGCAACGCGCCGACGCCAATGATCAGCGTGATCAGACCGACGTAGTCCATCGGCTGACGGCTGGTCTCCACCGGACGTTTGGCCAGTTGTGAACGCACCACCATCACCGCAAAGATGCCGATCGGCACGTTGATGAAGAAGATCCACGGCCAGCTATAACTGTCGGTAATCCAGCCGCCAAGAATGGGACCGGCAATCGGCGCAACCACCGTGACCATCGCCAGCAACGCCAAAGCCATCCCCCGTTTCGCGGGGGGATAAACGGCGATCAACAGGGTTTGTGTCATCGGGTACAGCGGCCCGGCCACCAGGCCTTGCAACACGCGAAAGCCGATCAGCTCGGGCATCGAGGTCGAGATACCGCAGAGAAACGAGGCCAGCACAAACAAAATCGTGGCCCAGAGAAACAGCTTCACCTCACCGAAGCGCCGGCTCAACCAACCAGTCAACGGCAGCGCAATCGCGTTGCTCACGGCAAACGAGGTGATCACCCAGGTGCCCTGCTCCGAACTCACCCCAAGGTTGCCGGAAATCGTCGGCAACGCCACGTTGGCGATGGTGGTGTCGAGCACTTGCATGAACGTCGCCAGCGACAGGCCGATAGTGCTGAGCAACAGGCTGGGCGGCGTGAAAGAGGCGTTATTGCTCATTGTGAATCCTATGGAACCTGATTAGCGCCGCATCTGTTACAGATGCAACTGCCCTTTGTGGGAGCGAGCCTGCTCGCGAAAGCGGTGTGTCAGACCACTTCTATGTTGAATGTCAGGCAGCATTCGCGAGCAGGCTCGCTCCCACAGGGAAAGATTCAGCGTTGCGGGGTTTTGCTGGCCGCAGCGCTGTTGTCGTGGATCAGCTGGGCGATCATCGCGTCGGCTTCGGCCAGTTGACGGTCATAGACGTTGGTGCTGAACGACGCTTTTTGCGGCGGCTGCTGAGCCAACACAGGGCCGCTCTGGTCATGCAGATTGACCTCGACGTTGGTCGACAGACCGACGCGCAACGGATGCTTGGCCAGTTCTTCGGCGTTGATGTGAATGCGCACCGGCACACGCTGAACAATCTTGATCCAGTTACCGGTGGCGTTCTGCGCAGGCAGCAGGGCAAACGCACTGCCGGTGCCGGCGCCGAGGCTGTCGACGGTGCCGCTGTATTTCAAGTCGCTGCCGTAGATGTCGGATTCGATATCGACCGGCTGACCGATGCGCATGTCACGCAGTTGGGTTTCCTTGAAGTTGGCGTCGATCCACAGTTGATCCAGTGGAATCACCGCCATCAGCGCAGTACCCGGTTGCACACGCTGACCGAGCTGCACGGTGCGTTTGGCCACATAGCCGGTGACCGGCGCGATCAAGGTGCTGCGCGCATTGGTCAGGTAGGCCTGACGCAGATCCGCAGCAGCCGACATCACGTCCGGGTGCGACGACACCACGGTGTCGTCGACCAGTGCGCTGGTGGTTTTCAGCTGTTGTTTGGCATTGGCCAGGGCGTTTTGCGCCGAGGTCAGGTCATCGCGAGCGTGGGACAGTTCTTCTTGGGAAATCGCCCCGCCCTGCGCCAGGTTTTTCCGGCGGTTGTAATTGTCCTGCGCCTTCTGCACTTCGGCCTGTTGCGCGTTGACCTGGGCTTTCATGCCATCAACGTTGCTGTACAAGCCACGCACTTGACGCACGGTGCGCGCCAGTTTCGCTTTGGCACTTTGCAGGCCGACTTCAGCGTCGTTCGGGTCGAAGTTAATCAACACCTGACCTTCGTGAACCAGATCACCATCGTCGGCACCGATGCTGACCACGGTGCCGGTGACCAACGGGGTGATTTCGACGACGTTGCCGTTGACGTAGGCGTCGTCGGTGCTTTCGTTAAAGCGCCCGATGAATTCGTGATAAGCCCAGACGCCCGCACACGCGAGGAGGACGATAACGGTCAGCGCCAGCAGCATCACTTTGCGTTTGCGCGGATTGCCGGTGTCGGGGGTGTTGTCTTGAGCTTGAGTGTTTTCGGCAGTGGCCATGACAAATACCTTGAATTAGTTGTGCGACGTGGCTGGGGTGGCGTTGGCTGCGGTCAGGGTCTGCCCCTGAAAGCCGCCGCCCAGCGCTTGCATCAGTTGAATCGACAGGTCGATCTGCTCGGCATTGAGGGTGGCCAGTTGGCGCTGGGCCTGAAGCAATTGCTGCTCGATGCTGAGCACGTCCAGGTAGTTGCCGATGCCGGAACCGTAACGCTGGACGACGGTGTTGTAAGAATCCTGAGCAATGTCGGTGGCGTGTTGCTGCGCGCCGATCTGCCGGCCGATGTCACGCAACTGGTTGATCGTGTCGCTGACATCGCCCAGTGCTTTCACCAGACTTTTGTTGTACTGCGCCACCGCCAGATCGTAATCGGCGTCGCGCGCATCGAGGTTGGCGCGCAAGCGACCGCCATCGAAGATCGGCACCGAAATGGTCGGGGCAATGTTGAAGAAGCGACTGGCCGAACCGAACATCGCATCACCCAACAGGGACTCGGCACCGGCCGAGGCCGTGAGGTTCAGGTTCGGATAGAACCGGGTTTTCGCCGAGTCGATGTCTTTGCTCGCCGCTTCTACACGCCAGCGCGCGGCGACCAGATCAGGGCGACGACCGAGCAGTTCTGCCGGCAGCACCGACGGTACGGCCACGGCGCTGGCCTGCAGCACTTTCGGCCGGGCGATTTCATTGCCGCGATCCGGGCCTTTGCCGAGCAACACGGCCAAGGCGATTTTCGCGCTGTTCAAGCGTTTTTCCGCATCGATCAGGCTGGCTTCGGAGCTGGCTTCCAGGCTCTGGGTTTGCTGGAACTGATACTGGCTGTCGATCCCCGAGCTCAAGCGACGCTGGCTCAAATCGAGCATTTGCCTGGTGCGCTTGAGGTCTTCGTTCGCGAGGTCATAAACGATGTGCGCCTGACCAAGATCGCTGTAAGCGCGAGCGACGTCGGCGGCGAGGGTCAGCTGTGCAGCCTGACGATCGACTTCGGCCGCACGGGCCTGACCGAGTGCGGCTTCCCAGGCATCACGCTGGCCGCCCCACAGATCGAAGTTGTAATTGAAGCCGGCACTGACATTACGCACGGTGGCGTAGGCATCGCCCTGCCCTCGCGGATCCTGATCCTTGGCCAGGCGCGAACGGCTGATACCGGCGCTGGCGTCTAGGGTCGGATAACGCGCGGCATCGGCGGCATACGCGGCGGCGCTGGCCTGATGGGCGCGGGCTGCGGCGATCTGCATGTCCGGGTTGTCGTGCAGGGCTTCGCGGATCAAGCCGTCGAGTTGCGGATCGCCGAGGCTGGTCCACCAGTCGCTTTTCGGCCACGCGGCCGACGACAGGGTCACGCCGTTCAGCGACTGGCCGACTTTCAGGCTTTTCGCATCAAGGTTCTGGCCTTGGGTGTCGAGGCCGCTGTAGTTGGCGCAACCGGCAAGGATCATTGCCGACAGCACCAGGGTCAGGCTGCTGCGCAAGGTTTTACCGCTCATTGTGTTCACCTAACCGCTGGATGGTGATTGGGTCACCGGCTGCCAGCAGAATTTTCTTGAGGATGTATTCCAGGGTCTTCAACTCGTCCGGAGTGACGGCGCCGGCCAGTTCATTCATCGCATCGGCGCCGATGTGCGGCAGGCGATCGGCCAGTTGCTGGCCTTGTTCGGTCAGCTTGAGTTGCACCTGACGGCGATCGCCTTCGCTGCGGTGGCGAGCCAGAAAGCCCTTCTGCTCCAGACGATCGAGCATGCGCGTCATCGAACCGCTGTCCAGCGACAGGTGCCGGCACAGTTCGGCCGGAGTGTCGACGCCGAACTGGGCCATGATGATCAACACCTTGAACTGCGCGGCGGTGATGCCGTGGGGTTCCATGTGGGTGTCGATGATCCGGTCCTTGAGCAGCGCAGCACGGCCCAGCAACAGGCCGAGATGGCAGTGTTTGAATTCGTCCGGGGTGAAATGCTTCATTTGCTCACCTAATAACTGCCTAGGCAGTGAATGTATGTCGAGATGTTACTGCCTAGGCAGCGAATGTCAACGTAATAGTTAGGTTGCTTGGTAATTAATTGACCAATGGGCTGGGTTTTTGCGGCGCCCGCACTGACGCCTTCGCGAGCAGGCTCGCTCCCACCGGAGATCTCCAGTGAACACAAATTCCGCGTTGCTCAGAGATCCAATGTGGGAGCGAGCCTGCTCGCGAAGGCGGCGACTCGGTGTGAAGCCGATCAGAACTCGTCGGGAGGATGGGCTGGCGGTGGCGGCTGAACGGGATGCACCTCACGCCCGCGCAAGGCAGTGGCCGCATAGCCACAGCCCCGTTTGACCACCGCATAAATACTGTGCCAGCCCGGCGGTGCCGGTTCGATCGCAGCATGCAACGCTCGCGCATAGTCGAGCACCAGTCCGGGCGTCCAGGCCATCGCCTCGGCGCGTTTGCGCACTTGCGCGGCGATCCAGAACTCAGGGCTGAAGATGACGCGGGCAAAATCCAGCATGCTCGAATGCCCCCGGTTCATCGCCCCTTCCAGCGCCGCTTCGAGGCTATGAGCGACAGCACTGGAACAATTGCGACTGGTCAGGTTGTAAGTGCTGTTTTGCCGATAGTCCGCCCAGAACGCATGGAGTCGCCGGGCGTCGTAATGGGCAAAACTGACCTGCACCGAAGACGGACACCAGTCCGCCACCTCGCCGGCATAATCCGGCAAAAACCTGCCGGCAACATCGTTGTTCGGCGTCGCCCGCAGCAAGCGCACAAAATCCCCCGCCGAACGATCAATGTCGTCCTGCGGGTAATGGCTGATGTAAATGTCCGGGCCGCATTCCAGTGCCGCATGGCCGGCGGAGATCACGCCGTTGATGTCGACCGCCGCGATGTAGCGGTTGAGCAGACGATTGCGCACCAGGGTGTCGTCGACGGTGCCGCTGGGGGTCCAGACGTGAATCACCAACGCTTCGCTGCTGGTCGGCGCACTCACTGCAGCAGTACGGGTCAGCGGCAGCTGGTTTTTGAAGCGCACGGCTTGCCGCAACAAGGCGCAACCGGTGAGAAAGAGGCTCATGCCGATGCAAAAAGGCACCGTGCCCTTGTACAACGTCGGATACGGCTCAAGGATAAACACGCCAAAGCCGATTTCGAACAACCCCGCCATCAGCGACACTTGCCAACCGACAAAGCGCACCACCAGCGCCGCCGCCAGCCGAAAACCGCCATCGAGCAGAAAAGCCCCGCCAAACAGCACCGCCAGAATCAGTCCAGCGGCATGTTGCCGGTCGACGATCAGCAGTCCCAGCAAGAGAAAAGCCAGTCCTCGCCCTCTGCGCAGGGCCGCAGCGGTCCCGGCTTGCGGTGCCGGCACCAGCAGCAGGATCAGCGCTTCGAGCAACAACAGATAGCCGAAGAGATGCAGCGGGAAATACAGAACGCCGTCCAGCGCATCAATGAAGATGCCCACACCGGCCGCGCCCCAGACAATGCCCGTCAGCGCCAGCGCGGACCAACGCTTGCGGACAAAGTCGTGACCGAGCAAGACCATACTCAAGCGGACCATATGACCTCCCTGCTGCGCCGGGGCCGCACAACCTGCACGGTTTCAGGCTTTGCTGAGTCTAATACATCGCCGCGATTGCACAGACGCGGGAGCGTGTTCTAAGAATCGCCTGATGTCCATCGGCAAACGGCGTGTTTAACGTACGCCGCTCTTTGGCCGACACGTATAGCCCTTTTCATGAAGCGAATAACTCTGCAGCGCCCCCTGCTCACTCTTGCCGTGGCGACGTTGCTGGCATGTGCAACGGACGCAATGGCGGCGAATTGTAGCTTCAACAGTTCCCCTTCCACGCAAACGCTCAGTTACGGCGGCAGCCTGGCCAATGGCGGCCTGACCATCCCCGCCGACACACCGGATGGCACGGTGGTTTATCAGGAAACCGCGCAGCAATCGAGCTCGCACAGTTGGTCGTGCAATGCGAGCTCTTTCTACGGAATAGCGGTCAATCCCGCGTTTGGCTCCCCGACCAGTAGCGTCACGACCTTCCCGCTGGGCAAGACCGGGCTGTCGTTCCGTATCTGGATGGGTATGCTGGATCGCTATGAGCCCTCGCTCTTTTCGGTCGCCCCAAACGGCTACGGCGTGATGTCAGGCTCGATCCGCCTGGAAATCGTCAAGTCAGGCCCGTTGGCGGCGCAGATCACGATACCGGCCGGCAACCTCGGCAGTCTGAAAGCCGGCGAACTGATTCTGAATAACTTCAATTTGGCCAACGCGTTGGTGTTGAATGCGGCCTCCTGCCAGACCCCGTCCGTCCCTGTCGCGATGGGCGATGACTATCAACTCCAGGACTTTAGCGACGCGGGCGCCAAACCCCGCACCGTGCGCTTCGACATTGCCCTGAATCAGTGCCAGACCGGCATCAAGAAAGTCACCTATTCGCTCAAGGCCACCACGCCCGTCATCGACGCGACCAAGGGCATCGTTGCGCTCAATAGCACCTCCACCGCCAGCGGCATCGGCCTGCAATTGATGAACGATGTCGGGCAGCCGATCGCCTTCGATACCACCTACCCGTTCAACGCCTTCACCACCACTGGCACCGATTTCAAGATCCCGTTAACCGCCGCGTACTACCGTCTGCCCACGGGCGAACTCAAGGCCGGCAGCGCGAACACCGAAGTCACCTTCATCGTCAACTACCTTTAGCATTCTAAGGATCGTCTGATGTTCCATGCTCCCGGCCCTCCCTAGAGTGCCGGGATGAGATTGAAGAACTACCTCCATCAGATCAGCCCGCTCCTGTCCTCGCCCCATGCGGCGCGGCGTCTGCTGCGCATGTTTGCCCTGGTGCTGCTGGTGGGCATTCTCGGCGGCGTCTACAGTTTCCTGCTGTTTACCTTCAACAATGAGATTTCCCAGCGGCGCAGCTACATGAGCAGCGCCATCGCTGAGGCGCATACGTTTTTCACCACCCGTGAAGCGCTGCTGGAAAGCCTGAGCCTGTCGGCCACACGTAAGGCGAAAATAAACGTACCGGTTTCCGCAGAAGAAATCCGTCTGCTGCTGGGGCAAACGCCGGGCAAGCAATGGAGCATCTGGCTGACCCAGCGCATGCGCGATTACCTGAAAGCCAAGCAGCTCAATCTGCTGTATGTCAGCAATGGCGGTCATGTATTGCGGCTATACAACGCGACGCCGCTGGTCGTCGGTTTGCCACAGGCCACGCTGGATCAACTGGAGGCGCTCAAGCTCACGGCGACATTGTCGGAACTGTGGCTGACCCATGCCGCAGACGGCCACTCGCAGCTGTACATCTTCATCCGCCTGGATGAACGCGACGTCCACTCCGGCTGGCTCGGCCTGGAAATGGACGACCGCGAAGTCTCCAGCGCCCTGAGCGACCACAGCGCCGGCGAGTTCACCATGTTCAACTCACAAGGCAAACCGCTGTTCAGCAACAGCCACAAACCACCGCCCGAACAGCACCTGCCGTTGCTGCGACAACAGGATTTTTTCGGCTTCGTCGGCGATGGCTGGCTGCCCGAGCAATTGGTGCTGCGCAAGCAGCTGAAATCCTCGGACTGGCAGCTGACTTACTCCATCGACTTGCTGGCGGTACTGCACGCCCTGTGGCCACAAATGCTCGGCGCGTTGCTGTTCTGCGTGTTGAGTATCAGCCTGGTGTGCCTGTTGGTCCGACGCTTGGAACATCGTTTCATCACCCCGGCGATCCAGCGCATTCAGGCGCTGGTGGAAAGCGAACTGTTCAGCCGCGACGTGATTCAGACCGCGCCGGTGGCGCTGTGCGTGTTGCGCCGCAGTGACGGTCAAGTGGTGCTGGATAACACCCTCGCGCGGCAATGGCTGGGTCAGTGCAGCGAGCAACTGGGCGCCGGCTGGATCCGCGATGCGTTTGACCAACACACGCCGTGCCTGACCGATTACTTCGAGACTGCTGACGGTCGTCACCTGTACCTGAGCTGCTCACCCACCCGCTACAAGGGTGAAGACGTCTTGCTCTGCGCGTTCAGTGACATCAGCGCTCGGCGACAGATCGAAGCAGCGCTGGAACAGGCGCGCCAATCGGCCGATGCCGCCAACGAAGCCAAGACCTTGTTTCTGGCAACCATGAGCCACGAAATACGCACCCCGCTCTACGGTGTGCTGGGCACCCTGGAATTGCTCGCGCGCACGCATCTGGACACTCAGCAGAAAAGTTACCTGCGTGCGATCGAGGGATCATCGGCGACGTTGCTGCAGTTGATTTGCGACGTGCTCGATGTATCGAAGATCGAGGCCGGGCAACTGGCGCTGGAGCTGAGCGAGTTTTCCGTCCCGGAACTGGTGCACGAAGTGGTGCAAGGCTATGCCGCCGCCGCGCAAAGCAAAGGCCTGCAACTCTATGCCTGCCTCGATCCGCAACTGCCCGATTGCCTGCTGGGCGATGTCAGCCGCGTACGGCAGATCCTCAATAATCTGCTGAGCAACGCGGTCAAGTTCACCGATTCCGGGCGCGTGGTATTGCGGGTCAGACTGCTCGCTCGCGAAGGCGAACGCGTTTGCCTGCAATGGCAGGTTTCCGACACCGGCAAAGGCATCGCCCATGACGATCAGGCGTTTATTTTCGAGCCGTTCTACCAGACCGCCGGCAACACCAACGTGGTCGCCGGCACCGGCCTCGGCCTGCCCATTTGCCTGCGCCTGACGCACTTGATGAATGGCACCCTGCGCATGGTCAGCGAACCTGGTCTGGGCAGCAGTTTTTCCCTGAGCGTGCCGCTGGAGCAACGCTCTGGCAACACACCACCTGCCGCTTTGCCGCCATTGGCAGCGGACATCGTCTATGTCGTTTCGCCCGTGCGCGAACTGGCCGACAGCGTCAGTGGCTGGTTGCGTCGTTGGGGCGCCCGCGCGCATATCGGCGCACCGGACGACATCGAGCCTGATACAACGACAGTGTTGCTGGAACTGTATCCCGCGGCCTTCGGACAGCGCCCGAACCTGACATGGCGCGGGCCGCGCGTACTGGCCAGCGGTGACGGCGCCCATGAGCCGCAGTTCAGCGGCGACGGCTGGCAGGTCAATCTGAATGATCTGCTGGCGATTCAACGGGCCGTTCGCCAAGCCCAGAGCGGCCAGATCGTTCACCGCCCGCAAGACAGTGAACCCCACGCGATGCGTCCGTTGCGCCTGCACATTCTGGTGGCCGAAGACAACGTCATCAATCAGTTGATCCTGCGCGATCAGCTCGAAGAATTGGGCTGCACGGTGGCGCTGGCCAGCGATGGCGAAGAGGCCTTGGCGCTCTGGCCCGACGCGGCGTTTGACATCGTCCTGACTGACGTCAACATGCCCCGCCTCAACGGCTACGAACTGGCCAAAGCCCTGCGGCGCCTCGGTTGCAGCATTCCGATCATCGGCGCGACCGCCAACGCCCTGCGCGGTGAGGACGCGCTGTGCCTGGCTGCCGGCATGAATCACTGCCTGGTCAAACCTTTTACGCTACGAGCCTTGTTCGCTGTCCTGGCTCCCTACGAACGAGTCGCCCATGAAGCCCTGTAGCATTCTGATTGTCGAAGACCACCCCTTCCAGCACCTGTACTTGCAGAACCTTTTCAGCGAGTTGGGTGACTTCGATCTGGCGTGCGCCAAGGACGGCGAAGAAGCACTGGACTGCCTGAAACACCGCGACTTCGATCTGGTGCTCACCGACCTGCTGATGCCGGGCATGGACGGTGTGCAATTTATTCAGGGCCTCGCCGCCCAACGTTCGCGCCCGGCACTGGCGATCATGAGCGCCGCCTCACGGCGCATGTTGATGGGCGCGAGCCTGGTGGCGAGCAACCTGCAAGTGAAAGTCATCGGGCTGATTTCCAAACCAGTGAACGCAGCCGCCCTGCGTTGCCTGATCGATCAATTGCAGGCGCTGCGTCAGAGCGTCCCGGCGGCGACCCATCCCGGCATCGATCGCCAGAGTATTTGCAACGCCCTCGACAACGGCGAACTGCAAGCCTGGTTTCAACCCAAAAAAGCCTTGAACAACGGCCGGATCGTCGCCGCCGAAGCACTGGTACGCTGGAATCACCCCGAACATGGCACGCTGTTGCCGGGGGTGTTTTTGCCAGCGTTGATTGCCTTCGGTCTCGAGGAGCCGTTGCTCTGGTGCGTGCTGAAACAGGCGATCGCCGCCCAAGCGACCTGGCGCGAACAGGGCTATGACATTCCGGTTTCGGTCAACCTGCCCACGCACCTGCTCAACAGCCACGACCTGCCCGACCGCATCCTCGCTTTCGTGCTTGCCCATCAAGGCTTGCCCGCGCGGATCTGTTTCGAGTTGATGGAGTGCTCGGTGCCCGACGACATCAGCAACTTCTACGCCGGCGCGTGCCGCTTGCGGATCAAGGGTTTCGGTCTGTCGCAGGACGACTTCGGCAAGGGCTACAGCTCGTACATGAACCTGGTGTCGGCGCCGTTCACCGAACTGAAAATCGACCGCGCGCTGGTGCAAGGCTGCAACGCCAACGCCGAACTCGCGCAGGCGCTGACCAGCATTGTCAGCCTCGGTCGCCAATTGGGCCTGACGGTGGTGGCCGAAGGTGTAGAAACCGCACAAGAACTTGCTCTGTTGCGTAAAATCGACTGCACTCAGGTTCAGGGTTTCCTGATCTCCCACGCCGTTTCAGCCGACCAGTTCCAGCACTTGCTGACCCACGACGGGCCGGCGGCTGCCTATTGAGCGGCACGTGGCTATTGTTGAACGTCGCTCGCTACCGAGGTCACTGTGTCCAAAGGCTGCTCCATCACCGCTGGTCAGGCGCTGTAATGCCGCATACCAATGCATTTCTGGACAAACTGGCCAGCAGTTCGCTGCGCTTGAACAAAAGTCTGTTGTTGCTCGGCGCGCTGGTGTTGCTGCTGTTGGGCATCAGCTATCTGGGGGTGCTGCGCATGCTCGAAGAGCAGCGCGACACCTTGCAATTTCACTTCGCCCGATTGATGGAGAACATCCACGAGCAGGAAGTGTTCCTGCGCGATATTTCCCAGGCCAGTGCCAAGGGCCGATATTTTCCTTTGGTGGTGTTGCCCACTTATTCGCAAAAACTGCTGCCCGAAGAAGGCCCGAATGTCTATGAGGGCCGTGGCTTGCCGTTCTCACTGCCGTTCAGTGTAAAGATCGATCCGAACAGAATCGCCGCCGACCAATACCCCAAGGTTTTCGCACTGGGCAGTTATCTGGCCGCCTACTACAGCGCGTTCTGGGCGGCATCGCACTATCAGTCGCCGCAAGTGATCCTGCTCAATGGCCCCGACAACTTCGACGTGGCCGTGCCCTCCGCCGGGCGCTTGCGCGGTGCCGGCCCGATGCAGATCGGCGCGTTTGCTCAAGTGATGAGCCAGGTGAACCAGCATGCACGCGAGCAGCCGTCATCAGTCGCTGATCATCAAGTGCATTGGGTGCCCTACCCGCCCACTCAGGACAGCGAGGCAACACCGACGCTGCTGGCCTACGTCAGGATCAATCTGCTGCAGCCTACGCTGGCCATCGAGGGCGCCGATTCCTGGGTGGTGCTCGGCACGTTGCTGAAACTGTCTCAGGTGAACAACATCGAGCGCTTGATGGAATGGTCGATTTACGATGACTTCACCTTGATCACCCCGGCCGGCGTGGTTTTGACCGGCGCACCGAGGTCCGCCCAGGTACTGGATGATGGAATAAATGTCGACCGCGACGGCCTGGTGTTCAAACTGAGCAGCCCCGGCGCGCAACACTGGACAGCGATCTACGTCATCAGCCTGCGCAGTTTTCTCAGTTACGCGCTGTGGCCATTGCTGTGCCTGGTGGCCGTGGTGCTGGCGCTGCTCGGCTGCGGTCGGGCCATCAATCGGTGGTACACCGCGCGCGTGATCATCCCCGCGCAAAGTGCGCACGCCAGCATTGCCGAAAGCGAGGCGTTCAGCCGTGCGGTGATCGACACCGCACCGACCGGCCTCTGTGTGATTCGCCGCAGCGATCACCACGTGCTCCTGGAAAACCAGCGCGCCCAGCAATGGCACGACAGCAGCCGTTTGATGAGCCTGCTCAAGTCACACAGCGAGTCCGGCCATGCCGATCTGGAGATCGACGGGCGGCATCTGCATCTGGCTTTCGTCTCGACGCGCTATCAAGGCCAGGATGCCTGGTTGTGTGCGTTGCATGACGTGACCCGGCATATCGAAGACGCCGCCGCCCTGGAAGAAGCCCGTCAGGCCGCCGACTCGGCCAACCAGGCCAAGAGCCGCTTCCTGGCCACCATGAGCCATGAAATTCGTACCCCGCTCTACGGCGTGCTGGGCACCCTCGAATTGCTCGGTCTGACACCGCTCGCCCCGCGCCAGCAGGATTATCTGGACACCATCCAGCGTTCCTCCGCCAGCCTGTTCAAGCTGATCAGCGATGTGCTGGATGTGTCGAAGATCGAGGCCGGGCAAATGACCCTTGAGCTTCAGGACTTCTGCGCGCTGGAGCTGACTGAAGAGGTTGTGCGTACTTACAGCGCATTCGCCCGCGCCAAAGGCCTGCAACTGTATGCCTGCATCGATTCGACCTTGCCGGATCGACTGCGCGGTGACCCGTTGCGCATCCGCCAGATCCTCAACAACCTGCTGAGCAACGCGATCAAGTTCACCGACAACGGCCGCGTGGTCCTGCGCGTACGCGTGCTGCAAAACGCCGCCGGCAACGCCCAAGTTCAGTGGCAGGTCAGCGATTCGGGGGTGGGGATTTCCCCCGCGCAGCAACAGCAATTGTTCGACCCCTTCTATCAGGTCAACGATGCCGACAGCCAGGCCGGTGCGGGTCTGGGCCTGGCCATTTGCAAATGGCTGTGCGAGTTGATGCACGGCCAGTTGAGCGTGGTCAGCGAACCGGGGCTGGGCAGCAGTTTTACCCTGCAACTCGCGCTGGAGAACGTGCCGGGCGCATTGGCCGACTGCCCCGCGTTCGAGGCCGGCAGCCCCGCCGTTTATGTACGTGCACCGATCAGCGAACTGGCGCTGCACCTGATGGCCTGGCTCAACCGTTTTGGTCTGGATTGCCGCTCGGTGACGACCGAGAGGCCACCATCCTCGGCGCTGCTGGTGGACCTCACGCCTCTCGACAACGCTCCGCACTGGAGCGGGCCTCGGATCGTCGCCGTAGCGGGCGGCCCCAACCCGGCGCAGTCAAATGGCTCTGACTGGACGGTCGACGCCGACGATGTGCGCGCAATTGCCTGGGCGATTTATCTGTCACAACACGGCGCCAATACGCAGCGCCCCGCGGCGTTGCAGGCAAAGACCCGCCCACTGAATCTGCAGGTGCTGGTGGCCGAAGACAACGTGATCAACGCGGCGATCATCAGGGAGCAACTGGAAGCCCTCGGCTGCACGGTGATCGTCGCTGCGAATGGCGAACAGGCTCTGGCGCAGTGGGCGCCCCGTCGTTTCGATCTGCTGCTGACCGACGTCAACATGCCGGTTATGAACGGTTACCGACTCGCCGAGGCTGTACGCCAGCAGGACTCGACGCTGCCGATCATCGGCGTCACCGCCAACGCCCTGCGCGAAGAAGGCGAACGCTGCGCCGCCGTCGGCATGAACGCGTGGATGGTCAAGCCGCTGAACCTCGCTACCCTGCGCACGCAACTTGAGCAGCATTGCAAAATCGCTGTGGCACCCGTTATCGATGCCCCGCCGTCGCTATCTGCAAAAATGCGCGAGTTGTTTGTCACCACCCTGCGCCAGGATATTCAGACCACCCTGGCGGCACTGGATGCGGCCGACGCCAACAGCGTGGCGCAGCAACTGCACAGCATGGCGGGGGCGCTAGGGGCAGTGCAGATCAACGCCTTGGCCAGCGCGTTTGTCGAGCTGGAATGTCGCTTGACCGGCATGGCCGTGACGCCCGCTCTGGCCGTGGCGGTGCGACAAAATCTGACGCGGCTGCAAGATCTGCTCGACTCCCTCGAATAACTTCACTCTGGATAAATCACTCATGGAAACCTTCAACGTTGTCATTGCCGATGATCATCCCATCGTGCTGCTGGGGGTGCGGGAACTGGTCGAGCGTGACCAACGCTTTCGCGTGGTGGGCGAAGCCGTCGGCTCCGATGAACTGATCAAGCTGCTGGAGACCAAGCCTGTAGATCTGTTGATCACCGACTTCAACATGCCGGCCGATTCGACCTACGGTGACGGCCTGAAACTGGTGGAGTACCTGATAAGGCACTTTCCCAAGGTTCGGGTATTGGTGCTGACCATGATTTCCAATCCGTTGATCCTGACGCGCCTGCAGGAGCTGGGTGTGCTGGCAGTCATTCAGAAAAACCAGTTGCACGACGAAATCGAGACCGCCCTCAAAGCCATTGCCAAGGGCAGCCCGGTGCGCTGGCAGGTACCCGCGCCGACATCGGTGGTGAACGACGGTGCTGATCTGGATGAACGTTTCTCAAGGCTGTCGCCCAAGGAGCATGAAATCCTGCGTTTGTTCGTTCAGGGCCAGGGCGTCAACGACATTGCCCGTAACTTAAGTAGAAGTGCAAAAACCATCAGCACGCAGAAAATCTCGGCGATGCGCAAACTGGAAGTCAGCAGCGACCAGGAACTGTTGACTTATTGCATAGAACGCAACTTGTTCAGCTGATAAAACAGGACACTCCGCTACAACTTCCGCGCATCTAGGAATCGTCTGATGTTCCATCGGTAAAACGAGTTTTATTGTGTTGCTTTAACCCCACCAATGGAAAAAGCAACATGAAAAAGTTGTCCCGAACGCTTCTCGCCCTTTCGATCTTCGCTGCCGCCGGCAATGTCCTGGCAGCCGACCCGCCAGTGACCCCGACCAAGGCCGGCAGCGGCACCATCAACTTCACCGGCACCATCAACAACGACGCCTGTTCGGTTGAAAGCGCTGGCAAGGACAAGACCATTTCGGTCGCCATGGGTGAAGTGTCGATCAAGGACATGGGCACCGCCACCGCACCTAAAGGCAACGGCACGTTGAGCGTCGAGAACTTCGACATGAAGATCAACTGCAACGCCGGCACCAAGGTTGCGATGCTCTTCGAACCGACCAAAGGCGCCGGTTCGGGCATCGAACCTGGCACTAAAGTGCTGCGACTGATCAGCGGCCTGGGGGCTGCAAAAGGCATCGGTATCGCCTTGCTCGACGCCAATGGTGCCGTGATCGACTTGAGCTCGCCAGCCACCGCGAAGATCGAAAACACCCTGCAGGACAGCAATACCACGCTGAAATTTTCGGCCGCCTACGTCACCACGGTTGACCCGAAACTGGCTGTTGCCGGCCGCGGCGACGCCACCCTGCCGTTCACCCTGCAATACGAATAACCCGCGCGAATACTCGAGCCCAGTGCGGGGCCGCCCGGCCCCGCGCTTTCAATCACTTGCGCGGTAACCATCATGTTTTATCGTCACTCATTGTCCTTTTGCGCAGGCCTGCTGGGCCTGTTCGTGGTCAATCAGGCCACGGCCAGCATTTCCCTGAGCAGCACCCGCCTGATCTTCGACGGCCAGCACAAGGAAGCCGGCATCACCGTGCGTAACAGCGGTGCAGATGTTCTGGTCCAGTCGTGGATCGACACCGACGCCAGCGAATCCGCTTCCGTGCCGTTTGCAGTCACACCGCCGTTGGTGCGCGTCAGCGGCGACGAACAGCAAATACTGCGGGTCATCTACGAAGGCACCGGCATGCCGACCGACCGCGAATCGGTGGTCTGGCTCAACGTGCAGGAAATCCCCCAGAACGCGAAGACCCAGAACACCCTGCAACTTGCTGTACGCCAGCGTATCAAGGTGTTCTTCCGTCCGGCCGGTCTGAAAAAAAACGCCTATCTGGCACCGAGCGAATTGACCTGGCGCCTGGCCGAGCGCGCCGGCAAAAGCGTGCTGGTGGTGAACAACCCTGGTCTTTATCACGTGTCGATTGCCGATATCACCCTGCAATCCGGCGCACTCAGCGAGCACCCGTTTGATTCGATGATGATCGCCCCCGGCGAACGCAAAGAGTTTGCCCTAAAACAACTTCACTCGACGAACACGCCTACTTTGTTGTTCAGCAGTATTAATGACTATGGCGCCCAAGATCGTTTTACCGCGCAACTTTCCAATAGCGCTGACACCAGCGCCAGTCCAAAGAAAGAAACGCCATAACTCGCGAATCGCTCTGATCGCACACTTTCACTGTATTTCTCTTCGCTCCGTTAGTTCGTATCGGAGGTGATATAGGGTTCCTGCATGTTTTTACTCAAACGCGACGGCCTGGCATCGTTGTTGATCGCCTCGGCCATCAGCACGGCGTGCCAGGCTGACGGCGATGAACAGTTCAACACGTCGTTTCTGCAAGGCGCCGCGTCGACCGTTGATGTGCAATCGCTGCTCGCCAGCAACAGCGTCCTGCCCGGCAACTACCGGGTTGATCTCTACAGCAACGACACGCTGGTCGGGCGTCGCGATATCGACTTCCGCCGCCACCCCGGCAACGGCAAGATCCAGGCCTGCCTGACCCTGGAAATGGTCCAGCAGTTGGGCGTCGACATAGCCAAGTTGCAGGCCAGCGGCAAACTGGATGCTGACGATCCGCAGGCCTGCCTCGACCTGCCCGCGCTGATCGAGCATGCCAGCGTGCGTTACGACGTACCGCGCTTGCGCCTGATGGTCAGCGTGCCGCAAAGCGCCATGGAGCGCGGTCGACGGGGTTATGTCGACCCGGCGCTGTGGGACGACGGCGTGCCTGCGGCGTTTATCAACTATCAGCTGAGCAGCAACCGTAACAGCACGCAAACGGCCAATACGATCTCCAATAACATCGGCCTGCGCAACGGCATCAACTTCGGTGGCTGGCGCCTGCGCAACGAGTCCAACTTCAACAGCAGTACGGGCCAGCCAAGCACCTTCAAGAGCAACCGCAGCTATCTGCAACATGACCTGACCGCGTTGAAAGGCCAGTTCAGTACCGGCGATATTTTCTCCGACGCCGACCTGTTCGACAGCGTGCGCTATCGCGGCCTGAAACTGGCCTCTGACGATGGCATGCGCGCCGACAGTGAGCGCGGCTATGCGCCAGTGATTCGCGGGATTGCGCAGTCCAGCGCCACCGTAGAAATTCGGCAGAACAACTACCTCCTGTACACCGCCAACGTGCCACCAGGTCCGTTCGAGATCAGCGATATCTATCCCAGCGGTTCCAACGGTGATCTGGAAGTGACGATTATCGAGGCCGACGGTCAGCGCCGGGTGACGGTGCAGGCGTTTTCCAGCCTGCCGATCATGGTGCGCCAGGGGCAGTTGAAGTACAGCGTCTCGGCCGGCCGCTACAACAGCAACAGCGACGATCAACAGTCGCCGCAGTTTGTCAGCAGCACGCTGGCCTATGGCATCAGCAGCAACTTGTCCGGCATCGTCGGCGTGCAGGCGACCGAGAATTTTCAGGCGTTGTCCTTGGGCGCGGGGCGCAATACGCCGATTGGTGCCGTGTCGCTCGACGTCACCCATTCCGCCAGTCGTACCTTTGGCCAAGTGGTCAAGGGCAACAGTTTGCGCGCGCTGTACGCCAAAACGTTCACCGGTACCGACACCAGCTTCACACTCGCCGCCTATCGCTATTCGACCGAGGGCTATCGCACCCTCAGCGACCACGTCGAGGAACTGAGCCACGAGGGCGAAAAACGCACGGGCAACTCGAAAACCCGCACCGACCTGACCGTCAACCAGAGCCTGGGACGTGATCAGCAATATGGCAGCATCTACCTCAACGCCAGTGACCAGCGCTATTGGGGGCGCGGCGGTTCGCAAAGCCTGTCGGCGGGTTACAGCAACTATTGGGGCGAAGTCAGTTACAACCTCGGCGCCACCTACTCCAAGGATATCGGCAACTATGGGCCGGCGAACAACGACACACTGGTCAACCTGTCGCTGTCGTTCCCGCTGGGTTCGAAACCTCGTGCACCCCGTGCCTTTGTTTCCGCGAGCACACAGAAAGCCACCGACAGCACCCAAGTGGGCATCAATGGTTACCTGACGGAAGACAGCGATACTTACTATTCGGTGCAAGGTGGTAGCAGCAGCACCGGCGGCAGCTCTGGCTCGGTCAACCTCAGCACCCGCACCTCGGTGATGGACATCAGTGCCGGTTACAGCCAGGGACGCGGCTATAACTCGCAGAACCTGAATCTGGCAGGTTCGATCGTCGGCCACGGCGGCGGGGTCAACCTTGGACAAACCGTGGGCGAGACATTCGCGCTGGCGCAGGTCGAAGGCGTGGAAGGGGTGAAAATCGGCAGTTTCACCGGGGCCAAGACCGGCAGTAACGGCTTCGCCGTGGTGCCCAATGCGCAGCCCTATCGCGTGAACTGGATCAACCTCGACACCCGCGATCTGGGCGGCGATATCGAGATCGACAACGCCACCCGGCAAGTGGTGCCACGCCGTGGTGCGGTGGTGCTGGCACGTTACACCAGCAAGACCGGACGCCGCGTGCAGTTCGCCTTGTTCGACGCGCAACACCAGCCGATCCCGTTTGGCGCCTCGCTGGAGGACAGCGCCGGCAAGCAACTGGCGATCTCCGACCCGGGCGGCAAGGCACTGGCGCTGGTAGAAGCCGACGCCGGTACCCTGACCATCAACTGGCAGGGCCAGCGGTGTGAGGCGCCTTATGCCTTGCCGGAACGCAACAAGGCGCTGAACTACGAGCGGGCCTCGCTGGTGTGCCATTCCAAAGATCAAATCAGGAGCGAGCCTGCTCGCGAAGAGGTCGGCAACCTCAGCATCATCGATGAATGAGAAGACGCCTTCGCGAGCAGGCTCGCTCCCACAGGGGGATTTCGAGCGAACACAAATCCGTGCCTGGCACAGATCGAATGTGGGAGCGAGCCTGCTCGCGAAGGCTGCGCCTCGATTCAAATAACCAGTTACGGTCTAGAAATCGCGCTTGTAGAAGATATCCAGCGAACTGGCCACGCCACTCGCCGCTTCGACATAGACCTTCTTGCTCAGCTTGTAACGCAGGGCAATGGTGCTGGCCGGCTCAAACACGCCCACGCCATAACGCAAACTGAGCTTCTCGGTAATATTGCCGCTGGCCACCACGCTGGTGGCATCGCCGCTGCCCGCCGTGTCGAGCTGGAAGTCCTGAATCCCCAGATCCTTGGCCAGGCTGCTGGTGACTCCGGCGCTGCCCATCAAGCCCAGGCCCAGCGCCGCTTGCGCGAGCATGTTGTTGTCTTCGCCGTTGGTACTCAGCGGACGGCCGAGTATGAGGTAAGACAATGCCTGCTCCTGGCTCATCGCCGGTTCCGAGAAGATCTGCGTGGTCGGTTGCTCGGCGCTGCCGCTCAGGCGAATACCGGCAATCACGTCGTCGGTCTGGCGGATCGCTTCGATGTCCAGATACGGCTGATCGAGGGGGCCGGCGAACAACAGACGCGCACGGCGCACCGACAAGCGCTGGCCATAGGCACTGTAGCGGCCGTCGTTGAGCCACAGCTCGCCACGGGTGTCCATGTTGTCGCCGATGTGCACATGACCTTGCACGTTGGCGGTCAGACCGAAACCGGCGAAGGCCAGTTTGTCTTCACCGACCACCACGTCGATGTCCATTTTCATGGCCAGCGGCGGTTTGCCCTCTTCGGTCTGCGCACCGACGATGATCGTGTCATCGGAGATTTTTACCGTTGATGGCGGCAATTCACGCACGGTGATTTCGCCTCTGGGCACCTGCACTTTGCCGGCGATTTTCAGCTCGTCGCCGGCCATGGAAATTTTCAGGTCCGGCGCCACTTCGAGCTTGGCGTACGGTTCGACGGTGACTGGCAACTGACTGCCCTTGAGTGCCAGATCGACGATCAATGCCTGGCCCCAGGCGACATTGCCAGTGAGGCTGCCCTGCCCGGTCTTGCCGCTTTTCCAGCCGCCGTCGAGGCGTACCGATTCGCCGGCAATCACAGCGGTAAGTTGCAGATTCTGCAGCTCCATCGGCAATTCGGCGCCGGAGACTTCGCCGTCACTGAGTTGCACTGTGCCGTTGACCAGCGGCGCCAGCAGGCCACCGGAAATCGTGCCGCTGCCGTTCAGGCGTCCGGTGAGTTTCTCGACCATCGGCACAAACGGCCGCGCCACCGACAGATCCAGACCGGTGAGGCGGAACGAGCCGCTCAGCGGTTTGTTTTTCGGCAGTGGATTGAGCTGCGCCTGCACCATCAGTTCGCCGAGCTTGCCGCCGACGAAGTTGAGGTCGGTGTCGACGCGCTTCGGCGTGAGTTTGCTGGTGAGCTTGAGCGTCTGGTACGGGAAATCCAGCCACTGATCCTTTTCCTTCATGCGCAAGGTGCCGCCGCTGGCGTCGATGCTGACTACACCGTTCGGGCCGCTGGCCGGCAAGTCCAGTTGCAGGTCGGCATTGAGTTTGCCCTGCCAAGCGAAATCCTTGGGCAGCCATTGCGCCAGACTTTCGATAGGGAACTGCTTGAGGTGATAACGCAGCTTCGGATCGGGCATCAGCCGTTGATCTTCACCGCACAGGCTGGCGCTGCCGGACATCCAGCAATGCGCGCCGAAGTTGATTTTGCCGTCCGCCAGGCGCTCGAGTTTGGCCGGGTTTTGCAGTTTCCAGTCTTGGCCACCGGCCTGAATATCACCGCTGGCCAGGCGACCACGCCAGTTGCCCTTGTCCAGATTGCCGTCCAGACCGAGGGCGAGTTTCAGCTTCGGTCCGATCAGGTCGAGGTTGAGTTTCTGGTTCTTGATGTCGCCCTGGGCGCTGGCGGTCAGTGTGCCCAGATTGGTGTCGCCGGCCTGAATCCCTGAGCCTTTCAGATCAATTTTCGCCCGTTGCGCACTGTCGAGGGTGGCGTCGAGGTTGAGGCTTTGCAGGCGATTGTCCTGGAACGCCAGTTGCGAACCTTGCAGACCGAGTTTGCCTTGCGGTGCTTTCAACGTACCCGCGACGTCGACGCGGCCATTGATCTGCCCACGCAGCTCTGGCCAGAGCTGAGCCAGGCGCGCCAGCTTGATGTCGATCTGCCCGGTGAGTTTCTGTTGCAGGCTGCCCTTGCCGGTGATGCTGTTGTCGCCGAGGCGGATTTGCAGGGCGTTGAGGTTCCACTGCTCGCCGGCGCCGTCAGCCTTGGCTTGCAGAATCGCCGGTTGGCCGCGCAGTTTACCTTTCAGATCGAGGTCGGCGGTCAGGCTCAGGCGCTCGTTCTTCATTTCGCCTTTACTTTTCAACGGCCCGGCCAAGGTTCCCGGCAGCTCCGCGACCCAGTACGCCGGGTTGAGTGCCGACAGATCCAGCGCCGTGTCCCAGGCAATACCGTCGGCAAACTGTACGTTCACATGACCTTCGGCCTTGCCCTGTCCGGCTTGCATTTTCAATTGCGGCAAGGCGATCTGTTTCAGGCTGCCACTGAACGGACTACTCAGAGTAAACGCGCCCGCCGGGCCATCCAGTGCGGCGGCGAAGTTACCGAGATATTGGCCGTCGGTGTAGGAGACTTCGCCAATGAAAGTACGCAAAGCCACTTGTGGCTCGTCGATTTCGTTATAGAGCCGGTGCCACGGAAAGTCCTGCCAGTTGATGTTGGCTTGCGCTGTGAGGCCCTTGCTCCAGTCGACACTGCCGGTGAGTTTCAGGCTTTGCTTGTCGTTGGCCGTCAGGTCGAGGCCGGCAATCTGTGCGCCGCTGGCGTCGACTTTGCCCTTGAGCAATAGCGCGACCGGGCCTTTATCAGCGGGCAGTGTGGCGTTGCCGTTGAGCTGGTAACCGTTTTTCAGGTCGCCTTCGCCGGTCAACACCAGTTGATTGAGTTGCAGGGTGTCCGGCAGATCGGCGCTCGGCTTGAACGCCTCGGAAGTAATCCGCACCTTGGCCGGCAGGTTTTCCACCATCGGTTGCAGTTCACCGCTCAACTGGCCGTCGAGGTAGCCACGGCTGTCGGCGTGCAGGTTGAGGGTTTTCAACAGATCGCCGTCGACTTTCAACGCCAGCGTCCATGGGCCGGTGCCCGGCGACGGCAAGGTCAGGTCGCCTGCAATGTTCAGCGGCCAGTTGCCAGTAGGCTGGAGCAGCCCGGACAGATTCAGGCTGAGGTCGTCGCGCTGCAATTTCACGCTGTCGATCTGCAGACCTTGAGCAGTCCAGTGCGCCGCCAGTTGCAGGCCTTTGAGCTGTTCGCTGCCGTTGAACAACAGGCTGCCGACCTGTACGTCGCCCAGCTCGATGGCTACCGGCAATTGCAGATCCGGCAGTTTGATCGGGCCGCTTTCGGTGGTCTCTTCACTCGGCGGAAATTGCAGGGTGACCTGATCAGCCTTGAGCTGCTCGATGCACAGGGTCATGCGCGTCAGGCACAGCGGCGACCAGGCGAAAATCGGCTTCTGCAACTCGACGCGGCTGCTGTCCTGCTGCCACAGCAAGTGATCGGCGCTCCACTGCCCGCCGAGGTGGCCCTGGAAATTTTCCACGCTCAAGCCCGGCACCAGACCCAGCACCCAACGGCTGCCAGCCTGTGTACCCAGCACCGCAACGATGCTCAAGACAATCAACAACACCAGCGCCAGCAGCGTCAGTGCCGTTATTTTCAAACCACGCTTCACAGCTCAGGCCCCATGGAAAAGTGCAGCCGGATGCCGCCATCGTCGTCCAGCGCGTGGGCCAGGTCGAGGCGGATCGGCCCTACCGGCGAGACCCAGCGCACACCAATACCGACCCCGGTCTTGAGGTTCGGCAGTTCGAGTTTGTTGAAGGAGTTGCCCTGATCGACGAAGGTCGCGACCCGCCACTTTTCGGCGACCGAGTATTGATATTCGACGCTGCCGGCGACCATGTAGCGACCACCGATGCGGTCGCCCTTGGCGTTTTCCGGCGACAGGCTCTGGTAGTCGTAACCGCGCACGCTCTGATCGCCACCGGCGAAGAACCGCAGCGACGGCGGCACCGAGTTATAACCGTTGGTGGCACTGCCCCCGACCTGCACGCGACCGAGGAAACGGTGTTTGTCGAAGACCGTGGTCAGGCCTTTGACCAATGCCGTGCCATATAAAAGGTTGTTGTCCGAACCGATGCCCTCTTTCGCCACTTTGCTTTCAAAGGTCAGGCGATAGCCGTTGTGCGGGTCGATGCGGTTGTCACTTTTCAGGTACGAATAACTGATGCCGGGCATCAGCAAGGTACTCAAACCCGAGTCATCACCGAGCTCATATTCCTCACGCTGCCATTTCAGCGAGATCACCCGTTGCCAGCCGCTGGGCAACTTGCTGTGCCATTCCGGACCGAAGGTCAGCAGTTTGCTCAGGGTGTCGGAACCCTCGATGTCTTCGAATTGATAACCACCGGCCCAACGCAATTTGTCGGTCAGTGGCGGGTCGAGCGGAATGTCGTAGAACAGCCCGACGTTTTGCCGTGGCGCCGACAATTCGGCCTCCCAGCCGTAGCTGTCACCCTGCGGATTGACCCAGTGGCGCGTCCAGTTGGCTTTGACCCGTGGCCCGACGTCGGTCGAGTAACCGAGGCCCAGGCCCATGGTGCGTGGCTTGCGCGTGTCGAGTTTGACGTCGACCGGGATCACCTCGTTTTTCGCCGCAGTCGGCGCGGCATCAACGCGCACGCCCTCGAAATAGCCGCTCGATTGCAGATCGCGGTTGAGTTCGGCGATCAGTTCGGAGTCGTACGGTTCGCCGGCCTTGAACGGCACCATGCGTTGCAGCAGGTCTTCGTCGAACGGCGTGTCGCCCTCGAAACTGACGTTGCCCAGCGCATAACGCGGGCCGCTTTCGTAGATCAACTCAACGTCGGCAACGCCGGCACGCGGATCGACCAAGAGCTTTTGGCTAGTGAAATGGCCGCTGAAATAGCCGAAGCGCGAGGCCTGATTCTGGATCAGCCGTTTGGCATCTTCGTAGCGACCATGGTTGAGCACCGCGCCGGGCTTGAGCACGTCGGCTTTCGGTACGCGAAAGGATTTGAAGGAGGCAGCCGGGCCGTCGACGCGAATGGTGACGTTGCGCAGGCGAATCGGCTCGCCGGGATCGATGTTCAGCACCAGGCGCGGTTTGTCGCCGCCCTTCACGTCACTGTCGATCTGCGGCTGGTAGTAACCCAACGCTTGGGCCGCCTTGCGCGCCTGCTCTTCGGCACCACGACTGAAGCGTAGCAAGGCTTCTTCGTCGCGGTCACCGAGGCTGCCGATATAGCCTTCTATATTGGCTTTGAGTTCATCGTTGGACGGTTTGATCCGCACATCCAATTCACTTTGCGCCAGCGCCGTACAGCTGGATAACAGCATGAGCACGCCACTGGTAAATCTTCCTGGAAACTTCATGGCGCGAATGCTATCACGGGCTTGGGAGCGTAATAGAAGCGGAAATTTCCCAAGAAGTTCGATTGTTATGCTGTTGCAGTTTGTAACACCTGTGGATTGGCGTGAAAAAACACGTGTTCGCGCACGGGGCCGACGGCAACTTCGCCAATCTCCTGATAACCCTGACGTTTATAGAATTCCAGGTAGCGCGGGTTGCCCGTGTCGAGCACCACACCTTGCGAGGTTTCGTCGACCGCACACCAATTGTGTACCGCCGTCAGCAACTGCTCACCGAAGTGTTTGCCCTGGAACTGCGGATGAACCCCCAGCAGCGGCAACATGTGCACCGAATCGCTCGGCACGCAGGCAGAGACGGCATCGTGATATTCCAGGTAGCGACGGGTGCAGCGAAAGCCGGTGCTGAGCACCATGCGCAGGCGCCATGCCCAACTTTCGGTGATGCCCAGACGGCGTTGCGGCGGCGCGATAAGCGCGATACCGATGAGGCGGTCGTTGACCAGCAAGCCGATGGCGGGCAGATCCTGTAGAAAGTGCTGCTTGACCAGCTCCCTTACCGTGGCTCGCACACGCTGCTCATAACCTGGCCGTTCGGCCTCGAACAGGTAACCGAAAGTCGGCTCGTGGCGGTAGGCCTGATACAGCAGGGATCGGGCTTCGCGGGAGTAGCCGCGATCGAGCATGTGAATGTCGGCGATGGCGGTCTGGGTTTCAGGCATGACGTGGATTCTCCCCGGGGCACGGCTCAAATGACTGCGCTCTTGTTGGTACGAACCTTTTGATGGCGGCGCAGTTCCCCCACAGGTATAGACCAACTCGGGATCTTCATCGATTTTGCCGGCCTCTTCGCGAGCAGGCTCGCTCCCACGTTTGGAATGCGCATCCCTGTGGGAGCGAGCCTGCTCGCGAAGAGGCCCTCCCAGGCAATACAAATCCCACAGGCCAAAATGATTTCTCCCACCCCACACTGGCCCCCATCCCACATGTCAGCTAGCATCGCCCTTTTGCCAGGACTGCCGACCATGAAGATCGTTTCCTTCAACATCAACGGACTGCGCGCCCGTCCGCATCAGCTGGCAGCGCTGATCGAAAAACACCAGCCAGACGTGATCGGCCTGCAGGAAACCAAGGTCCACGACGACCAGTTCCCGCTCGAAGAAGTCCGCGCCCTCGGCTACCACGTGTATTTCCACGGCCAGAAAGGTCACTACGGTGTGGCCATCCTTTCACGCCAGGAACCGATTGCCATCCACAAAGGTTTCGCCACTGACGAAGAAGACGCCCAGCGCCGCTTCATCTGGGGCACGTTCGCCGACGCCAATGGCGTGCCGGTGACGATCATGAACGGCTATTTCCCTCAGGGCGAAAGCCGCGACCACCCGACCAAATTCCCGGCCAAGCAGCGCTTCTACAACGATCTGCAAACCCTGCTGGAAAGTCAGTTCCACAACGAACAGCCGCTGGTGGTGATGGGCGATGTGAACATTTCCCCGGAAGACTGCGACATCGGCATCGGCCCGGACAACATGAAGCGCTGGCTGAAAACCGGCAAATGCAGCTTCCTGCCGGAAGAGCGCGAGTGGATGGCCCGCCTGAAAAACTGGGGCTTGACCGACAGCTACCGCCACCTCAACCCTGACGTGACTGACATGTTCAGCTGGTTCGACTATCGCAGCCGTGGCTTTGAGGATGAGCCGAAGCGTGGCCTGCGCATCGATGTGATTCTGGCCTCCCACGGTTTGCTGCCGCGAGTGAAGGCAGCCGGTGTCGACTACGAATTGCGCGGGATGGAGAAGCCTTCGGATCATGCGCCGATCTGGCTTGAACTGAGCTGATCTTCGAATCACCTGAAATCCCCTTGTGGGAGCGGGCTTGCTCGCGAAAGCAGTCTGTCAGATACATTTTTGTAACTGACCCACCGCTTCGCGAGCAGGCTCGCTCCCACATTTAGATCGTTGTCATCTTCAAGTAACTTTTCTGACTTAATCTCCCCGGCAATCCCCTTGGCTTGATTCGGTGCCGGCATGACCCTGCGTGTTTTGTGCGTTTTTCTCTTGAGTGGATGGCTGACGGTCTCTGCCGCTGCCCTGCCCATCCCTGAAAACGGCCCGGCACTGCGCATTCAGGGGTCGAACACCATCGGTGCCGAACTGGGTCCGGCGCTGGTTGAGGGTTTGCTACGCGAGCAAGGCCTGCAAAAAATCCACCGCGAAACCCCGGACACCGCCAACGAACTGCGTATCGTCGGCCAGACCAGCGAAGGTCAACGCGTGGTCGTCGAAGTCGCCGCCCACGGTTCCAGCACCGGTTTCACCGCGTTGAAAAATGCCAGCGCCGACCTGGCCGCGTCCTCCCGCGAGATCAAGGACAGTGAGCTACAGACCCTGCAATTACTGGGTGATCTGAAAAGCCCCGCCGCCGAGCAAGTCATCGCCATCGATGGCCTGGCAATCATCCTTCACCCCGACAATCCGCTGCAGCAACTGGACACCGAACAACTGGCGCGGATATTCAGTGGCGAGGTAAAAACCTGGGAAGACCTTGGCGGTCGTGGCGGCGCGATTCATTTATACGCACGCGATGATCAGTCCGGCACCTACGATACGTTTAAGGAGTTGGTCCTCAGTCGTCGTGGGAAAAATCTGAGTAACGCTGCGAAAAGGTTTGAATCCAGCGAGCAATTGTCCGACGCCGTCAGCGCCGATCCCCAAGGCATTGGTTTTATCGGTTTGCCCTACGTGCGCCAGGCCAAAGCGGTAGCGATTGCCGATGGTGCCTCGCAATCGATGCTGCCGCTCAACAGCCTGATCGCCACCGAAGACTATCCGCTGTCGCGCCGTTTGTTCTTCTATCTGCCGCCGAACAGCAAAAATCAGTGGGCGCAGGCGTTGGTGGTGTTCGCACAAAGTCGTCAGGGCCAGACGATCGTCGCGGCCAACGGTTTTATCAGTCAGACCGTGCAGGCAATGACCGTCGCACCGAATGCGCTGATGCCCGAGGGTTATCAATCCCTCAGCCGTCACGCCCAGCGTCTTACAGTGAACTTCCGCTTCGAGGAAGGCAGCGCCAGCCTGGATAACAAGGCACGGCAGGATCTGGCCCGGGTACTCGACTATATAAAGCGTCATGACAAAACCGAGCGAGCGGTGACGCTCGTGGGGTTTGGCGATGCCAAGGACGATCCGGCGCGGGCGGATTTGTTGTCGAAGTTGCGGGCGATGGCGGTGCGGCGCGAGTTGGTCAAGCACGGTGTGGTGCTGCGCGAGGTGCGCGGTTTTGGCGCGCAGATGCCGGTGGCGACCAACAGTGCCGATGAGGGGCGGATCAAGAATCGGCGGGTGGAGGTATGGATTTATTGAGCCTGACGTTGATGGGTTGAATGTTCAGGCCCTTTCGCGAGCAAGCCCGCTCCCACATTTGATCGCATTCCTCCAATTGGAATGCGGTTGAATGTGGGAGCGGGCTTGCTCGCGAAGGGGGCGACGCGGTCTTAGTGACCGCTACGCAGCATTTCCTTCGGCACATACTTGCCGATCTCGAATTTGCCGATCGCCGCGCGGTGTACTTCGTCCGGACCATCAGCCAAACGCAAAGTACGTTGCATCGCATACATATAAGCCAGCGGGAAATCGTTAGACACCCCTGCCCCGCCATGCATCTGGATCGCCCGGTCGATCACCCGCAGCGCCACGTTGGGTGCGACCACCTTGATCTGTGCGATCTCGCTTTTCGCCACTTTGTTGCCGACAGTGTCCATCATGTAGGCGGCTTTCAGCGTCAGCAGACGCGCCATGTCGATTTCCATCCGCGAGTCGGCGATCTTGTCGACGTTACCGCCCAGTCGTGCCAGCGGTTTGCCGAACGCGGTGCGGCTCACTGAACGTTTGCACATCAATTCCAACGCACGCTCAGCCATGCCGACCGACCGCATGCAGTGGTGAATACGGCCCGGGCCAAGCCGGCCCTGAGCAATTTCGAAACCGCGTCCTTCACCCAGCAGGACGTTTTCGTACGGCACCCGCACGTTGTCGAACAGCACTTCGGCGTGACCGTGCGGCGCATCGTCGTACCCGAACACGGGCAGCGGCCGGACGATTTTCACGCCGGGGGTATCGACCGGCACGAGGATCATCGAGTGCTGGGCGTGGCGCGGCGCATCGGGGTTGCTCAGGCCCATGAAGATCAGGATCTTGCAGCGCGGATCGCAGGCGCCGGAGGTCCACCACTTCTTACCGTTGATCACCCACTCGTCGCCATCGCGCACGGCGCGGGCGGCCATGTTGGTGGCGTCAGAGGAGGCGACATCCGGTTCGGTCATGGCGAATGCCGAGCGGATCTCGCCGCGAAGCAGCGGTTCAAGCCAGCGTTGCTTCTGTTCTTCGTTGGCATAACGCACCAGCACTTCCATGTTGCCGGTGTCCGGCGCCGAGCAGTTGAACGGCTCTGGCCCGAGCAAGGAACGGCCCATGATTTCCGCCAGCGGTGCGTATTCAAGGTTGGTCAGGCCGGCGCCGAGTTCCGACTCTGGCAGAAACAGGTTCCACAGACCTTCGGCCCTGGCCTTGGCTTTGAGCTCTTCCATGATCGCTGTCGGCTGCCAGCGGTCGCCCTCGGCAACCTGGCGTTCGAACACGGCTTCGGCCGGGTAAACGTAAGTGTCCATGAACGCGGTTACGCGCTCACGCAGTTCTTGCACCTTGGGCGAATAAGCGAAATCCATGAGCAGCTCCCGATGGTTGAGGCAGTTCTTGAGCAGAGGTTGTTTAAGTCATGCAATCGATGCTAGAACAGCGCTGATAATTTACCTAGCCTATTCTCGGCGTGTATAAACATTCATCACCGATATATGATCCAGTGATCGTCAGCCCTTAAAAACAAGAGAAGCCGCGTTATGAATCTGAGCAAGGTCGACCTCAACCTTTTCATCGTCTTTGACGCGATCTACACCGAAGCCAACCTGACGCGCGCCGGGCAGATTGTCGGTATCACTCAGCCGGCGGTGTCCAACGCATTGGCGCGGTTGCGCGAGACCTTCAACGACCCGCTCTTCGTGCGCACAGCCCAAGGCATGGTGCCAACCCCGATGGCTCAGAACATCATTGGCCCAGTGCGCAACGCGCTGTCGCTGCTGCGGGTGTCGGTTCAGGAAAGCCGTATTTTCAACCCGGCACAGGCAGTGAAGACCTACCGCATCAGCATGACCGACCTCACCGAGGCGGTGATTTTGCCGCCGCTGTTCCAACGCCTGCGCCGCCTGGCACCGACGGTGATCATCGAAAGTTTCCTGTCGAAACGTCGCGAGACCACCAAGGAACTGGCGGCCGGGCGTCTGGATTTTGCTGTGGACGCGCCACTCAACACCGACCCACAGGTGCGCCACGTCAAGCTGATGGAAGATCGCTACGTCTGCGCGATGCGCAAGGGCCATCCGATGGCGGGCAAGGAAAAACTGTCGCTGGATGATTATCTGTCGCTGACCCATATCCATATTTCCAGCCGTCGCAGTGGCCTGGGTTATGTCGACCTGGCACTGGGCAAAATGGGCATTCAGCGCAAGATCGCCCTGCGCTCGCAGCATTACCTGATGGCGTCCCAGGTGATGCAGCAGACCGACATGGTCATGACCGTCCCGGAGCGTTTTGCCCGGCGGCATGAACTGCACGCGTTCAATCTGCCGGTCAATGATGTGCCGCCGGTGGAGACGCACTTGTACTGGCATGAAAGCACCGATCAAGACCCGGCGAACCGCTGGATGCGCGAGCAGATGATTGAGTTGTGCCAGCAGGTGACGGCGCATGAGAAGAAGCTGGATAAGGTGTAAGGCTTTTTATCGCGTCATCGTTCTTCGCGAGCAAGCCCGATCCCACAGTTGACCGCGTTCATCCAGATGGAATGCAATCAACCTGTGGGAGCGGGCTTGCTCGCGAAGGGGCCATCAAATACAACACAAATCATCCCGCTTGACGTAAACGTCAACTCGCCATTAGCTTAGCGCCAAGACCTTTTTCCGAGCGCTTTCATGAGCAGCCAGACTTACAGCATTTCCGACCTCGCCCGCGAGCTGGACATCACCACCCGGGCGATCCGCTTTTATGAAGAGCAAGGCCTGCTCAGCCCCGAGCGACGTGGCCAGGAACGCATCTATTCGCCCCGCGACAAGGTCAGCCTGAAGCTGATCCTGCGCGGCAAGCGCATCGGCTTTTCGCTGGCCGAATGTCGCGAGCTGATCGAACTCTACGACCCGTCCAGCGGTAACACCAAACAGCTCAACAGCATGCTGGCGAAAATCGGCGAGCGCCGCGAACAGCTGGAGCAACAGTTGCTCGACATCGAACAAATGAAGCTGGAACTCGATACCGCCGAAGAGCGCTGTGTGCAGGCGTTGGAGCAGACGCTCAAGAGCCAGCAAATAGCGCAGTAATTGGACACAACATTTCCCCGGTGGGAGCGGGCTTGCTCGCGAATGCGGTGTATCAGATACCCATTTGTCGCCTGACACTGCGCATTCGCGAGCAAGCCCGCTCCCACAAGGGGGTCACCTCGAATTCAAAAGCACAGGTCTGCCCAATGTCCCTCCCCTCCCAAGTACGCCTGATCGAAGTCGGCCCGCGCGATGGCCTGCAGAACGAAGCGCAACCCATCAGCGTCGCCGACAAGGTGCAACTGGTCGATGCGCTGAGCGCCGCCGGTCTTGGCTATATAGAAGTCGGCAGTTTCGTTTCACCGAAGTGGGTACCGCAGATGGCCGGTTCCGCCGAGGTGTTCGCGCAAATCCAGCGTAAACCCGGCGTCACCTATGGCGCGCTGGCACCGAACCTGCGCGGGTTCGAAGATGCGGTCGCGGCCGGGGTCAAGGAGGTTGCGGTATTCGCCGCCGCGTCCGAAGCCTTCTCGCAGCGCAATATCAACTGCTCGATCAACGAAAGCCTGGCGCGGTTTGCGCCGATCATGGAAGCGGCGCAACAGCACGGCGTTACCGTGCGCGGTTACGTTTCCTGCGTGCTCGGCTGCCCATACGAAGGCACAGTCGCGCCGGAACAAGTGGCGATGGTTGCACGCGAGCTGTACGCGATGGGCTGCTATGAAGTGTCCCTGGGCGACACCATCGGCACCGGCACTGCGGGCGCGACTCGTCGTCTGTTCGAAGTGGTGTCGGCCCAAGTGCCACGGGACAAACTCGCCGGGCATTTCCACGACACCTACGGCCAGGCCATGGCCAACATCTACGCCAGCCTGCTCGAAGGCATCAGTGTGTTCGACAGCTCTATTGCCGGCCTCGGCGGCTGCCCGTATGCCAAAGGTGCGAGCGGTAACGTTGCTACTGAAGACGTGGTGTACCTGCTCAATGGCTTGGGGATCGAGACCGGTATCGATCTGGACGCCTTGATTGCTGCGGGTCAGCAAATCAGCGCCGTACTCGGTCGTCCGAGCGGTTCGCGCGTGGCCAAGGCTCGCCGCGCACAGTGAGGTGTTACCGCCGCGAGTGAAATGTGGGCACAAGCGAGTAACACGGAAACAAATTGTCTGGCTTTGCCTGAATGAAAAATCCCACAAAAATCACAAATCCTTGATTTATAAGGCCTTTATAAAGTTGGCACGCGTTCTGCTATCTCTATGGCATAACAAGAATAAAAAGCAGCAAACCAATAAAAATAAGACGTACCGACTCTGACATAACAAAAACAACACGGCAGAGACGCAGCTAACAGATTTTTTTGGAGAAGGTGTGCTTTTCAGGGTGCTCTCAGGAGTGACCCGCAACCGGGCAGAGAACAATAAAACTACCTTCAGGTAGCTCCCGAATCGGTTGGATCGCTTAGCGAGAAAGTAGATCAGCGCTCAAAAAAATACGTTTGCTCTTGACCCCGGATGGGGGTCGCCAAAAACAGCGGTAAAGGGCCACGGTTGCCAAAAACAACAACAGACCGCCCCTCAATAATAAAAAAGAGCACGCGACGACAAAATTAAAGGGGAGCTTCGGCTCCCCTTTGTGCTTTCTGCGATTTGTGTTTTCACTGAATATCCCTTGTGGGAGCGAGCCTGCTCGCGAAAGCGGTGTATCAGACACATCTGCGCTGAATGACACACTGCATTCGCGAGCAGGCTCGCTCCCACATTGAATCCTCGTCAGGCGAGCTTTTCGCGTAGTTCTTCGATACTGATCTCACGCATCCTGAACTTCTGGATCTTGCCCGTCACCGTCATCGGAAACTCGTCGACGAACTTGAAGTGCCGTGGCGTCTTGAAGTGCGCGATGCGCTCCTTGCACCAGGTTTGCAGCTCCAGCTCCGAAGCACTGTGGCCGGGGTGAAACTTGATCCAGGCAACAATCTCCTCACCGTAACGCGAACACGGAATGCCGACTACCTGCACGTCCGCCACCGCCGGATGCGTGAAGAAAAACTCCTCCAGCTCACGCGGATAAATGTTCTCGCCACCACGGATGATCATGTCCTTGTTACGCCCGGCGATGTTCACGTAGCCGTCGTCATTCATGCTGGCCAAGTCACCGGTGTGCATCCAGCCAGCTTCATCAATGGCCTCGGCGGTGGCCTGCGGGTTGTTCCAGTAGCCGAGCATCACGCTGTAACCGCGGGTGCAGAGTTCGCCGATGATGCCGCGCGGGACCAGGTTGCCAGCCTCGTCGATGATCTTGCTTTCCAGTTGCGGCTGGGTACGGCCGACGGTGGTCACGCGCAACTCCAGCTCGTCGTTCGGGCCGGTCTGCAGCGACACCGGGCTGGTTTCGGTCATGCCGTAAGCGATCTGCACTTCGCTCATGTGCATTTCGCTGATGACCCGGCGCATCACTTCGATCGGGCACGTGGCGCCGGCCATGATCCCGGTGCGCAGGCTCGACAGATCGAAGTCGGTGCGCTGCGGCTGATCAAGCATGGCGATGAACATGGTCGGCACGCCGTACAGGCCGGTGGCTTTTTCCTCGGCGACGGTTTGCAGCGTCAGCAACGGATCGAAGGCGTCGTTGGGGTAAATCATCGTGCTGCCGTGGGTGATGCAGCCGAGGTTGCCCATGACCATGCCGAAGCAGTGATACAGCGGCACCGGGATTACCAGGCGATCAAGCGGCGTCAGACCGATGCTTTCACCGACCATGTAACCGTTGTTGAGAATGTTGTAGTGACTGAGGGTCGCCCCCTTGGGGAAACCGGTGGTGCCGGAGGTGTACTGGATGTTGACGGGTTGATCGAAGTGCAGGCTGTCGCTGCGTTCACGCAGCTGTTCTGGAGAGACAGTAACGGCCAGATCGGCCAGTTGCGACCACGGCAGGAAACCTGAGGGCGGCTGGGCGTCAAGACTGATCACACCGCGCAAGTCCGGCAGGCGCTCACTGCGCAACTCACCGATGGATTGTTCGGCCAGTTCGGGCACCAATCCCTGCAACATGCCGTGATAGTTGGAAGACTTGAACGCCCCGGCGCACACCAGCCACTGACAGCCAGCTTGCTTGAGCACGTATTCGAGTTCGGAACTGCGGTAGGCCGGATTGATGTTGACCAGGATCACGCCGATTTTCGCCGTGGCAAATTGCGTGATGCACCACTGCGCGCAATTCGGCGCCCAGATACCGAGCCGGTCCCCCGTCTGTAGACCCAGTGCAAGCAAGGCTCTGGCATGCAGATCCACCGCATCGGCCAGTTGCCGCCACGAGTAGCGCAACTGCTGATGGCGCACCACCAGCGCCTCGCCGTCCGGGTATTGCGCGACGGTCTGAGCGAACTTCTGCCCGATGGTCATCGCCAGCAAGGCTTGGTCCTGGGAGCCGCGGGTGTAACTGCGCTGCGGGTTTGCACCGGGTTGATCCATGACGACCCCTATTGTCTTTATTAGTGGGTTTAGCAATCTTGAACTGCCCCTACTCTGGCTCAAGTTGACGTTAACGTAAAGGTTGATTGACAGCCAATCATCTCAGGCTTACGTTAACGTAAAGGTGAGAACTGAAACACACTTCTCCCCACCCTACAAAAAAGCCAAAAGGTGACCCATGAGCTACCCATCCCTGAACTTCGCCCTCGGTGAAACCATCGACATGCTGCGCGATCAGGTTCAGTCCTTTGTCGCTAAAGAGATCGCCCCGCGCGCGGCGCAGATTGATAGTGACAACCTGTTCCCCGCCGACATGTGGCGTAAATTCGGTGACATGGGCTTGCTCGGCATCACCGTGCCGGAAGAGTACGGCGGCGCTGGCCTGGGTTATCTGGCGCACGTGGTCGCGATGGAAGAAATCAGTCGTGGTTCGGCCTCGGTGGCGTTGTCTTACGGCGCGCACTCCAACCTCTGCGTCAACCAGATCAACCGCAACGGTAACCACGAACAGAAAATCAAATACCTGCCGAAGCTGATCAGCGGCGAGCACGTCGGCGCCCTGGCCATGAGCGAACCGAACGCCGGTTCCGACGTGGTCTCGATGAAACTGCGTGCCGACAAACGCGGCGATCACTACGTCCTCAACGGCAGCAAGACCTGGATCACCAACGGCCCGGACGCCAACACCTACGTGATCTACGCCAAGACCGACCTGGAAAAAGGTGCACACGGCATTACCGCGTTCATCGTCGAGCGTGACTGGAAAGGCTTCAGCCGCAGCAATAAGTTCGACAAGCTCGGCATGCGCGGCTCCAACACCTGCGAGCTGTTCTTCGATGACGTCGAAGTGCCGGAAGAGAACATCCTCGGCGTGCTCAACGGTGGCGTGAAAGTGCTGATGAGCGGCCTCGATTACGAGCGCGTCGTGCTGTCCGGCGGCCCGACCGGGATCATGCAGTCGTGCATGGACCTGATCGTGCCGTACATCCACGACCGCAAACAGTTCGGCCAGAGCATCGGCGAATTCCAGCTGATCCAAGGCAAAGTCGCCGACATGTACACCCAGCTCAATGCCAGCCGCGCCTATCTCTACGCCGTGGCCCAGGCCTGCGAGCGTGGCGAGACCACCCGCAAGGACGCCGCTGGCGTGATCCTCTACACCGCCGAGCGCGCCACACAAATGGCCCTCGATGCGATCCAGATTCTCGGTGGTAACGGTTACATCAACGAATTCCCTGCGGGGCGCTTGTTGCGTGACGCCAAGCTGTACGAAATCGGCGCTGGCACCAGTGAGATCCGTCGCATGCTGATCGGTCGCGAACTGTTCAACGAAACCCGCTAAACGGAGCTGGCCATGGCTACCCTGCACACTCAGCTCAACCCGCGCTCAGCGGAGTTCGCCGCCAACAGCGCGGCGATGCTCAAACAGGTCGACGCCCTGCACACCCTGCTCGCCCAAGTGGCCCAGGGTGGCGGCGCAAAAGCTCAGGAACGTCACACCTCGCGGGGCAAACTGCTGCCGCGTGAGCGCATCAACCGCTTGCTCGATCCTGGCTCGCCGTTTCTGGAAATCAGCCAGTTGGCCGCCCACGCCGTTTACGGTGAAGACGTACCGGCCGCCGGGGTGATTGCCGGGATCGGCCGGGTCGAAGGCGTCGAGTGCATGATCGTCGCCAACGACGCGACGGTGAAAGGCGGTTCGTACTACCCGCTGACCGTGAAAAAGCACCTGCGCGCGCAGACCATCGCTCAACAGAATCGTCTGCCGTGCATTTATCTGGTGGACTCGGGCGGTGCCAACCTGCCGCGACAGGACGAAGTGTTCCCGGATCGCGAGCACTTTGGGCGGATCTTCTTCAACCAGGCCAACATGAGCGCGATGGGCATTCCGCAAATCGCCGTGGTCATGGGCTCGTGCACCGCCGGCGGTGCTTATGTGCCGGCGATGGCTGACGAAGCAATCATGGTGCGCAATCAGGCGACGATTTTCCTCGCCGGCCCGCCGCTGGTGAAAGCCGCGACCGGTGAAGTGGTCAGCGCCGAGGATCTGGGCGGTGCCGATGTGCATTGCAAGATTTCCGGGGTCGCCGACCATTACGCCGAGAGCGACGAACACGCCCTTGCCCTCGCCCGCCGCAGTGTCGCCAACCTCAACTGGCGCAAGCACGGCGAAGTGCAACAGCGCACGCCGATCGCTCCGCTGTACGCCAGCGACGAGTTGTACGGCGTGGTATCGGCCGATGCCAAGCAACCGTTTGATGTACGCGAAGTGATTGCGCGACTGGTCGACGGTTCGGTGTTCGATGAATTCAAAGCGCTGTTCGGCACCACGCTGGTCTGCGGCTTTGCGCATCTGCACGGTTACCCGATCGCGATTCTGGCCAACAACGGCATCCTCTTCGCTGAAGCCGCGCAAAAAGGCGCGCATTTCATCGAACTGGCCTGCCAGCGCGGCATCCCGCTGCTGTTTTTGCAGAACATCACCGGCTTCATGGTCGGCCAGAAATACGAGGCCGGCGGCATCGCCAAGCACGGCGCAAAACTGGTGACAGCGGTGGCGTGCGCCAAGGTGCCGAAATTTACTGTGATCATCGGTGGCAGCTTTGGCGCCGGTAACTACGGCATGTGCGGTCGCGCTTACGACCCGCGCTTCTTGTGGATGTGGCCGAACGCGCGCATTGGCGTGATGGGCGCCGAACAGGCCGCCGGCGTACTGGTGCAGGTCAAGCGCGAACAGGCCGAGCGCAGCGGCCAGGCGTTCAGTGCCGAGCAGGAAGCCGAGATCAAGCAACCGATCCTCGACCAGTACGAAGAACAGGGTCACCCCTACTATTCCAGTGCCCGGCTGTGGGACGACGGCGTCATCGACCCGGCGCAGACCCGCGATGTGCTGGCCCTGGCCTTGTCCGCGTCGCTGAACGCGCCAATCGAACCGAGCCGCTTCGGCGTGTTCCGGATGTGATTTTTTGTGGGAGCGAGCCTGCTCGCGAAAGCTTCAGCGCGGTCCATCTGTCTTACCGCGCAATCGCTCTTCGCGAGCAGGCTCGCTCCCACAGAAAACGTGGAGACGGATGAATATGAGCGATTTCAACACCCTCGAACTGCAGAGCGACCCACGGGGTTTCGCGACGCTGTGGCTCAACCGCGCTGAAAAGAACAACGCCTTCAACGCCGAGATGATCCGCGAACTGATCCTCGCCCTCGACAAGGTCGCCAGCGATGCCAGCCTGCGTTTTCTGCTGGTGCGCGGGCGCGGCAAGCACTTCAGCGCCGGCGCTGATCTGGCGTGGATGCAACAATCGGCCGAACTCGATTACCACACCAACCTCGACGACGCCCGCGAACTGGCAGAGCTGATGTACAACCTCGCCAAGCTGAAAATCCCGACCCTGGCCGTGGTGCAAGGCGCAGCGTTCGGCGGCGCGCTGGGCCTGATCAGTTGCTGCGACATGGCCATTGGTGCCGATGACGCGCAGTTCTGCCTGTCGGAAGTGCGCATCGGTCTGGCGCCAGCGGTGATCAGCCCGTTCGTGGTGCAAGCCATCGGCGAGCGCGCGGCACGTCGTTACGCCTTGACCGCCGAACGTTTTGGCGGTCAGCGGGCGCGGGAAATAGGTTTACTGTCCGACAGCTATCCGGTCGCGGAGCTTGAGCAACAGGTCGAACAGTGGATCGACAATTTGCTGCTCAACAGCCCAGCCGCGATGCGTGCGAGCAAAGACTTGCTGCGTGAAGTCGGCAACGGCGCCCTGACCCCGGCCCTGCGCCGCTACACCGAAAACGCCATCGCCCGTATCCGCGTCAGCCCCGAAGGCCAGGAAGGTTTGCGCGCGTTTCTGCAAAAACGTCCGCCGAACTGGCAGGCCGCAACCACCACCAAGGAGCCGCGTTGATGAGCGCACCTGTTCTCACCACCCTGCTGGTGGCCAACCGTGGCGAAATCGCTTGCCGGGTCATGCGCACCGCCAAAGCCCTGGGCCTGACCACTGTTGCCGTGCACAGCGCCACCGACCGCGAAGCGCGGCACAGCCGTGAGGCGGACATTCGCGTGGATCTGGGTGGCAGCAAAGCGGCCGACAGTTATCTGCAAATCGACAAACTGATCGCGGCGGCCAAAGCCAGCGGCGCTCAGGCGATTCATCCGGGTTATGGCTTTCTGTCCGAGAACGCCGGGTTCGCTCGCGCTATCGAAGCGGCGGGCCTGATATTCCTCGGCCCGCCGGCCTCGGCCATTGACGCGATGGGCAGCAAATCTGCGGCCAAGGCGTTGATGGAAACCGCGGGTGTGCCGCTGGTGCCGGGTTATCACGGCGAAGCGCAGGACCTCGATACCTTCCGCGATGCCTGCGAACGTATCGGCTATCCGGTGCTGCTCAAGGCTACGGCTGGCGGTGGCGGCAAAGGCATGAAAGTGGTTGAGGAGGTCAGCCAATTGGCCGAAGCCCTCGCCTCCGCTCAACGAGAAGCGCAGTCGTCGTTCGGCGACTCGCGGATGCTGGTGGAGAAATACCTGCTCAAGCCACGCCATGTGGAGATCCAGGTGTTTGCCGATCAGCATGGCAACTGCCTGTATCTCAATGAGCGTGATTGTTCGATTCAGCGCCGCCACCAGAAAGTTGTCGAAGAAGCCCCGGCACCGGGCCTGACCCCGGAACTGCGCCGGGCGATGGGTGAAGCGGCCGTGCGTTCGGCGCAGGCGATTGGTTATGTCGGCGCGGGCACCGTGGAGTTCTTGCTCGATTCGCGTGGCGAATTCTTCTTTATGGAGATGAACACGCGGCTGCAGGTTGAGCACCCAGTCACCGAGGCTATCACCGGTCTGGATCTAGTGGCGTGGCAGATTCGCGTCGCCCGTGGCGAAGCGCTGCCGATCACTCAGGATCAGGTGCCTTTGAATGGGCATGCGATTGAAGTGCGTCTGTATGCCGAGGATCCTGCGAATGACTTCCTGCCCGCTACCGGACGCCTGGATTTGTATCGTGAATCGGCTGAAGGGCCGGGACGTCGAGTCGACAGTGGCGTTGAGGAAGGTGATGAGATTTCGCCGTTTTACGACCCGATGCTCGGCAAGCTGATTGCCTGGGGCGAGGACCGTGAACAGGCGCGCCTGCGGTTGTTGAGCATGCTCGATGAATTTGCAATTGGCGGGTTGAAAACCAATATCAATTTCCTGCGACGGATCATTGCGCACCCAGCGTTTGCCGCAGCGGAACTGGATACCGGGTTTATTCCGCGTTATCAGGAGCAACTGTTGCCGGCTCCGGGCGAGTTGAGTGATGCGTTCTGGAACACGGCGGCGCAGGCGTTTGCGCAGAGTCTGCCGAGTGTTGCTCGGGCGGATGATCCGGGTTCGCCATGGGTTACGGGCAGCGGTTTGCGTGCTGGCCTGCCGCGAGAAATCGCCCTGCATTTGAGTTGCGAAGGCCAGGATCGGGCGCTGACGCTGGGAGCCGGTGGCGACGCCAAACTCTCGGCTGAAGCGCTGGTTGTCGCGCGCGACGGCGTGCGTCGCAGCCTGCGCGCTATCCGTCAGGGCAATTCACTGTATCTGCAATGGGAAGGCGAGTTACGGCGCATTGAGTCGTACGATCCGATCAGTGCCGTTGAAGCCGGCCACAGTCATCAGGGCGGATTGACCGCGCCAATGAATGGCAGCATCGTGCGAGTGCTGGTTGAGGCCGGGCAATCGGTTGAGGCCGGTGCGCAACTGGTGGTGCTGGAGGCGATGAAGATGGAGCACAGCATCCGCGCGCCACACGCAGGCGTGATCAAAGCACTGTATTGCCAGGAAGGTGAGATGGTCGGCGAAGGCAGCGCTTTGGTCGAATTGGAAGAAGTGTGAATCAAGGATCGATCCTACGCTTGGCGAGGATCGATCTGACTAGTAACGCGCCGTTGCCTGAACCACAACGCCGATGATTCGACACTCGTCGGTGAACAGGGCTTTGGGCCAGGTCGGATTGAGCGGTACCAGATAACGCTGGCCGCCCTCTTCGTCAAGCTTGCGAAAAATCGCCTCATCGCTGTTCGGCCACTGGGCGATGACCAGCTTTCCGGGCAGCGCTTCCACCTCCGGATCTACCAGAATCAGCATGCCTTCGGCAATACTCGAGCCGGTGGGCGCAGTCATCGAATCACCCGTCACTGTCAACCAGAACGCCGCACCTCGGGCGTGGTAATCCGTCAGTTCGAAGCGTTGTTTGCTTTGCGTCGGGGCGTAGGACGTCGGTTCACTCTCCCGTGCCTCGCAGGGGGTACGCCAGTCACTGACCGGGTAGCGAAAGTACGGGTTGTATTTCTGCGCCAGCGGCATATCGTCGTCCGGCGTGTCCAGGGGCTCGCGGATCACCAGCACCACCTCCAGAAAATCCATGCCCAGCGCCTGCAGCACGCGATTCATTTCCGTGATGCCCGGTTCCCGCCGCTTGTTCAGCCAATGGCCGATGCCGCCCTGGGACATGCCGACGCGCTCTCCGAGCTCTGTTTGAGTGATTTTGAGTTCACTCATCTTGGCCTTGACCAACTCAATCCATTTATCCATGTGCGGCACCTTACGCGTACGTCTTCGACCGACAAAACACATATTGTAGTATTTAAATTCAAGTCACAATTACGAATCGTACTATTCTGAGATCACGGATTTGAATCGACCAAGGAGTGACCTTTCACCATGAATATCAGCTGCAAAGACTTGCCCGACCTGCAGATGGACACCACTTTCACCTCGCCACAAGGCAACGCCGCAGCACAGCGTGCGCTGGACTACTACTTGAAACCAACTGTGTCAGAACCCGAGGTTGATGAGCGTTTTTTTGACGTCAGGCGTCACCTCAGCGGTGAAGAAGCTCTGGTGCATGCCTCGGATCTGTTGCGTTGCGCAGCCGCTACCGCGTTCAAGGCAGCCGAAAACCTGCAAGGCGCAAGTCGCGATCTGGCGTTTTCGGTAGTACACATGGTGGATATGGCGCGGGCGATGGTCGACCATTCGCTTGATGGCGAAGAAGAAGCGTGACGAAGAGATTTCGAGAGGACAGGAAAGAATTTTCCAATCGAGCAGATAAAATCATTTGACTTGCAAATGATAATGATTATTATTGCATGCAGCTGGTCGCGAGATCAGTCGATGGACCAGAGACCTTAGGTCGGTCTTCTGGACTATCTCCTCATCAGGCTAATCACGGTTTTTGACCCGGCTTTTTGCCGGGTCTTTTTTTGCCCGTTTTTCGGGCTTATGTCTTCAGGCTAATGAAGTCTTTGATGTTGCAAATTCGATGGCGCGGATAATATCAAAAGAATATCGCTTGGCAAGAGAAGCTCGGCGCCATTGGGGCAAACTAATGGCAATTAGCACTTGAGAATCAATCGCACAGACACTAAGCTGCGTCCGCGTCATGGAGGACGCCCCCGCCAACACCCCCGCGATTCTCCTCCGTTTCACCCCAGCCTGCTAAAGTAGCCGCCATAAAAATCATATTCAGGAACCGATTATGACCGTGGCCAAATCTTCGTTCGACATCAGCGCCAACTTCGACAGCGGCAATATCCAAGTCATCGACATCAGTAATCCGCTCAACCCGGTTCTGGCCATTCGACCAGACATGCGCAGCGCGCATTTCCAGTGGTTCCACTTCAAGGCCAGCGGCCTGCATGTCGGCCAGGAACACTGGTTTCGCCTGAACAACGCCAGCCAGTCTTCGTACAACAAGGCCTGGACCGGTTATCAAGCCGTGGCCTCCTACGACCACGTCAACTGGTTCCGCGTACCGACCATATTCGAAGGCGACTGCCTGCGCTTCTCGCTTGAAGCCACGCAGACTCACGCCTGGTTTGCCTATTTCGAACCTTACAGCCGTGGTCGCCACGACTGGCTGATCGAGCAGGCGCTGACCAAAGCCGGCACCGAACTGTTGGCCACCGGCAAAAGCGTCGAGGGGCGCGACATCCAGCTGCTGCGCAAAGGCAGCGGTGCGCAGGGTCAGCGCAAGGTCTGGATCATCGCCCAGCAGCATCCCGGTGAGCACATGGCCGAATGGTTCATGGAAGGCGTGATCGAACGTCTGGAAAGAAACGATGACCCGGTGCTGAACACATTGCTCGCCGGTGCCGACCTCTACCTGGTGCCGAACATGAACCCGGATGGTGCCTTCCACGGTAACCTGCGCACCAACGCCATGGGTCAGGACCTCAACCGCGCCTGGCAGAGTGCCAGTCAGGAAGTCAGCCCTGAGGTCTTGTTCGTACAGCAGCAGATGGAAAAGTACGGCGTCGATCTGTTCCTCGACGTACACGGCGATGAGGAAATCCCCCACGTTTTCACCGCCGGTTGCGAAGGTAATCCGGGGTACACACCACGGCTGGAAAAACTCGAAGAGCATTTCCGCAGCCACTTGAAGCACACCACCAAAGACTTCCAGACCAAGTATGGCTACACCCGCGACGAACCAGGCCAGGCCAACATGACGCTGGCATGCAACAGCGTCGGCCAGAAGTACGATTGCCTGTCGCTGACGCTGGAAATGCCCTTCAAGGATCACGACGACGCACCGAATGCGCACACCGGTTGGTCGGGCAAACGCTCGATGCAGTTGGGTAAAGATGTTTTGACCACCATTGCCGACATGGTCGGTACGCTGCGCTGAACCTCTGCCCTCGCAATACCAAAAGATCGCAGCTTGTCTGCGATCTAGCGTGGTGCGGCTGTTCGCCGTTGCCTGCGGTATTGCCGTGGGCAATGTGTACTTCGCACAACCGCATGGGCCGGTTGGTACGGCGTGTGCCTGCTGGGTGCAGGCATCAACGCCGTGGCGCCGGGGAAAGTGGCGCATCCACACAATGCGCCGCCCCAACGGGTTAATCGCGATCGCGCCCACGCAACATGCTGGAGAGCACTTCGTCGCGGCGCACCCAGCCATGGAACAGCGCCGCCGCCAAGTGCAGCAGCACCGTCAGGAACAACAGATACGCCAGATAGCCATGCGCTTTGCGCAGCAACGCAAACAACTGCGCATCGGCCGGAACAATGGACGGTAATTGCAGCGAAGTGCTGAGCATGACTGGCTCACCCGATGCGCTGATCATCGCCCAACCGAGCAGCGGCAGCACCAGCATCAAGCCGTAGAGCAACAGGTGCGATGCCTTGGCCGCGAACACCTGCCAGTCCGGCAGGTCCGCCGGCAGCGGCGGCTGGCGCGTCGCCAAGCGCACCACAATCCGCACGATCACCAGCGCCAGAATCGCGATGCCCAACGGCTTGTGCAGATGGATCAGCCATTCATGACGCTGTGAAACCGAAGTGACCATGCCGGCACCGATGAACAGCATCGCGATGATCATTACCGCCATCAGCCAGTGCAGCAGTCGCGCCAACAGGGCGAAATGTGTCGGTTGCGTGCTCATGGGCGAGCCTCCTGTTTGGCGGCGGGCAACTGGCTGACTTCGCTGGTGCGCCGCAGATAGGAATCGGCGTAACCGGCCGAACGTGCGGCGAGCAACGGGTCGTCGGTGCCTTGAATGCCGGACGGCAGCACCAATGGGTCGTAATTGATATCGCGGCACTCGCCACTCAGTTGCGGCTGGGTCTTGTCCAGCACCAACGTGCCGGCGTTCAACACCTTACGTCCGGCGGGCCAGGTTTTGCTGGCGTCGTTCACCGGATCATCGGGATTGGCCAAGGTGATATTCAACGCAAAGCGCAGTGGCGCGGCAGCCAAGCGCTGCACCAGATCCTTTTCCAGAAAGTCGCTGCCCTCAGGGGCGGTGGCACCTGCAGCATCCTGGGCCAGCGGTGTCATGCTCCAGCGCACGGCCTGTTTTTTCCCGCTGGCGTCCACCAGATAAAACGCATTGACGCTGTTGTAGGTTTCGGTAGCGTAACTGGCCGACGGCTTCGCGGTCTTCACCCAAGTCAGGAACGGTACGGCTTCGGGGTGCGCGGCAAAGAACGCCGGAACCTTGCCCGGATCGGGTTTACCCGTGGCCGGATCTGGCGATTGCGCCTGCTGCAATTGGTAAAACGCCTCAGGCGTCCCCACCGGGAACACCGGCATACTGTTCATGCCGGTACGCCATTGCTGACCATTGGCCTGGGTGAAACGCAGCGCCAGACTGCGAATCGGCACGGCGCTATCCGGTGCATACGGATTGCCCGCCGGCAATGCAAAACGCCCCACTACCGGAGTGCGTGGCTCGTTGAACACCTGCGCGGTGGAAAACACCCGCGCCTCGCCACTGCTCTCGAAATGGCCGATCACGCACACGCCTTTGGCGTGATTGCGGCGAAATCCGGGATGCACGCCGTTGTTCTTCTCCAGCACATCGACCAGCGCTTTGGGCGTCAGACGTTGTGGGTCGAAGTTGCCATGTACGTAGGCAAACGCCGCGGCCACCGCGGCGACCACAACGGCAATGCCACCAAGACGCACTATCAGGCTCGCGGCACTCAGTGGCGGACGCTGCGGCCCGCCTGTGGGTGAAGTGCGATCAACCATGAATAACTCCAGGGCCATCGGCCACAAGTAGGAAGAATCAGCAAGACGCACCCCAGCAAGGTTTATTCCACGGCCCGGTATTTATTTTTCCGATCGTGGAATAACCTCCAGCGACGGACGTCTCCCTAGTCCACAGCGTAGTGACTTGCAGAAACTCATGAGCGAATTCGACGAACAGTTGAGAGAAATCATTCCCAGATTGCGCCGCTTTGCCGTGTCACTGACGCGCAACAGCAGCAGCGCCGACGATCTGGTGCAGGCGAGCCTTGAACGGGCCCTGTCGAGTTGGGGCGACAAACGCGCCGACGGCGATCTGCGCGCCTGGCTGTTTTCGATCCTCTACCGACAGTTTCTCGATGCTCATCGCCGCTCGCGCCGCTATGCGCGGATGCTCGAATTTTTCACCGGTCGCGACGATGCCGAACCGTCGGTCGAGCGCACCGTGATCGCTCAATCGACCCTGCAAGCCTTCGACCGATTACCTACCGAACAGCGCGCCCTGCTGCTGATGGTTTCGGTTGAAGGCCTTTCCTATAAAGAGGTCGCCGAGATTCTCGGCGCCCCGATCGGCACCGTGATGTCGCGCCTGTCCCGCGCCCGCCAGGCCTTGCGCCAACTTAGCGAAGGCGAAATCAACAGCCCTTCTTTGCGGAGACTCAAATGATCAGCCTGCCTCCCAGCGAGCGTGACCTGCACGCTTACGTCGACCACCAACTCAGCGACGCCGACCGGCGTGTGCTGGAAACCTGGCTGGCCAGTCATCCGGATGCAGCCGCGCAAGTGCGCGCCTGGCAACAAGATGCCCAGCAACTGCGCGCAGCCCTCAGTGGCGCGTTGCAGCAACCGGCCAATCCGGCGCTCGATCCGGCGATGATTCGCCAGCGCCGCAAGCAGCAGTCACGCCGCCATCTGGCCAGCGCCGCGGTGTTGCTGATTGCGGTGAGCGTCGGCGGTTTCAGCGGCTGGCAGGCCCGGGAAATGACCCTCGTGCGCTCCTCCGTGCTGCCGATGACCGACGCCTTGCAGGCGTATCGATTGATTGCCCAGCAAGGCCTGTTGCCGGCCGATTACAAGGTCGACGGCGACGGCGATATGCAGCGCTGGCTCGACCGCTATTTCACTCAGGCGGGTCGCTTGCCCGATCTGAAGTCGGCCGGTTTTGAGCCCGTCAGTGGACGCCTGCTCAGTACCGATGAAGGGCCGGCAGCGATGGTGATGTATGAGGATGGCAGCGGGCACAGGGTGAGTTTCTATGTGCGGCCACCTGGGCCGCAAAACACCTTTCTGCCTCGGGGCAGCCGCAGTGATGGGGATTTGCGCGCCGAATATTGGTCGGGGGGCGGCTATAACTATGCGATTGTCAGCCCGGTTGATACACCGGCCGCCACACTGCTCAAGCAGTTCTGAAAATACTGCATAACCGTTGTAGGAGCTGCGGCACGCTGCGATCTTTTGATCCTGTTTTTTAGAATCAAGATCAAAAGATCGCAGCGTTCCGCAGCGCCTACAGGGGGTCGTGCGGTGCCAGCTCAGAAACCGACATCCAGCACCACATTGTCCAGATACGTCCCCGCCGGCGGTGTGGTCTGGTCGGTGTAGATCTTGGCGTTGAAATTGAAAATCTGGCTGCCAGTGCCCAGCCCGTTGCCCGGATTGACCTCGGCATCGGTGCTCGCACGACGTGCGCCACCCACACTGCCCCACCGTGTGGTGCCGGCGCTTTTGAAGATGTCATAGGCCAGGTAGTTACTCCCGGAAATCATTCGCCGTCGCCCACCGACACTCACCGGGTTCTGCCCGTCGCTCAAGCCTACGGTGTAGTCGCTGCCCTTGGTGCAGGCCAGATTGATGGTCTGCCCGGTTACCGGTGTGAAGGCACTGACCACCGGGGCGCTGCCAAAGGCGATATTCGGCGCGGTGATCGTACAGTCGTTGGAAACCGTCAGGTTCACCGTCAACGTGGATGTTCCGCTGTTGATATCACGTCCCAGACAAATACTGCCGATGCCAATCCCCGAACAGTAATTCCAGTTCCAGAAAATGCTCAGGGTTTCGGTGTACACCCCCGCAGCGACATTGCTGCCGATGGTCGTCCGCAAATAGAGCGGCACGGTTTTCGGCGTCGTCCCCCCAAGCAATCCCAAGGCATCGATGATGCCGTTACGGGCGAAGTCAAAGGCGGTGCCGCGGGTCAGCGGGTAACTGGTGCTGTTGTTGGCGTAGATCGTGTAATTGATCACATCGCCGCTCGGCCCGAGCAATCCGCTTTGGGCCGAAGAGACTGTTCCCCAGAAGTGATCGTTGCTGGTGAGCAGCGACAACAGCGAACCGGTGCAGCTCAAACCGCCATTGAGTGTCGAACTGGGCTGCGATGTGGTGCGCAACGCAATCGAGCTGATTGAACCGAATGCCGCCGGCGTTGTACCGACCACTGAACACAGGGCCTGCGCCGCCCCCGGCAGCATCAGCGCCAGCCACAGAAACAAACGGGCGCCGATCATTGGCACACCAACGGGCCGATCAGCGGCACCTGAGTCTGGTTCATGTCGACATTGAACTGCGCCTGACAGGTTTTGCCATCCGCCAGGATCACTTGCAGCGCGTTCTGCGCCTGCAGGTTTTCCAGATAAACCAGACCATCCCAACCAACCACCGTGCGCGTGCCGCTCTGCTCATGCAGTACGCCTGCGCCCAACGGCAATTCACGTTGCTGAGGGTCAACCAGAACGATGCTTGCGGCAATCACTCGGGACAGCGGGAACTCAAGCAAATAACCGCTTCCACGCCGCACCGCAATACGCTGCTCGACATTCGGGCTGCGCACATTGGCCGGCAGGTTCAGCGGATCGATTTCGTATTTGCCGCGGTAATAGGCGCTGCTCCACGGCACTAACAGATGACCGTTTTTATCGGTCTGCCCCACTTGTTGATTTTCGTAGCGTACCGGAATGTCGGCGAAGCCATCGGTGCTGACCACGACAAAAGCATCGTCGATGCGGTTGGCGGCGAACACCTGCCGGTCCATCCATACCAGCGAACCACTGGCATCGGCCCAACGGGTTTCGGCCTCCGATGTGCCATACACCCCGGCCTGCAACTGCACCGATTGCAGACGCCAGGTCACGTCAGCCTGACGGTAATCGGCGCCGTCCCCCTTGGCGTAACCCAGATTGAACCCCACCCCGCCCTCGGATGGCACCGCGCGGCTGTAGTTGACCCGCTGTTGGGTTTGCCCGGTCTTGCTGCGTTCGCTGCTGATCGCTAGGCTGCCGCGCAGATCGAACGGAATCACCAGTTGTGCCTGCACTGCCCAATGGCTGTCGCCGATTTCACGATTGGCCGACAGATAGAAACTGCTGTTGCGCCACAGCGGTTTGCTCCAGCTCAGATTGAGCAGCCGCGTGCGCGAATCGTCGGCCGCGCGCACGTCGAAATAACCGGCACCGAGGCTGCCCCAGCGCTCGAGATTGAGGCTCAGGGTGGCCTGTTCGCTGCGGCGGCTGAGGCTGATGTAGGGGCTGTCGACCACGCTCAGGTCGGCGTATTGATCGTGACGTTGCAGGCGCTGCCAGGAAAAGCTGAAACGCTGGTTGCTGTACTGATAACCGAGGCTTAACTGCTCGCCACCGTCGCCCTCGAAACGGCTCTGGCTGATGGCGCTGTTGAGCACACCGAAATTGCCCAGGCGCAGGTTGCCGCCGAGCCCGCCGAGGGTGAGATTTTCAGCGGCTTCAGCATGGCTCTCGAGGGTGAAACTGTCGCTGACGCCGTAACGAAAACTACCGGAGGTTACGCCGGGACCATAGCTGAAATCCTTCAGGGCGTAGTCGCGACGCAACGTGCCGGCGGCCACGGAAAAATCACTCAAGCCTTTTTGCAGCAAGCTGCTAGTGACATAAAACGGCACCGTGGTCGACACCTGCCGACCCAGCGCATCGGTAGTCACCACCACCGCTTCGCCAGCGCCGTTGATGAACGGAATGTTGGTCAGCGTATACGGCCCCGGTTGCAGGTCGGCACTGCTGGACTTGTAGCCATTGATAAACAGATCCACCGAGGACGGCACCGCCGCTTCGCCGGCAAATTGCGGCAATGGATAGGTCACCAGATCCGGACGCACCGCGAAATCCCGGGAGAACTGCACGCCGCCTAGGCGTACCGAACTGCTCCAGGGCAACGCACCACTGATCACGTCGCCGGCCTCGTAGGTGAGCATTCGCTCGTCATCGGAGTAACGCCACGTGGTGTCATAACGCAGGTAGCCGTTGTTCAGCGTACTGACGGAATCACCGGACAAGGTGCGCCGGTACTGCCCGGTGTTGGACAACGTGCCCCAGCTGTCGAACAGGCGCACTTCGTTCCACGCCGCCAGATAGGTGCCGGCATCGTCGGTGTCGTTGAGGTACAGGTCATAGTTGAACAGCGCGCCGAAGCTGCTCAGCGCCGGGGTTCGTGGATAGGCCTGGCGATTGCCGATCAATTGCTCCGGCAGCCAGTCCGGCGGTACGTCGAGAAGCAACCGCTGACCGACACTGTCGTACTCGCTGTGCAGCCCCGGCAGGCTGTCGAGATCGACTTCCGCGCCAAGGCTATCGGGCAATTTCATCCCGGTCTCGCGCAACGCCGTGGCCGGCAGGAACAGCCGCCCGCCGCGCTGCTGCACCGCCACCACGCGCCCGGTATTCATCTGGTTGACGACCAGTTCCAGAAACAGCTGTGCATCACTCACGGCCTCCATGCCGCTCGGAGGCGGCGGCAGCTCGCCGGCCCCGGATGGTTGAACGAACACCAGGCAACACGCGCCGGTCACGAGCCACAACGGACGCCGAATACGGCGAGCCCATCCTGGGCTCATACGCGCTTTACATCCGTCAATGGACTCAATCCTCCTGACACTGCTTGCTCGACGTCAAAGACCCGGGCTCGACTCAATCACCGCGACGGAGTCACGCTCTGCACCTGCGTCGCACCGTTGACCCGCACCTGCAACGCTGAATCGCCGGCCAGAGAACCCGGTGCCGGCCAACGCATCACTGCGCCCGGCAGCACGTAACCCAGCAGGCCTTCAGCCAATGGCTTGCTCTGCCCACCCTGTTTGATCGCCACATCGGTCAGCCGGGCATGGACCGCACCCTGATTGCGCACCTCCACGTAGGGTCGGCCATCGACCGCCACCGTGCGCCAGCTCAACTGCGGCAGGCCGATGCCTTTGGGATCTCGCGGCCGAGTGCTGTCCTCTTTGCTCCACAGCCCCGCGCCGTAGGCAAACAGCGGCACTGAATAACGCATTTGAAAGCGAATGGCCGCTGCAGTCTTGCCACCCTCGGCGGAGGCCGTTTGTGCGGAAGGGATTTCGTCGATGATGATTCGATAGGCCAGTTCCTGCCCGGGGGGTACGTCTTTGGTTCGGGTCAGGCGCACCAGTTGTTTCTGCCCCGGTTCGATCTTCGCCACGGGCGGGCTGCCGATCACGTCGCGCTGATTCTGGTACTGCTCTGCAAAACCGTTCTGGCTCCAGGCGAAGACGCGAATCTGCAGATTGGCGGTTTCGTTACCACGGTTCTCCAGCCACAGCGCGCTGGCCTGTTGGTCGGCCTCAAGAACCGGATCAATCGGCCAGATCAATACCGAGCTGGCTGCCTGCGTGTGACCTGCCCCGAGCATGACCAGCGCCAACATCGCGCACTGCACCCACGAATGCCGTGACATAACTGCCCCCATCTACCTGCTCCTTGTCGGCCATTCAAATTTCGCCCTACCACGACAGCTGCACCTGCAACACGTCGCTGTACGTCCCCCCCGGCTGATTGCCGGGCAATTGCACCTGACCGTAAATCGGCAGGCTGATGTTGTTCGCATCGCTATAGGCCACTGCCACACTCTGGCCAATCCCCAGGCTCTGGCTGTACGCGGCGTCGCGAAACAGTGCATACGCCACCCGCGCAGTGCCGCTGCTGACCTGCATGTGCCGGCCGCTGCTGTTGTACTGGCCGCCATCGACGCTCATGTTCAATGTCACCCCCGGTGTGCATTGCAACTGCACACCGCCGGTCAGTGCGACCTGCACCGTGCCGGTGGCCAGGGCCGAACGCGAACCGAAATTCAGCCCGCCATAGTTCGACACCCCACCCACCACCAGACACCCCGCCGTGATCGTAGCGCTGACCTGAAAGCTCTGATTGGTCGCTGCTGTCAGCGGCAGCGGCGCACTGCCCGCACAGAGCAGGAGCAGCGCAATGCAGCCTTGACGGCGCATGGCATCAGAACGTCAGTTCAACAGCGACGGTGTCGGTGTAGGTCCCGGCGGGTAAACCGGCCTTGCCCACTGCCTGACCGTAGATGTTCACCGTTTGCGCCACGCCGGTGCTGGCCGCCAGATTGATCGTGCCGTCGATCGCCAGTAGCTGCGAATGCCCGGCATCGGTATACAAGTCATACGGCACGTAGTTGGCGACACCGTCGTACAGCGCGCGCGTACCGCCCGGCGACATACCGTCGTGGGAGCCGGCACGCACCTTGACCGTCGGCGTGGTGCCGCTCGAGCACAGAATCGACAACGCCCCGCCGCCACCGCCCAACACTTGCCCGGTGGCGGTGGTGAACAGGCTGTTGGCGGTGCCGAAGTTCAACGCACCGAAGTTCAGCCCCGTGGAGCCGCCGGCGCCGTTGACCTGACAGCTGCTGATCAGGATCAGGCTGGAGGTGATCTGGCCGGTGACAGTGGTAGCGGCGTTGGCACTGGAAACCAGCGTCAGGCCGAGCAGCGACAAACCTATCCTTGATGCAAACGTACGCATGGTGTCCGTCCTCTACGGGGTTACCAGTCGAGCGTCACCGTCAGGGTGTCGGTATAGACCCCTGCCGGAACCGCGCGGGTATTCGCCACCACCGAGCCAAATACCGGAATGGGTATCTGCGCACCGCTGGTGACAGCGAAATTGTGTTGCTGGCCGATGCTGTAGCTTTGTTTGCCGGAGGCATCGAGGAATAGCTGATAAGGAAGGGTCTGGCGGCCGTTGCTCAGGCGCCGGGTGGTGCCGTCACCGTGGGCACCACCGTCGATGGTGACGGTGAAACCGGTGACCGAAGGGTTACAGGCGACGTTGAGTTTGCCGCTGCTGTCGCCATCGAGGCTGGCCTTGATCGGCGCGTCCCAGGTCGGGCCCTGCTGGCCGAAATCAAGCTTGCCCAGGTCGCTGACCGGGCCGGAGGGATCGCTGGCATTGGTCACTTCGCAGCCGGCAATCAGGATCAGCCGCGCATTTATCTGCCCGCTGACCGCCGCTTGCGCTTCGTCCGCGAGCAACAGCAGCGTGCCTGCCGCCATGACCATCCAGTGCCTGCCTGTCATTGTGTCCGCCCCTGCTCCCTGAGGAATGACTCAACCATCACGTTCATCGCTGAACACCTTCCATGAACAACCCGAATCCAGCGGATTGCCGCTTAAAACCTTGCGATCACCAGGTGACCGTCACTTTCACCAGATCGGAGTAACGGCTGACCCTGGGCACTTGCGCCAGGCGCTCGATCCGCGCGTACAAGGGCAACTCCACAGTGCCGCTGTCCGGCACCCGACCGCTGACCGGTACATCCACCACCAACGGCACCCGTCGCGCGGCGTCCTGATACAAGCGATACGGAATCGGCTGGCTGTCAGCCGCGCCGGCCATGTAGCGAACTTCGCCGACGCCGCCATGCAAACCGCCATCGACACGCATCTGATACGGCGTGTCCGGGTTGCATTCCAGGCGCGGCAGCCGTTGATTGGTCAACGCCGCCCCCAGCGGCCCTGCAGGATCGTCAAGGCGCGCGGTACTGCCGAAATCGAGCACGCCAAGTTGTTCGATACCGGCCTCGCGCTGCTGGCCAATCAACTGACAGCCGCGCTGCACGTCGACCCGTACTTCGACCTGGAGATCCGCCGCGTATACAGGTGCAACACACACACCCAGCAGGCCCATGACCACACGTACATTCACTGCGCCCTTCCTTGTCGGTGCTCGCGTCGTCGTTATTGTGTTTCAGGTTAGCAACGGACTGCGATTGCGCCAGTCGATTGGATCCACGCAAACGCCGGGATATGTTTCGAAAGGTTGGCAATGCGGAGAATCCAGTTGCTGAAAATTCCTCTACACGCCGCACATTATTGTTCAGTGACCGCCCACTCTCGGGCGGCTGCGGTAGAAGGCTGACGGTGCGTCTGGTTACACTACGCTGCCGCGCCCCAGAGCCGGTTTGACGCATACGGAGTGACCGCAGAGTGCCCACCCACCCGCCGAAACGTTCGCCACTGACCCAGCGCTGGCTGGCGTTGCGCCGTTTGTTCGGCAAAGGTCTGCCCGCCAGCGCCGGCCATGACGCCAGTGCCCGGTTGATCCGCGATTACATGCGAAACAAAGCCCACGATCAGGGTTACATCCTCAGCCAGAGCCAGCAGCGCGTCATCGATTGCATGGCGCAGCAGGCCAGTCTGTTGTTCGGCGGCGCAGCGCAAAAACCGCCGAGCCTGTATCTGTACGGTGCCGTCGGACGCGGCAAGAGCTGGCTGCTGGATGGCTTTTTCCAGGCCCTGCCAATGGAGCAGAAACGGCGCCTGCATTTCCATGAATTCTTTGCCCAACTGCATCAGGGCATGTTCCGCCATCGCCAACAGGACGATGCCCTCGCCCTCACGCTCGATGAGTTATTGCAGGACTGTCGGGTGCTGTGTTTCGACGAATTCCATGTGCATGACATCGGCGATGCAATGCTGATTACACGGTTGTTCAAGGCACTGTTCCAGCGCGGGATTCTGTTGTTGGTGACCTCCAACTATGCCCCGGAAGGCCTGCTGCCGAATCCGCTTTATCACGCGCGGTTCAAACCGGTGATCGAGCTGATCAATTCGCGCATGCAGATCATGGAAGTCGGCGGCCCCCACGATTACCGCAGTCAGGCGCGCAATCACGCACATCAGGTTTTCACCCACGGACGCTACCTGTGGCCGGCCACACCGGCTCAACGTCAGGCGCTGAATCTGCCGGCGCAGAATGCACCGCCCCTGCCGTTAACGGTCGGCACCCGGCAGATTCAGGCACGTGTGTGCGAGGGCCGGCGCGTCGGTTTTACCTTCGCTGATCTGTGCGAAGAACCAACTGCAGTGATGGACTATCTGGAACTGTGTCGGCGGTTCGACCACTGGATCATCGACGATCTACCGGAACTGGCTGAATGCTCGATCGCTGCGCAACAGCGCTTCATCAATCTGATCGACGTGCTCTACGATCAGGACAAACACCTGAGCCTGCTCGGCACACTGCCGCTGGGCGAAAGTCTGGCGGGCAACGCGATCGATCTGGCCCGCACGCGCAGCCGCTTGGGGCAACTGCAGGATCTGACCACAGCACCGCACCCTTTGTAGGCGCAGCCTTCGGCAGCGCCTACAGGGTTTCCTCTGCGCTGAGCAGGCATCTACCGCTATCATGTCGGCCATTCCTGCGACCCCTCTATTGCGAAGAACTTCATGCACACCCTTGCTCAATTGCGCGCCGGCGAGTTGTCGGGCATCACGCGGCTGGATCTGTCCTGCGGCCTGACCGAATTTCCGCCGGAGATCTTTGATCTGGCCGACTCTCTGGAGGTGCTCAACCTCAGCGGCAACAACTTGAACCGTCTGCCGGATGACCTGCATCGACTGACCCGAATGCGCGTACTGTTCTGCTCCGACAACCAGTTCAGCGAACTGCCCGCCTGCCTCGGCCAATGCGCCGCACTGACGATGGTCGGCTTCAAGGCCAACCGCATCGTCAATGTGCCCGGTGCCGCCCTGCCACCGCTGCTGCGCTGGCTGATTCTGACCGACAACTGCATCGAGACCCTGCCAGACGAACTGGGCGAACGTCCTTACTTGCAGAAACTCATGCTGGCCGGCAATCGCCTGCAATCGCTGCCGCCATCGCTGGGCAACTGCAACCGGCTGGAACTGATCCGCATCGCCGCCAACCGCCTCACCGAACTGCCGCAACAGCTGCTGACGTTGCCGCGCCTGACGTGGCTGGCCTACGCCGGCAATCCGCTGGAAACCGAAGCCGACGCCGCCGCCCTTGAAGCCACGCCGCAGATCGACTGGTCGGCGTTGCACCTGGAGCAGCAACTGGGCGAAGGCGCTTCCGGGGTGATTTCCCGGGCGATCTGGCAGCGCGCCGATGGTTCACGGCAGCCAGTCGCGGTGAAGCTGTACAAAGGCGAGATGACCAGCGACGGCTCGCCGCTGCACGAAATGAACGCCTGCATCACCGCCGGGCTGCACCCGAACCTGATCCGGGTTGAAGGCCGCATCACTGGCCACCCCGACGGACAGCAGGGGCTGGTGATGCAACTGATTGATCCAAGCTTTCGCAACCTGGCGGGGTTGCCAAGCCTGGCCTCCTGCTCACGGGATGTGTACGCCGAGGATTGCCGCTTCAGCGCCGATGTGGTGCTGCGCATTGCCAAGGGCATCGCCTCGGCGGCCGAGCATCTGCATCAGCAAGGCATCACCCACGGCGATCTCTACGGGCACAACATTCTGTTGAATGATCAGGGGGACTGTTTGCTGGGGGATTTCGGCGCGGCGTCGTTCCATGCCACCACGGACAACGTCGAAACACGGGCGCTGCAACGCATTGAGGTGCGCGCGTTCGGGGTTTTGCTTGGGGAGTTGCTCGCGCGGATCGACTCAGGGTTGAGTGATGAGCGGCGTGGGGAGCTGGAGGAACTGCAGCGGCGTTGCTGTCAGGCGGATGTGCCGGGGCGACCGGGGTTCAGTGAAGTGGTTGCGGTACTGAAAAAGCCGTGACCGCTACGCGGTCAATCGCGGGCAAGCCCGCTCCCACAGGGTTTGGTGGCGATCACAGAACGTGTGTACGACGCAATACCTGTGGGAGCGGGCTTGCCCGCGATGACAGTGCTACAAATAAAACAAATCAGCCAGCCAGACCGACAAACATGTCCTGCACGTCGTCGTGGTTGTCGAGGCCTTCGAGGAACGCTTCAACTTCAGCCATTTGCTCGTCGCTCAGGCCGCTCACCGGGTTTTTCGGCTGGTAGCCGAGTTTCGCCGACAGCACGGTGAAGCCTTGCTCCGGTAGCGCTTTCTGCACGGCGTCGAGGTCCGTCGGATCGGTCAGGAACAGGGTCGCGCCGTCTTCGCCCGGCTCGAAATCCTGGGCACCGGCTTCGATCGCGGCCATTTCCGGATCGGCGTCCGGGGTGTCCGGCGAAGCTTCGATCATGCCCACATGGTTGAAGTCCCAGGCGACAGAGCCGGAAGCGCCCAGTTGGCCCTTGCGGAATGCCACGCGGATTTCCGCGACGGTGCGGTTGATGTTGTCGGTAACACACTCGACGATCAACGGAACCTGATGCGGTGCAAAACCTTCGTAGGTCACACGATGGTATTGCACGGTTTCGCCCAACAGACCCGCGCCTTTCTTGATCGCGCGGTCCAGGGTTTCCTTGGGCATCGAGGCTTTCTTGGCCTGTTCGACCACCAGACGCAGGTGTGCGTTGGTGGCGGTATCGGCACCGTTGCGGGCAGCGATGGTGATTTCTTTCACCAGTTTGCCGAAGATCTTGCCCTTGGCGTTGGCTGCCGCTTCTTTGTGTTTAACCTTCCACTGTGCGCCCATTACTCACTCTCTTGATCTGTGGCGCCGAGACATCTATTGGCCGACGCGTGGCGCCAAGTTTATACGGCCTAAAGTCGGCAATCGACCAAAAAATCCAATGTGAAATCGACATCTTCGCCAGAGCTCGTAGGGCGATTCTGAAAAACCCTTTTGCGATGACTATTCAGCGCCGCGGTTTCGTACTCTCTGAGGCCCGTATTGCCTGACAGAGCCTGTGCGAATGCTCAATGACAAGGAAAGTCCGTTCACCCTGACCCTGATCGACAGCGGCTTGCGCCTGCCCGTGTTGCGTTTTGTCGGTGAAGAAGCGCTCAACCAGCCTTTTCGCTTCGACATCGAACTGATCGGCCTGGCCCCGGCCATGGCGACAGCTACGCTGTTGCAGCAGACGGCCTATGTGCAACTGGACGACCATCACGGGGTCCACGGCATGATCCACAGCGCCCGTTGCGAACACCGCGGGACGTATCGAATCGGCTACCGGCTGACGTTGGTGCCGTACCTGCAGACGTTGGCACAACCAGAAAGGCGACGGGTATTGGTGCAACTGAGCGTGCCACAGATTATTCAGCAATTGCTCGACGAAAACGCCTTGCCGGCGCACAGCTACCGCATTGAAATGACCGTGGGCCATTATCCCGTACGACCGTTTTGCATCCAGTACGAGGAAAGCGATCTGGCGCTGCTGCAACGGCTGTGCGAAGAAGAAGGCATCCACTACCACTTCGAGCATCACGCCAGCGGCCACACCGTTGTGTTCGCCGATGACAGCCTGAGTCTGCCGCAAACGCCGACACTGCTACCCTTCACGGTCGACGAGCAAACGCCCTCACCCGGCGTCAGCGCGCTGTACCAGCATCACCACGCCGCGCCCATCCCCACCCTGCACGTTGTGCGCAATCGAGGGCAAAAGGCGCCGGCCGAGGATGCAGCCAATCAGACCGCGTCAACACCACGGCCGCCGATGCCGGCACCGGAGCACCGCCATGACGAGCAACGCAGTCGTCGCCATCTGGAGCGACAACGTTGCCTGCATCGCTCATTCCATGGTCGCAGCGACTGCGTCGGTTTGCGCAGCGGGCATCTATTGCAGGTTTCGGAGCATCCGATCAGCCACTTCAATGAGCAATGGCGGATCACCTCATTACGCCACCATGGTCAACATCCATCGATTCTCGACCCGACGCCCACCGTGCATCGCTACTACAACGACTTCACCGCACAACCCTGGTCAACCGACTTTCGCCCCCCGCTCAAACAACTGCGCCCGAGCATCGCCGGGTATCACCTGGCGCAGGTCATCGGCGCGTCGGGGCAACCGGCGCGCATTGACGCGCACGGGCGCATCGCTGTCCGGCTGTGGCCGTCGGAACACTCGCCAGCGGTCGAATCCGACGCAATCTGGCTGCCCATCGCCATGACCTGCGCCAATGGCCGAATGGCCGCCGCTGAACTGCCCTGCGCCGGCAGTGAAGTGTGGGTGAGCTTCCTCGACAGCGATCCTGACCGGCCGATTGTATGCCTGGGCCATTCGCGCAATCCGGCGCCGCGCGAAACACTGGCTGCGCGGGACAACGGCTTGCTGCTTGATTGGCTGCTCAACGGCACATAGTGTTGCCCCGCCTGAGGCATCGCCACACAGACTCACTGCTGATGGGACTCAACCCTTGTCGGCCTTGCCCGCCGCCGCGGCGAATTTCGCCAGGTGCACGTCCAGATGCCGGGGCCGTCGCCCATGGTCTTCGGCACGCTCCTTGCGGCGGATGGCGTTACGCACCATCAACGAGCCGAGATAGCGGATCGGTTCCGGCGGGAAGTAACCCAGCGGCCCATTGACCAGCGGCGAGCGCGTCCACGGGTTGTCCACTCCCTGCACCAGCGACGCGAGAATCTGCCCGCCCATGTGGCAAGGGCCAACGCCGCTGCCGGAATAACCGAATCCGTAAAACACATTGCCGCTGTTGCTCATCTGGCCAAAGAACGGCAAACCGGTCACCGAGCGATCGGACGGCCCGTTCCAGGTTGCGTCGACCTTGACGTCGGCGAACGCCGGGAAAAAATCGCCAAGGCTGCGCTTGAGCAACCCGGCATACGGTGATGGCTGATCGAACACCGGCAGCATCCGCCCGCCATAGGCGAAGGTGTTGCCGCCCTTGCCGAGCATGATCCGGCCGTCCGGGGTGTTGTGGTAATAGTGCACAAAAATCCGCGAATCGAGCACGGTGACGCCACTGGTCAAACCGATGTCCTGTAACAGGTCCGGGCGCGGTTCGGTGATCAGCATGTCGCTGGAAACGATTGCCACGCTGCGCTCGAACTGCGGGAAGGCGCGGGCCATCCACGCGTTCATCGCCAGCACCACACGGTCGGCGACAACGTTGCCGTTCGGCGTCTGGAGGCGCGCCGGACGGCCCTCCTGCAACCCTGTCATCGCCGTGTTCTCGTGGATCTTCACACCCAGTTGCAACGCCACCCGGCGCAGCCCGCGCACCAGTTTGCCCGGTTGCACACTGGCGGCGGCCGGCGAGAACCAACCTTCCAGATGCTTGCTCGAACCGGCCATGCGCTGCACGTCGGCGACCGGGCGCTGGCTGAACGAGTTGATGCCGTTGCGCTCCAGCGCCGCGATCACCGCGTCGGTCGAACCGACCTGCGCACGGTTGGTGGCGGTGTAAAGCGTGCCGTCGAGCCGATAATCGGCATCGACGCCGTATTGCTCGCAGAACTCACCGATGGCGTGGATGCTGCGCTCGGATTCCTTGACCAGTCGCACGGCTTCCTCGACGCCGAACAAGCGTTCAAGGGTGAAATATTTCGCCGACCACGACAGCGCACAACCGCCATTGCGCCCGCTGGCACCGGCGCCGCAGATGTCGGCCTCGATCAACAGCACATCCAGTTCCGGGTCCTGTTGCTTGAGCATGATCGCCGTCCACAACCCGGTGTAACCGCCGCCGACAATGCACACATCGCTGCGTACTTCGCCTTGCAGCGACGGGCAGGTTTCGGATGCGTCGGCCTGCAAGGCCTGCTCCAGCCAAAACGGTCTCATGGGATTCTCCAGTCAAATGGCCACGACTCAGCCTGCCGCGAACGTTGCAGCAGGCCGCGAGGCAAGGGGTTTCAAGAACGCAGAGGTTTGATCGTCAACGGGCTATTGGGGATGGACGCGCGCGGCTCCATCACGCCGACCGGACGGCTGTTCCAGTGCGGAATCAGCACCAGCGCCGAGAACAGCGCGCAACCGGCGAACACGATGAACACCGTCACCGTATCGAAATAACCCGGCAGCAAACCGCCGAGCACCGCACCGACCGAACCGCAACCGTTGACGAATCCAGCGGCGGTGGCGCCGGCCTTGGCTTTGCCGAAGTCGATGGCGGCCGCGCCGCTGATCATCGAGTCCGGGCCGTACAGGGTCAGGCCCATAACGAACAGCAACGCCACCACCAGCAACACACTGCCGGTCTGCAAGGCGCCCATGAACAGTGCCAGGGTGACGGTCAACGCCAGCAGACTCAAGACGCAGGCCGGCATGCGCCGGGCGCCGAACAGTTTGTCCGAGGCCAGGCCGATCATGATCGGCCCGAGCAACCCGGCCAGCTCAAACGAGGTCGGAATAATCGCCGCCCCCACCTTGCCGACACTGGGCATCTGCTCGAAGACGATCACCGGGCCCCACAATAAAATCGCGTAGCGCGCCGGTTTCAACATGAAATACGCCAGACCCAGCACCAACACCGTGCGGTTGCGCAGGATCTCCTTCAACGGCTCCCAAACGCTGAGTTTGCTGTTGGCCTCGGTCTCTTCAGCGCTCAGTTCCGGCTCTGGCTCCACTGCCGGCAAGCCGACGTCTTCCGGTTTGTTACGTTGAAAAATAAAGAACAACACCGCCACGACCGCGACCACCGCCGCACTGGAAATAAACGCCGCGTGCCAGCTACCGACCAGCGTATAGGCCCACCATCCGGCGAACGGCGAGGCAACCAGACCGCCAAACGCATAGCAGGAACTCCACAACCCGAGCACTCGCCCGCGCTGCTCGGAGGGGAAAAAACTGCCGAGGTTTTTACACAACCCCGACCATCCCGTGGACTGCGCCAACCCCTGGATCAACATGCAGGTGGCGAAGATCGGTAACGTCGCGAAACTGCCCATCACCAGCGCCGCCGCAGCGGAAATCAGCAAACCACCGAGCACCACGACCCTGGGCCCAAAGCGGTCGGCGAGCATGCCCCAAGTGAATTGGCCGATGGCATAAGCCGCCAGATAGATGGCATCCAGATTGGCCATCGTCATCTTGTCGAGCATGAAGGTCGGGTCTTCGCCGATGCCCAGTTTGGCCACCGAAAACGCTTTGCGGGTGAAGTAGAAAGCGGCATACGCGAGCCAGGTGATAGCGAAAATCTGCATGCGCCAACGCGCAATGGTGCCGATGTGCTTGTTCATTGTGGTTCTGACCTCAGGGTGTGAGTGTGCCGGCAGAATCGTTAAGTAAACGCCTGTGTTTTTTTATTGTTGAGCACTGCGATATCACCCCATCCCTATGGCGATACCGGTCAGATGAGTCCTGCTGTTGCACGCACAGGCTCATCGCCAGCGTTGCTGCACGAACGGGCAGTCAGCGATGGCGTGAGCGGATCAAAGCAATTACTGTTTAATAAATAAAATCGATTTATCGTATTTCACTCATAAGCTCAGCTTGTTACTGGAGGCCTCATGTCGGTGTCCCACGCCCAGCTCAAAGCCTTTCACGCCGTGGCCGTGCATGGAAGCTTCACCAGGGCCGCCGAGCGGCTTTTCCTCACGCAACCGGCGATTTCCGACCAGGTGCGCAAACTGGAAGAACGCTTCGGCGTTTTATTGTTTCATCGCAATAAACGTTCCGTGCGTTTGACTGACCTCGGCGAACGCTTGCTGACGATTACTCAGCGCCTGTTTGTGATTGAAGCCGAAGCCCAGGAACTGCTTCAGGAATCCCAGGCCTTGCAGACCGGCAGCCTGATTCTAGCGGTGGATGCGCCGGTGCATGTGTTGCCGCAGATCGCGCGGTTCTGCGAGCGCTATCCGGGGATCAGCGTGAAGATCGAGACGGGCAATACCGATGAATCGCTGTTTCGGTTGTTTAACTATCAGGCCGATCTGGCGCTACTGGGGCGTGATGTCAGTGATGAACGTTTGCTCAGCGTGCCATTGCGCAACGACCCGATGGTGGCGTTCGTTTCGCGCAATCATCCGTGGGCCGAGCGCGAGTCGATCTGCCTGGCGGATCTGGATGACACGCCGCTGGTCTTGCGCGAGCACGGCTCGGTGACGCGACAGACGCTGGAAGAGGAAATGGCCCGCGCCGGGTTTCGCATTCGTCCGGCGATTCAGGTCGAAGGCCGGGAAGCGGCGCGTGAGGCGGTGGTGGTGGGGATTGGCGTGGGGGTTGTTTCGGCTGCGGAGTTTGGTGCGGACTCGCGGGTCTGTGCGTTGCCGATTACCGATTGCACCCGGCGTTTGACCGAGACACTGGTGTGCTTGCGTGAGCAGAGTTCGCGACGGGTGGTGGCGACGTTTCTCGATATGGTTCGCGAAAGCCTTGTGAAACAGTGATGGCCCCTTCGCGAGCAGGCTCGCTCCCACAGGGGATGTGTATATGCCGCAAGACCAGTGTGGGAGCGAGCCTGCTCGCGAATGAGGCGCCGCGGTGTCTCAGGCCGGCGCCAAGTCGAAGAACGCCTGAATCAGCCGCAACTCCCGCCGCCGCTCCATGCAGCCAATCATGTGCCGGTTTACCAGCCCCTCGCCGACAATCGGAATCGCCACCACGCGCGGGTCGTGGCTGACTTCCACTGAGGACACCACGCCGACGCCCAGTTCTGCGGCGACCGCTTCAGTCACCGCTTCCCGGCTATCGAGTTCCAGCAACACTCGCGGATTAACCGCAGCCTGCGTACACGCCTGATCAAACGTGCGCCGGGTGATCGAACTCGGCTCGCGCAGCACCATGATCACCTGATCCAGTTCCTTGAGCTTCACCTCTGAAGAGCGCACCGCCCACGGATGCCCGGCCGGCACCAAGGCGCAAATCCGCGACTCGCTCAGCGCTTGCAGGTGCAAGCCTTTGCGCGGCTCGACTTCGGTCAGCACGGCGACGTCCGCGTGCTCGGATAACAGCGCGGCAAGGGTTTCCTGCGCATTGCCCAGACGCAGATTGACCGTGATCCCTGGATACCGCGAACGCAGACTCGCCAGCATCGGCATGACCATGTGCGGGCCATCCGCCGCCACCTCCAGTCGCCCGGTGAGCAATTGTCGATTGGCTTCGAGCATCGCCTGCGCCTCTTCCGCCAGACCAAACATGGCCCGAGTGATCGCCGCCAGTTTGGTGCCCTCCTCGGTCAGTTCCACCCGTCGTGCGGTGCGCCGCAACAAGGTGATCTGGTAGTGCTCCTCCAGCGCCTTGATATGCCCGGTGACCGCCGGCTGACTGATGAACAAGCGGGCAGCAGCACGGGTGAAGCTGCCTTCACGGGCCACGGCATCGAACGCGCGGAGTTGAAACAGGTTCATGAATAACCCTCACTGATGGCTGGCATAACAACAAACAATTTGATTGATGCAACGGCGAATTGCAACGTATGCCCCGTAGCTTCATCCCACAGCGCTTCCCGAGGACACACGAATGAGTATCGCCGAACCCATCCTGCTCACTCCCGGCCCGTTGACCACTTCGGCCCGCACCCGCCAGGCGATGATGGTCGACTGGGGGTCATGGGATGACCGCTTCAATCAACTGACCGCCAGCCTTTGCGAGCAACTACTGGCGATCCTCAACGGCGCCGCCACTCACCATTGCGTGCCGTTGCAGGGCAGCGGCACTTTTGCGGTCGAAGCGGCGATCGGTACATTGGTGCCACGCGACGGCAAAGTGCTGGTGCTGATCAACGGCGCCTACGGCAAGCGTCTGGCGAAAATCTGCGAAGTGCTCGGCCGCTCCTTCAGCACTTTCGAAACCGCTGAAGACGAACCGACCACTGCCGCCGACGTAGATCGTCTGCTGCGCGCCGATGGCGATATCACCCACGTCGCGCTGATCCACTGCGAAACCAGCACCGGCATCCTCAATCCGCTGGCGGAAATTGCCCAGGTTATCGAGCAACACGGCAAACGCCTGATCATCGATGCCATGAGCTCCTTCGGCGCGCTGCCGGTGGATGCGCAGACCGTGCCGTTCGATGCGCTGATCGCCGCCTCCGGCAAATGCCTGGAAGGTGTGCCGGGAATGGGCTTCGTCTTCGCTCGCAAAGAGTCGTTGGCCGCTGCAGCAGGCAATTCGCACTCGCTGGCGATGGATCTGTTTGACCAGCACGCCTACATGCAGAAAACCGGTCAATGGCGCTTCACCCCGCCAACCCATGTGGTCGCCGCGCTGCACGAAGCCTTGCTGCAATACAACGAAGAAGGTGGCCTGCCGGCACGGCATGCGCGCTACGCGGCCAACTGTCAGGCGCTGATGGAAGAGATGGCCAAACTCGGTTTGCGCAGCTTCCTGCCAACAGCGATTCAGGCGCCGATCATCGCCACGTTCCATGCGCCGGAAGACCCGCGCTATCAGTTCAAGGACTTCTACGAACGGGTCAAGGCCAAGGGTTACATCCTCTACCCCGGCAAACTGACCCAGGTCGAAACCTTCCGCGTCGGCTGTATCGGCCACGTCAGCCCGGCGCAAATGCGCGAAGCAGTCGCGGCGGTAGGTGAAGTGCTGCGCGAGATGGAAGTCCTCGAGATCTAAGAACACCACCAATCCCTGTGGGAGCGGGCTTGCTCGCGAAAACGGTCGCACATTCAACATTGATGTCGACTGACACGACGCCTTCGCGAGCAGGCTCGCTCCCACAGTTTGAATTGCATTGCCAACTCAGGAATTTGATTGCCATGAACTACGCAAACCCAACCAAGCTGCAAGCCGCCATCCTCGACTGGGCCGGCACCGTGGTCGATTTCGGCTCTTTCGCACCCACCCAGATTTTCGTCGAAGCCTTCGCTGAATTCGACGTTCAGGTCTCCATCGAAGAAGCGCGCGGGCCTATGGGCATGGGCAAGTGGGATCACATCCGCACCCTGTGTGATCAGCCGCAGGTGGCGGAGCGTTATCGCAAGGCGTTTGGCCGCACCCCGACCGACGATGACGTCACCGCGATCTACAACCGCTTCATGCCGCTGCAGATCGAAAAAATCGCCGAGCATTCGGCGCTGATTCCCGGCGCCCTCGAAACCATCGCTAACCTGCGCCAGCAAGGGATCAAGATCGGTTCCTGCTCCGGCTACCCGAAACAGGTGATGGACAAAGTCGTCGAACTGGCCGCGACCAACGGCTATATCGCCGACCACGTCGTCGCCACCGACGAAGTGCCGAACGGCCGCCCATGGCCGGCGCAGGCACTGGCCAACGTGATTGCGCTGGGTATCGACGATGTGGCGGCCTGCGTGAAGATCGACGATACCGTGCCGGGCATCCTCGAGGGCCGCCGCGCCGGCATGTGGACTGTGGCGCTGATCTGCTCGGGTAATGCGCTGGGGCTCGATTACGAGGGTTTCCGTGCCTTGGGCAGCGACGAACTGGCCAGCGAACGCAAGCGTATCCACGCCCTGTTCGAAGGTTCGCGCCCGCACTACATGATTGACACCATCACCGACCTGCCGGAAGTGATTGCCGACATCAACAAGCGTCTGGCCAACGGTGAGATGCCACAAACTTTCTAACTGAAAAACAAGAAGCACCGCTGACTTGAGGACAAGTCCGCGGTGTTTCTTTTTTCTGCCGTGGTGCAAAAAATCACGAACTTTGACACATTAAAGAATATTTAAATTATTCCGAAATCAGATTACCTGCCGCATCGTAAGCCAAACCGTCCGTGTACCTGATACTGCCATCTGGAAGTTTTTCTGTTCCGTCTTTCCAAACAATACGCCCATCAGGATATTCGATCGTACTATCCGGCCAGACAATCCGTCCATCGGGAAATTCGACGCGTCCGTCCTGATGGTGAATAACGCCATCCGGGCCTTTCAGCGAATTTTGATCGGCATCGATCAGGCTGCCATCGGGCAGCGAAGTCGAGCCATCCGCATTAACAACGCCACCCAGGCTGATAATAAGTGTCGCCAGGGCAACCGGGTCGATATTGAAGTTAATGGTCGGCCAAGGCATTGGCGGCCGCTTCACTTCAACAGGTGGAGTAGTCTCGCCAGGCTTGGCAGGCCTGGTCGGCGTAACCGGTTTGACCGGTGGTTTGACTGGCGCAACGGGTTTGACTGGGGGCTTGACCGGCACAACAGGCTTGACTGGCGGTTTGACTGGTGCAATGGGCTTGACCGGTGGCTTGATCGGAGCGACTGGCTTGACCGGCGCAGGTTTGGTTACAGGGTTTGGCTTGACGACAGGTTTAGGCATGGTCACAGGCTTCTTGGCCATTGCCCTTTTTACAATATATGCGTTCTGATTTTTGTTAGAAAACATTAGTACACCTGATTAAATATATAATTAAACGACATTAAAATTCCTTGAGAACCTACAACACCCCAGGACCTGTCCACACAATAACCAGACCACCAAAACCACTCAAGCCAAAGTAAACTACAGAATATAAACAACAAGCCGTTACACCACCCCCCAACTCAAAAGACCGCCCACAACAAATTAATACAAACTTAATAAACGCTCCAACCCGATACCTCACGTCCAAAAATATACAACTCACAGCACTCAAAAAATAAAAACACCGCTCAAGGCAAAAACAAGCCTTTGGGTTTACAGTTAAAGCATGCCGTCGCCAAGAACGGCCCGTTTCGACCCTGATCTGTGAGGAAACACCGTATGCCGTGGACAAGTTCCGAATCTCGCTACAGCACCGTATCGGTTCTGCTGCACTGGTTGATGCTGGTGTTGTTGGTGCTGGTGTACGCCAGCATGGAATTTCGCGGCATCTTCCCCAAAGGTAGCGGCGGGCGCACGCTGATCAAAGAAGCCCACTACATGCTCGGCCTGACCGTATTCGTATTGGTGTGGTTTCGCCTGCTGGCCCGCAGCGTCGGCCCGGCGCCAAAAATCTTCCCGGCCTCGCCGCAATGGCAAACCCTGCTGGCGCGGCTGATGCACTGGGCGTTATACCTGTTCATGATCAGCATGCCGATTCTCGGCTGGCTGATCACCAGCGCCGAGGGCCATCAGGTGATGTTCTATGGCTTTGATCTGCCGCTGTTGGTGGGTGAAGACAAAGCGTTCGCCAAACAGGTAGAAGGCTGGCATGTGCTGATCGCCACGGCGGGTTACTGGCTGATCGGGCTGCATGCGCTGGCAGGGATTTATCATCATTACGTGGTGCGCGATAACACGTTGCTGCGGATGATGCCCAAGCGCGGCTGACGCTCACGGGGTGGCCGTAAACCCGCGCCGCCCCTGCAAACCGCCGGTATGCACGAAGATCAGTCGCGTGCCGCTGGCGAATAGGCCCGCATCGACCTGCTGCCTGAGCGCCAGCAACGCCTTGCCGGTGTACAACGGCTCCAGCGGCACTGCACTGGCTTGTTCGGTGATGTCGATAAACCCCAGCAACGCGGGATCGACCTTCGCAAAACCACCCCGGCTGGCGTCGATCAGTTCGTAATCCGCCGTGGCCAGCCCTGCTTCGCGAATGATCGCCTCGACCTGCGACGCCACGCCGTGATCGTCAGGCACAGCCAACGCGCCGTACACCGGATGCGCGCCGGCCTCGGCAAGGGCCAGCCCGGCCAAGGTCGTCCCCGTACCGCAAGCCAGCCACCAGCCGTGGTAATCGCTCCAGCCCAGATCGCTCAATTGCGCATCGACCTGAACCTTGAGCGCTGCGCAACCCAGGGCCCCGGGCAGTCCGCCGCCGCCCTCCGGTACCGCCTGCAGCGTCGGATATTGCGCCTGCCACGGCAGCCAGAAACCCGGCTCATGCCGCGCCCGATAGCCGCCATAACCCAGCCAATGCAGCTGCATGCCGAATGCTTGCAGATCCTTCACCGTGGGCGTTTCCTGCGGATGGCCGCGCAGCAGTCCCACGGTCTTGAACCCGAGACGCTTGCCCGCCGCGGCTAAAGCATGCAGGTGATTGGAATGCGCCCCGCCAAGGCTGATGATGCCTTCAGCGCCGGCACGGTCGGCAGCTTTCAGGTGTTCGATGAGTTTGAACCACTTGTTGCCGCTGATCAGCGGGTCGATCTGATCAAGGCGCAGGATCGCCACTTCGATGCCGGCGTTGGTGAGCCAGTCCAGATGAAGAAGGTTGAGAGGGGCTTGGGGAAGCCAGTCGCAGGAAGGGAAAAGCATGAATGGCAGTTCCGAAACATGAACCGCCATCTTAACAGCCAAAAACAGTGCCCTTGTGGGAGCGAGCCTGCTCGCGAAAGTAAATTGTCAGTCAATGCAAATGTTGACTGACACAACGCCTTCGCGAGCAGGCTCGCTCCCACAGGGGGATACCGTGGTGCTTACAATTCAGCAGCCAGACGCGAGCCCTGGTTGATTGCACGTTTGGCATCCAGCTCCGCCGCCACATCCGCGCCGCCGATCAGGTGGACGTTCTGCCCGGCGGCGACCAGCCCGTCCTGCAGTTCCCGCAGCGGATCCTGTCCTGCGCAGATCACAATGTTGTCCACCGCCAGCAGCTGCGGCTCGCCGGTTTCGCCGATGCGGATGTGCAGGCCTTCGTCGTCAATGCTCAGGTATTCGACGCTGTTGAGCATCTGCACTTGCTTGTTCTTCAAACCGGTACGGTGAATCCAGCCAGTGGTTTTGCCCAGGCCGTCGCCCACTTTGGTTTTCTTGCGTTGCAGCAGAAACACTTCACGGGCCGGCGCGTGCGGCTCAGCTTTGATTCCAGCCACACCACCGCGAGCCTCCAGTTGAGTATCAATGCCCCACTCTTTCCAGAACGCGGCGCGATCCAGACTGGTGGCCACGCCTTCATGGACGAGGAATTCCGAGACGTCGAAACCGATACCGCCGGCGCCGATCACCGCCACACGCTTGCCAACCGGTTTGCGTTCGAGGATCACGTCCAGATAGCTCAGCACTTTGGCGTTGTCGACGCCCGCAATCGCCGGCAGACGCGGCGCAATGCCGGTGGCAAGGATGATTTCGTCATAGCCGCCTTCAACCAGTTTCGCCACGTCGACGCGGGTGTTCAGGCACACCTCGACGTTAGTGGTCTGCAACTTGCGGTTGAAGTAACGCAGGGTCTCGAAAAACTCTTCCTTGCCCGGCACGCGCTTGGCGATGTTGAACTGGCCACCGATTTCGCTGGCCGAATCGAACAAGGTCACCTGATGCCCACGCTCGGCGGCCACAGTGGCGGCGGACAACCCGGCAGGCCCGGCGCCGACCACGGCGATTTTCTTGATCTGCTGCACCGGCAGGTAGTTGAGTTCGGTTTCGTGACAGGCGCGTGGGTTGACCAGGCAACTGGTGAGCTTGCCGCCGAAGGTATGGTCGAGGCACGCCTGGTTGCAGCCGATGCAGGTATTGATTTCGTCGGCACGACCTTCAGCAGCCTTGTTGACGAAGTCCGGGTCGGCAAGGAACGGCCGCGCCATCGAGACCATGTCGGCATCGCCCTCAGCCAGAATCTGCTCGGCGATTTCCGGAGTGTTGATGCGGTTGGTGGTGATCAGCGGAATACTCACCGACCCACGCAGTTTTGCCGTGACCTTGCTGAACGCCGCACGCGGCACCTTGGTGGCGATGGTCGGAATTCGCGCTTCGTGCCAGCCGATGCCGGTGTTGATGATGGTCGCACCGGCCTGCTCGATGGCTTTGGCCAGGGTGACGATCTCTTCCCAAGAGCTACCGCCCTCGACCAGATCGAGCATCGACAGGCGGAAGATGATGATGAAGTTCGGACCCACGGCTTCACGGACGCGGCGCACGATTTCCACCGGCAGGCGCATACGGTTTTCGTAGCTGCCACCCCAGCGGTCAGTGCGGTGGTTGGTGTGCGCGGCAAGGAACTGGTTAATGAAATACCCTTCCGAGCCCATGATCTCGACGCCGTCATACCCGGCGGTTTGTGCCAGCACCGAGCAGGTAACGAAATCGCTGATCTGCTTCTCGATGCCTTCCTCGTCCAGCTCTTTGGGCTTGAACGGGTTGATCGGCGCCTGAATCGCGCTTGGCGCTACCTGTTTCGGACTATAGGCATAACGCCCGGCGTGAAGAATCTGCATGCAGATCTTGCCGCCCGCCTCATGTACTGCACGGGTGACGATGCGGTGCTTGAGCGCTTCTTCCTCGGTGGTCAGTTTGGCCGCGCCGGAATACACACCGCCCTCGTCGTTCGGGCCGATACCGCCGGTGACCATCAGGCCGACACCGCCACGGGCACGCTCAGCGAAGTACGCCGCCATGCGCTCGAAACCACCTGGTTTCTCTTCAAGGCCGGTGTGCATCGAGCCCATCAGGGTGCGGTTGCGCAGTGTGGTGAATCCCAGGTCCAGCGGGGCCAACAGGTTCGGGTAATGAGCGGCGGTCATCGGTAACTCCACAACGAGCGATCACGGAAAATGCGGGAGTTCTGTGTCCCCCGTCAGTCATGCTCGACAGACTAAGAGTCGCATCGCTGTCACTCAATGACCGTAACTGACAACTTAATGATCAAAATGCGCAGCGCCCCTTGGCAAGCAAGACCATGGGCCCTACCCTAGGCATCACACCCTGTACCCGGTCGTTGTTGGTTTTCATGCGCAAACTTTTGTACCTGTTTTTTTCCATGGCCATCGTGGCTGCCCTCACCACCTACGCCATGTGGGCGGCGGACCGGCCGGCGGGGCATTATCTGTCGGACCTGCGTATCAAACTCGCGGTTGATGAAGGCACGCCCGGCGACCGGGGCAATCTGCTCGGCATCCAGCCAGAACTGTTTCCCACCGACTATCAAAGCTCCGAACGCCTACACCGCAAACTCGCCGCGTATTTGCAGCAAGCGCAGGATCAGGGCTTGTTGAATGACAAAACCGTGGTGGTGTTGCCGGAACATGTCGGCACCTGGCTGATGATCAGCGGCGAGAAAGACGAGTTGTATCAGGCCCCGACTCTGGCCGAAGCGATGAACTGGCTGGCAGCCAGCAATCCGCTGCTCTTTGCCCGTGCCTGGCTCGGCGCAAAAGGCAGCAGCCGCCTGGATGACGCCCATCTGCGTATGAAATCCAAAGCCATGGCCAAGGATTATCAGGCGCTGTTCGGCGGACTGGCCAAGGAGTTTCACGTCACGCTGGTGGCGGGTTCCATCGTGCTGCCCGAGCCGAGCATCCGTGATGGCCAGCTCAAACCCGGCAGCGGTTCGCTGTTCAACAGCAGCGTGGTGTTCGGCCGTGATGGCTTGCCGCTCGGTCAACCACAGCGGCAGATGCATCCGATCTTCGAACAGCGTGACGTGATCGAAGCCGAAGATGAGCACGCGATCAACGTGGTCGACACACCGGCCGGGCGCCTTGGCGTGCTGATCGGCAGCGACAGCTGGTATCCGGACAACTATCGAAAACTCGACGAACAAGGCGCACAACTGGTCGCCGTGCCGGCGTTCGTGGTCGGCCACGGGGTGTGGAATAAACCGTGGGGGGGCTACAAAGGTTCCAGTACACCGAGTTCAGTCAGCCTGAAACCCGGTGAAATCAGCGAGGGCCAGGCCTGGCATCGCCTGACGCTGACCGCGCAACCGCCGAGCAGTCGGGCGATTGCCGGCATGAGTGTATTCCTGCGTGGGCAATTCTGGGACAAGCCCGGTTCGGGGCAAAGTTTCCTCAGCAGCAACGGTCAACAGTTCGCCGATGGCGATGCCCGTGGCGCGCGCTTGCTGAATATCTGGTTGTAAGCCATGAAGCCGTTGCCGATGCGCCTCGGGGATCTGTCGGTGGGCTTCGTCGATAGCCTCGCCGATGCCGTGCGCAGTCATGACAGCGATCCGCAACCGTTGCTGGAACAATATGGTCTGGACGCCGCCCGACTGGCCGAGGCAGGGGCCCGGCTGTCGATTCCGCGTTATATGCGTTTGGGCCATGGCGCGATTCAACTGACGGCTGATCCGGCGCTGGGCCTGCGCATGGGTCTGCTCAGTCGCCTGAGTCAAGCGGGGCTGGCCGGCGTCACCGCCTCACAGGCACCCACCGTGCGTGAAGCGGCCCGTTGCCTGATCCGTTTCGAGCCCCTCTACGGCTCCAACTACCGTGGCCAGTCGAGTTTCCATGAGGACACCAACGGCGCCTGGCTGCGCTTCTACTCGATCAGCCCGTATAACGCCTATAACCGCTTTGTAGTGGACTCGATCATCGCCGGTTGGCTGCATCAGTTGTCCAGCGTCAGCCGCGAACCGCTCAAGGCCGAGCGCATTGAAATCGAATTCGACGCACCCGATTACCGCGATGCTTACAGCGTGCTGGGTGACAGCCCGATCCAGTTTGGCGCCGAGCGCAATCAACTGCGCCTGAGCCTGAGCAGCCTGGCGCAGCGCAATCCCGAACATTGCCCAAGCACCTGGAAGCATTTACTCCAGTTGTGTGAACGGGAACTGGAGCAACTGACCCGCACCCGCAGCCTGCGCGAACGCATCACGCAGTTGCTCGGACCGCTATTGAATGGGGGCCGGGAACCCGACCTGGAAGAAGTGGCGGCACGCCTGAAGCTGCCAACCTGGACATTGCGGCGCAAACTGGCCGAGGAAGGCACGCAATTTCGCGCGATCCTCAATGACACTCGCCGCGACCTGGCGATGACTTACATCCGCGACACCGAACTGGCGTTCGGCGAAATCGCCTACCTGCTGGGCTTTGCCTCAGCCGAAGCATTCCAGCGAGCCTTCAAACGCTGGAGCGGACAGACACCCGGCGAATTCCGCCGCAGCCATCGCAAAACCGCCTGAGGTTTTAAAGCTCGGTGGCGTCTTCGGCCGGCTCTGGTTGATCCAGTTCATACGCCTGGTACTCGAGCAGTTCTTCTTGATAGTCATCCATTGCGTAATCCCCCTACTGCTCTCTTCGATTTGTCCCGAGCATAACGTGCCCGTGTGAAGGAAAAATGAAATCCGGCCTTCTTGGATAAAACGTAGCAGGCGGTCAGGAATTTATCGCGGGGATTTTTCGTAAGAAGATGTTTTGATCAGACACAAATCAATGTGGGAGCGAGCCTGCTCGCGAAAGCGTTCTTTCAACCACCTCAATATCGGATGGACTGACGCCTTCGCGAGCAGGCTCGCTCCCACACGGGGATTGGGTCTCTGGATTATTGGCCGGAGGCTGGCATTGCCGGAATCGGCTCGGACGGCGGCGGGATGTCCGTCGGATTGGCCGGTGGCGTGATGACTTCCGTGGCCGGCGCAGGTTCTGCACTCGGTGCAGGCGTGATCGGCGTCGATTCCGCGGGTGGCGCTACCGGCTCTGAGGTCACCGGAGCGGTCTCGACAGGTGCAGGTGCGGTGACCGCCGGGGCGGGAGCGGGCTCTGCAGCAGGCGTCAGGTTTGCCGGAGCCGCTTTCGGCTCAGGCATGCCAAGATCGGTCTTCGGCTTCTCTTCGATATGCGCCGCTTTTTTGGTTTCTGCCGGCAGGAACTGCTCGACCAGCGCAAAGAAGCGCTCATAGAACTTTTGCGCCGTCACCGTCTCGCTGGCAACCTTGACCATCGAGTCGTCGGAGGAGCCGATCGGCATCGACACCGAACCCAGCACACCAACACCCAGGCTGGCCGAGTTGTTGGTCTTCTTCAGCGCGTACCGATCCTGCAGGGCGTTGGCGAACATCGTGGCATGGTGCCCGGCAGTGCCGTCATCGGCGCAGACCACGTTGAAGCTGATCTCCATGTGAGTATCGCCGGTCTGCTGGAAACTTTTGTGGCCGCTGATCACTTTCGGGTCGCTGCTGGTGATGATGTAACCCTGACTGAGCAATGCGCGACGGGCCGCTTCACAGCTGACCGAGTCGGTCACTGGATAATTGCGCGAGAACGTACCGGAGTCATCGAAGTTCTCATGCTCATACATCGGCTTGTCTTTCGAACAACCGGCAACAGCGGTCAACAACAGCGCCAACCCGACAACACGCAGGGGAGTGGAAATCAACATTGAACATCCTGAGGGAAAACAGTCCGGGGCGTATTGTGCAACAGATCGCGGCCCCGCGGCGTATGGATTAGTGTCTTGAAACAGTTACAACGCTATCGACCTTCGGTGTCGGGAAAAAGTCGCGCCGATAAATGATCGATGAAAACCCGCAACTTCACCGTCGCGTGGCGGCTCGAGGGCCATAACACCCAGAATTGACCGGTATGTTCCAGATACCCATCCAGTACCCGCTGCAGGCGCCCTTCAGCGACCGCGTCATGCGTCATGAAGTCCGGCAGGCAGGCAATGCCCATACCGGCCAATGCCGCATGACTGACGGCCTCGATGGACGTGCTGACAAGCCGCGCCGGCAATAATGGCTCCGCGGTAAACGGCTCCCGCCGCAAAGGCCAGGGCTCCAGTTTTCCGGTGGCATGGAAGGTGTGGCGCAGACAGGCGTGGTCAGCAAGATCGCCGGGCATTTGCGGCACACCGCGCTCACGCAGATAGGCGGGACTGGCCACCAGCACCATGTAAAACTTACCCAACGGTCGTGCCATCAGTCGCGAGTCACGCGGTGTACCGGTTCGGATAACCGCATCGAAGCCCTCTTCGACCACATCGACCATGCGATCAGTCAGATCCAGGTCCAGCTCGATCTGCGGATACAGGGCCATGAACTCGTTCATGACCGGCATCACCAACCCATGCACCTGCGGCAGACTGATCCGCAACTTGCCATGGGGTTTTGCAGCGGCGTCACACAACTCAAACTCCGCCGCCTCAACCTCGGCGAGGATCTTGCGGCAACGCTCAAGAAACAGCGCACCTTCGCTGGTGAGCGTGATACTGCGAGTGGTGCGATGAAACAGCCGTACGCCGAGCCGTGCTTCCAGCCGGGCAATACTTTTGCCCACCGCCGAGGACGATACTCCCAGCAGCCGACCCGCCTCGGTAAAACTGCGCGTTTCGGCAACCTGAACAAACACCGAAATACTGCCAAGGCTATCCATACCAACACTCCATTGACGACTTCCATGTCCGATATGTTCGGAACCATAACCTGTTTTTCCTGAATGTGCAGCGCTCTAACCTGTGTGCCTCGTCAACTCTGCACAAGGATGCTGGCTCATGAACGACGCACCACTCACCTGCCCCCCACTCCACCCCCCGCTTGCAACCCGCGAACGCCTCCCCCTCGCAGCACTGCTGGCCCTGGCAACCGCCGGTTTCATCACGGTAATGACCGAAGCCATGCCCGCCGGCCTGCTACCGCAGATGAGCGACGGCCTGGGCGTCTCTCAGGCGCTGATCGGGCAACTGGTCACGTTGTATGCCATCGGTTCGATACTGGCCGCCATACCGCTGACCATCGCTACCCGCACCTGGCGTCGCCGCCCGCTGCTGCTATCCGCCATCTCCGGGTTTGCCATCGCCAACAGCATCACCGCCGTTTCAGACCTGTACTGGCTAACCCTGATTGCACGATTTATCGCCGGTGTATTCGCCGGCCTGCTCTGGGCCCTGCTCGCCGGGTACGCAAGCCGAATGGTCGCGCCGCACCTGCAAGGCCGTGCTATCACCGTGGCCATGCTGGGTGCACCGATTGCGCTGTCACTGGGAATCCCGGCAGGCACCTTGCTCGGCACCCTGATCGGCTGGCGCCTGAGCTTCGCGATCATGACCGCGTTAACCGTACTGCTGGTCATCTGGGTACGCTGGCAAGTGCCGGACTTTCCGGGCGATCGCGCAGGCAACCGCTTGCCGCTGCGTCAGGTCTTTACCCTGCCAGGCGTACGATCGGTGTTGTTCGTGACCTTGTCCTACGTGGTCGCACACAACCTTCTGTACACCTACATCGCACCGTTTCTGCAACCCTCCGGACTTGCCAGTGATATCGACCTTGTATTGCTCATGTTCGGCTTGGCCTCCGTGCTGAGTCTGTGGGTCGTCGGCAGCCTGATAGATCGCTGGCTGCGCGAACTGGTCATCATCAGCACGCTGCTGTTCATGCTTTCGGCCATAGCGCTCGGCCTATGGCGCGAATCGCCGAACGTGATCTACATCGCCACGGCAATATGGGGACTGGCCTTCGGCGCCATGCCATCGCTGCTGCAAACCGCCTCGGCAAAAACCGCAAAAGACGCCGCCGACACCGCGCAATCCATGCTGGTCACCTTGTGGAATGTCGGCATCGCCGGAGGTGGACTGGCGGGTGGGCTGTTGCTGGACAGCGTGGGGGTTGGACACTTTCCATGGATTGTTGCAGCGCTGCTGGTCTCGACCTTGTACGCAGCTGTAAACGCCCGACATCATGGATTTCCGCGAGCGGGATGATCCAAAGGCGATCCCGACCCATGCCCAGAAGGCTGGATCGCGCCCACAAAAAAGCCCCGACCAATTGGCCGGGGCTCTCGTAGTAAAGCTCAGTCAACCATCAGAACTTCTTGATGTCTGCCTGTGCCTCCAGCTGCTTGCGATAAGCCGCAAAGTCCTGCTGCCCTTCACGGGACGCCAGGAAGCGACGGTACTGAACCTTCTCTTCCTCGGTCGGCGCAGCCGCCTCATTGATGCCGTTCAAACGCACGATCATCAGGCTACCGTCCGACAGCGTAACGCTGCTGAACGTCGGTTTGTCCTTGGCTGCCGGCTTAGGCATACGGAACAGCGCCTGCAGTACCGCCGGATCAACACCTTCCTGACCACGGGTGGCCGCTTGTGTGGCTTTCCAGCTCTGGCCATCAACAGCCTTGTCCAGCGGCGCCTTGCCATCGCGCAGATCAGCAATCAGCTTCTCGGCCTTGGTCTTGGCAGCCGCGCTGGCGTGCTCTTTGGTCAGTTGGGTGCGGATGGCCGCACTCACACTTTCCAGAGGCAGTTGCGCAGGTTTCAAGTGCTCCTTGGAACGCAGCACGATCACGGTTTCCGGATCCAGTTCGATGGCGGTGCTGTTGGCCCCCTCATCGATCACTTCAGTGCTGAACGCAGCAGTGACCACGGCACGGTTGGCCGCAACACCTTCGCCACCTTCACGGCCGAACGGCTTGGAGGTGTGCACAGTCAGTTTCAGATCCGATGCAGGCTGAGCCAGGTCAGACGCTTCGAACGCGGAGTCTTCCAGTTGCTTGGTCGCTTCAACGAAACGCTGCTCGACCTGCGCCGCTTTCAGCTCGCGGGTCAGCTTGTCCTTCAGGCTGGCCAGGGTTGGCACTTCAGGCGCTTCAACACCCAGCAGCTTGATCAGGTGGTAACCGAAGTCGGTGCGAACCGGTTCGGAAACCTGATCTTTAGCCAGCGAGTACAGGGCTTTTTCGAAGGCTGGGTCGTAGACACCAGGACCTGCATAACCGAGGTCACCGCCGTTGTTGGCCGAACCCGGGTCTTGCGAGAACTCTTTGGCCAGCGCTTCAAACTTCTCGCCCTTGGCCAGACGCGCCTGCACTTCTTCGATCTTCGACTTGGCCTGAGCTTCGGTCGTCTTGTCGTTCACTTCGATCAGAATGTGCGCCGCACGACGCTGTTCCGACAGGTTGGCGATCTCTTTCTGATACGCTGCTTGCAAGTCTTCGTCCTTGACGGCGACCTGATCGAAGAACGAAGCCTTCTTCAGTTCCAGGTAATCGATGACCACTTGATCAGGGGTCATGAATTCCTTGGCGTGCTCGTCGTAGTACGCCTTGACCTCATCGTCGGTCAGCTTGACCGCGGCCGGATCAGCCTTGACGTTCAGGGTCGCGAAATCGCGGGTCTGTTTTTCCAGACGGGCGAATGCCAGCACTTCGGCGTCGGTGACAAAACCGCTGCCCGCTACACCGCCGCGCAATTGGCCGATCAGCATTTCCTGAGCCAGCATCTGGCGGAATTGCATACGGCTGTAACCCAGTTGACGGATCACCTGGTCGAAACGCTCGGAGCTGAACTTGCCATCAACCTGAAACTCAGGCGTCTGCAGGATCACCTGATCCAAAGCGCCTTCGGAGAAAGCGAATTTCGATTGTTCAGCGCCTTGCAGCAGCAGCTTGCGATCAATCAGACCCTTGAGGGCCGATTCGCGGAGCATTTTTTCATCGAGCAAGGAAGCGTCGAAATCTTTGCCCAGCTGTTGCATCAGCTGACGGCGTTGCATATCAACGGCCTGGCTCAGCTCGTTCTGGCTGATTTCTTCACCATTGACCTTGGCCACCTCATTCTTGTGAGTGGCGGCCTGGAAAATGGCGTCGAAACCGGTCAAAGCCATCAGCAAAATGATGGCCCCGATAATGGTCTTGGCAATCCAGCCTTGTGAATTGTCCCTGATATTCTGCAGCATGCGTCCCCCAGAAACGGTTGAACTTCAATTTAGGCAACCGTGGAGCGTGGGTAGAATCCGGATAGAAGAAAGGCGCATCCGAGGATGCGCCTTCTCGTAACTGGCGGAGCGGACAGGGCTCGAACCCTCGATCCCGGCGTTACAGGCAGCTGTTTCAGCGACCTGCTCTACCGCTCCGCTGCCAAGTCAGGCATGACCCCGACCCGGATGGGTAAAAACCTGAAAACTTAGTTAACAGCTTCTTTCAGTGCTTTACCGGCTTTGAAACCTGGCTTCTTGGCAGCCGGGATTTCCAGAGTCTTGCCGGTCTGAGGGTTACGACCGGTACGAGCCGGACGATCAGTCACGGAGAAAGTACCGAAACCGACCAGAACTACGGAGTCGCCAGCCTTGAGAGCGCCAGTGACGGATTCGATTACAGCGTCCAGCGCACGGCCAGCAGCAGCTTTCGGGATATCAGCGGATGCAGCGATAGCATCAATCAGTTCCGACTTGTTCACTCTAAGTCCCCTTATATCTATTTTGAGATGATTCTAAGTTTTTTGGTGAAAGCAAAAACGAGTGCTGAATGGCCTACAGACACTTAAGAGCCGCTTTATAACAAGGGCTCTAAAAAGCTGTCAAGGAAGCCCCCCAGGCAAAAACGTATTAATGCGTGCTAATTCTTTCCTTAGAGTCAGACTCGCGCTTTTCGTCCTTGGCAACTATCTCCGGAGCCACATCCGGCAAGGGCTCCGGCGCGTATTGCAGCGCAATTTGCAGGACCTCGTCAATCCATTTAACCGGTTTAATCTGAAGATCCTGCTTGATATTGTCAGGAATCTCCTTCAAATCACGCACGTTCTCTTCCGGAATAATCACAATCTTGATTCCGCCGCGATGCGCCGCCAGCAGTTTTTCCTTCAAACCGCCAATTGCCAGCACCTGACCACGCAGAGTGATTTCGCCGGTCATGGCGACATCGGCGCGTACCGGAATGCCGGTCAACGCCGACACCAGCGCGGTGCACATCCCTACACCGGCGCTAGGACCGTCTTTCGGAGTCGCGCCTTCCGGCATGTGGATATGCGTGTCGCGCTTCTCGTGGAAGTCCAGAGGAATGCCCAGACTCTTCGCGCGACTGCGTACCACAGTCAGGGCGGCAGTGATCGATTCGACCATTACATCACCCAGTGAACCGGTCTTTATCAACTGACCCTTGCCCGGCACAACAGCGGCTTCGATGGTCAACAATTCGCCGCCAACCTGAGTCCAGGCGAGTCCGGTCACTTGACCGATCTGATCCTGTTGCTCAGCCAGGCCGTAGCGGAACTTGCGCACGCCGAGGAAGTGCTCCAGCAAATCAGCTGTCACTTTCACCGAGAAGCGTTTTTCCAGCGCGTGCTCTTTGACCGCCTTGCGGCAGACCTTGGCGATCTGCCGTTCGAGGCCACGAACACCGGCTTCACGGGTGTAGTAACGGATGATGTCGCGGATCGCTTCTTCGTCGAATTCCAGCTCGCCTTTCTTCAGACCATTGGCGGCGATCTGTTTTGGCGACAGGTATTTGACCGCGATGTTGATCTTCTCGTCTTCGGTGTAACCCGGCAGACGGATGACTTCCATCCGGTCAAGCAGCGCCGGCGGAATGTTCATCGAGTTGGAGGTGCACAGGAACATCACATCGGAAAGGTCGTAATCGACTTCCAGATAGTGATCGTTGAAGTTGTGGTTTTGCTCAGGATCGAGCACTTCAAGCAACGCCGACGCCGGGTCGCCACGCATGTCGCTGCCCATTTTGTCGATTTCGTCGAGCAGGAACAGCGGGTTGCGCACGCCCACCTTTGTCATCTTTTGAATCAATCTTCCCGGCATCGAACCGATGTAAGTCCGGCGGTGACCACGAATTTCCGCTTCATCACGCACGCCACCGAGGGCCATGCGCACGAACTTGCGGTTGGTCGCATGGGCAATCGACTCAGCCAGCGAGGTTTTACCCACGCCCGGAGGACCCACCAGGCACAACACCGGGCCACGGATTTTCTTCACGCGCTTCTGCACGGCGAGGTACTCAAGGATACGTTCCTTGACCTCTTCCAGACCATAGTGATCGGCATCGAGAATGTCTTCCGCACGGGCCAGATCCAGGCGCACTTTGCTCTGTGCCTTCCACGGTACTTGCACCAGCCAGTCGATGTAGGAGCGCACTACCGTGGCTTCGGCGGACATCGGTGACATTTGCTTGAGCTTGTTCAACTCTGCGGTGGCTTTGGCCAGTGCATCTTTCGGCAGGCCGGCAGCATCGATGCGCTTTTTCAGCTCTTCGATTTCATTGTGACCTTCATCACCGTCACCCAGCTCTTTCTGAATGGCCTTCATCTGCTCATTCAGGTAGTACTCGCGCTGGCTGCGCTCCATTTGTTTTTTGACGCGACCGCGAATGCGTTTTTCGACTTGCAGCAGGTCGATCTCGGCGTCCAGCAATGCCAGAACATGCTCGACCCGCGCCGACAAATCGATGATTTCGAGGATTTCCTGTTTCTGCTCGATTTTCAGCGCCATGTGCGCGGCCATGGTATCAACCAGGCGGCCCGGCTCATCAATGCTGTTGAGCGATGACAGGACTTCAGCCGGGACTTTCTTGCCCAACTGCACATATTGTTCGAACTGCGACAGCAGCGTTCGCACGAACACTTCGGACTCGCGCTCGGCAGCGTCGACTTCTTCGATCAAGGAGACTTCGGCACGGCAGTGGCCGTCGACTTCGCTGAAGCGCTCAACGGTACCGCGCTGCTCACCCTCGACCAGCACCTTGACGGTGCCGTCGGGCAACTTGAGCAGTTGCAGCACAGTTGCGATGGTACCTACGCGATAGAGAGCGTCTTCACCGGGATCATCGTCAGCCGGGTTTCTCTGGGCCAGCAGCAGGATCTGCTTGTCACCCGTCATCGCTGCCTCGAGGGCTTCGATGGATTTCTCGCGCCCCACGAACAGCGGGATAACCATGTGCGGATAAACCACAACATCACGCAATGGCAGGAGAGGCAATTCGATGGTTGTCTTCATGATTTCGCCTCTACGGCGGCCATATGGCCGTAATCAGATGGAATTAAGCTTGAAACCAAGATGGGGGCTGCCTTGAAAAAAAACAAGCACAAAGCGGATGTAAAAAATGACATAAAAAAAAGAGGCCCGAAGGCCCCTTCTTTATTCCGGCAGAGTGGACGCTTAAGCGTCCGGCGCTGCCTTGGCCGTCGGCTCACTGTTCTCGTAGATATACAGTGGCTTGGACTTGCCTTCAATCACACTCTCATCGATGACGACTTTGCTCACCTCGGACTGCGAGGGGATTTCGTACATCGTGTCGAGCAGCACACCTTCGAGAATCGAACGCAGGCCACGGGCACCGGTTTTACGCTCCAGGGCACGCTTGGCGACCGATTTCAGCGCGTCTGAGCGGAACTCCAGATCCACGCCTTCCATCTCGAACAGCTTGGCATACTGTTTGGTCAGAGCATTTTTCGGCTCGGTGAGGATCTGCATCAGCGCAGCCTCATCCAGCTCGTCCAGCGTCGCGAGGACAGGCAGACGACCGACGAACTCCGGGATCAGACCGAACTTGACCAGATCGTCAGGCTCGACTTCACGCAGGGACTCACCAACCTTCTTGCCTTCTTCCTTGCTGCGCACTTCTGCGTTGAAACCGATGCCACCTTTGGTGGAACGGTTCTGGATGACCTTCTCGAGACCCGAGAACGCACCACCGCAGATGAACAGGATGTTACGGGTGTCGACCTGCAGGAACTCCTGCTGCGGATGCTTGCGGCCACCTTGCGGCGGTACGGAAGCGACCGTGCCTTCGATCAACTTGAGCAAGGCCTGCTGCACGCCTTCACCAGAAACGTCACGGGTGATCGACGGGTTGTCGGACTTGCGGGAAATCTTGTCGATTTCGTCGATGTAGACAATACCCATCTGGGCCTTCTCTACGTCGTAATCGCACTTCTGCAGCAGCTTCTGAATGATGTTCTCGACATCTTCACCTACGTAACCGGCCTCGGTGAGGGTGGTTGCGTCGGCGATGGTGAACGGAACGTTCAGCAGGCGGGCCAGTGTTTCGGCCAGCAGGGTCTTGCCAGAGCCTGTCGGGCCGATCAGCAGGATGTTGCTCTTGCCGAGTTCGACGTCGTCAGCCTTTTTGTCACGCTGGTTCAGGCGCTTGTAGTGGTTGTACACCGCTACGGCCAAAACCTTTTTCGCACGCTCCTGACCAATCACATACTGATCAAGGATGCCGCTGATTTCTTTAGGCGAAGGCAATTTATGCGCGCTGCTTTCGGCCTGGGCTTCCTGCACCTCCTCACGGATGATGTCATTGCACAGGTCGACGCACTCGTCGCAGATAAAGACCGAGGGGCCGGCAATCAATTTGCGCACTTCATGCTGGCTTTTGCCACAGAAGGAGCAATAGAGCAGCTTGCCGTTGTCCTCGCCGTTGCGGGTGTCAGTCATTCGTTCGATCCAAATCCGATAGGCTTGCAACACAAGATGAAGGCTATTGCGGGCTTTTTCAAGCCCGCCACTGATCAGACGCGCCGACCAAGCCTATTTTGAGTTGCTTATTTTAAGCTGGGCGCTGGTTGATCACTTCGTCGATCAAGCCGTATTCCTTCGCAGCTTCTGCACTCATGAAGTTATCGCGGTTGGTATCGCGCTCGATTTCTTCAAGGGTACGACCGCTGTGCTTGGCCATCAGCGTGTTCAGGCGCTCGCGAATGAAGAGGATTTCCTTGGCATGGATTTCGATATCCGATGCCTGACCCTGGAAACCACCCAGTGGCTGGTGAATCATCACGCGCGAGTTCGGCAGGCAGAAACGCTTGCCTGGAGCACCGGCGGTCAACAAGAACGCGCCCATGCTGCATGCCTGGCCGATGCAGGTAGTCGATACGTTGGGTTTGATGAACTGCATGGTGTCGTAGATCGACATGCCTGCTGTCACCGAACCGCCCGGGGAGTTGATATAGAGATGGATGTCCTTGTCCGGGTTTTCCGCTTCAAGGAACAGCAGTTGCGCGCAAATCAGGTTGGCCATGTAGTCCTCTACCGGACCAACCAGAAAAATCACTCGCTCCTTGAGCAGGCGCGAGTAGATGTCATAGGCGCGTTCGCCACGAGCAGATTGCTCGACAACCATCGGAACCAGGCCGCCTGCGGCCTGGATATCAGAGTTCTGCTGAATATACGAATTACGGAACATGCTCTGCAGTCACTCCCAAATAGTTATGTCTTGAATACGCATAAGCCAGCTCGAGAGCTGGCTTATGTGAGCACTTCTTAACGCAAAAACGATCAGTCGGCTTTTGGAGCTTCTACCGGCTTGACTGCTTCTTCGTAAGAGACCGATTTGTCGGTCACGCTAGCTTTCTGCAGAACAGTATCCACAACTTGTTCTTCCAGCACAACCGAACGGACTTCGTTCAGTTGCTGGTCGTTCTTGTAGTACCAGGACACAACCTGCTCAGGCTCTTGGTAAGCCGAAGCCATTTCCTGAATCATTTCACGAACGCGGGCTTCGTCAGGCTTGAGGTCGAACTGCTTGACCACTTCAGCCACGATCAGACCCAGCACGACGCGGCGCTTGGCTTGTTCTTCGAACAGCTCGGCCGGCAGTTGGTCTGGCTTGATGTTGCCACCAAACTGCTGAACAGCCTGCACGCGCAGACGGTCAACTTCGTTGGACAGCAGAGCCTTAGGCACTTCGATCGGGTTGGTGGCCAGCAGACCGTCCATGACCTGATTCTTGACCTTGGATTTGATCGCCTGACGCAGTTCACGCTCCATGTTCTTGCGAACCTCGGTGCGGAAACCGTCGATGCCGCTTTCCTTGATGCCGAATTGAGCGAAGAACTCTTCGTTCAGCTCAGGCAGTTTTGGCTCGGAAACGGTGTTGACAGTGACGGTGAACTCAGCGGTTTTGCCAGCCAGGTCCAGGTTCTGATAGTCCTCTGGGAAAGTCAGGTTCAGAACGCGCTCTTCGCCGGCCTTAGCGCCAACCAGGCCTTCTTCGAAGCCCGGGATCATGCGGCCGGAACCCAGCACCAGCTGAGTACCCTTGGCGGAACCGCCAGCGAACACTTCGCCGTCGACCTTGCCAACGAAATCGATGTTCAGCTGATCTTCGTTCTGGGCAGCACGATCGGCCACTTCAAAACGGGTGTTCTGCTTGCGCAGGATGTCCAGCATTTTGTCCAGATCAGCGTCAGCCACGTCAGCGCTCAGGCGCTCAACGGTGATGCCTTCGAAGCCGGCAACGGTGAACTCAGGGAACACTTCGAATACGGCAACGTATTCCAGATCCTTGCCAGCTTCGAGCGACTTAGGCTCGATCGACGGCGAACCGGCCGGGTTCAGCTTTTGCTCAACCACGGCTTCGTAGAAGGAGGACTGGATGACATCACCAACAGCTTCCTGACGAGCGTCAGCACCGAAACGACGCTTGATTTCGCTCATTGGCACTTTGCCTGGACGGAAGCCAGCAATCTTGGCCTTTTGGGCAGTCTGCTGCAGACGCTTGTTGACCTGAGTCTCGATGCGCTCAGCCGGCACGGTGACGCTCATGCGGCGCTCGAGAGCAGTAGTATTTTCAACAGAAACTTGCATGGATATTCCTCGTTGCACAGACGTTAGCCGGCCGTTTCCGACCCCAGAATCAAGGGCATGCATTCTAGTGGGTCAAACTCAAGAAGTCACCCTACTGAAAACGGGTAAAAAAACAGCAGGCAATTTATAAGGACCGACACACGGATGCGTCGCGCCCCACAGGCGAATACAACCAATCACGCCAGGGCTCTGCGCCAATCTCTTCTATATATAGAAGAGATGACCCATAACTCCCTGACGGCCGACCTTGCAAGCAAGCCCGGCGAGCAGCACAGCATCATCGAGCAACATAAATACGACGAAACGCCCTGCCCTGCAGCCTGAAACCGGTAATCACCGGGTTTCCAAACCGCTAAAACAAAAAAGGCGCCAGACTGTTAAATCTGGCGCCTTTCGAAATATGGGGTGGACGATGGGGATCGAACCCACGACAACGGGAGTCACAATCCCGTGCTCTACCAACTGAGCTACGCCCACCATATTGCGTAACAAAAAAGCCAAATGTCTTCTTTGTTGAACCCCACCAGGCCAAAAGGCATGAATGAAGCTTTAATTGGTGCGGATGAAGAGACTCGAACTCTTACGCCTCGCGGCGCTGGAACCTAAATCCAGTGTGTCTACCAATTCCACCACATCCGCAGATGAAGCTTTTAAAGCAAAGGCGCCAGACTGTTACATCTGGCGCCTTTCGAAATATGGGGTGGACGATGGGGATCGAACCCACGACAACGGGAGTCACAATCCCGTGCTCTACCAACTGAGCTACGCCCACCATATCGCGCTACTTGTGCCAAAGCTGCCTAATGGCGCACCCGGCAGGACTCGAACCTGCGACCATCCGCTTAGAAGGCGGATGCTCTATCCAGCTGAGCTACGGGCGCCTTATTAATCTGTACTCTTAAAGGACTACAAACTAAGTGCTTTCCAGCGTTGCAGAACCTTAATTCCGCTTCACCTTCTTAACCAGTGCTAGGCTGTGCCCGACAAGTGCGACGAATAGTATAGAGCGCTCCCAAGGTCGTCAAATCCTTTTTGAAAAAAATTCATTTAATTAAAGGAGTTAGGGGAATTTGCTGACCAAGCGCCTTTGCCCTCACCGCCTGACATGCGAGAATGCGTTCTCTTTTTTTCCCCTCTCGATGGTTAATCACGCGCAATGACTGCACAACTAATCGACGGCAAATCGATCGCCGCCAGCCTGCGCCAGCAGATCGCCAAACGAGTTGCCGAGCGTCGCCAGCAAGGCCTGCGCACTCCCGGCCTCGCGGTGATCCTGGTCGGCAGCGATCCTGCCTCTCAGGTTTATGTCTCGCACAAGCGTAAAGACTGTGAAGAGGTCGGTTTCCTCTCTCAAGCCTACGACCTGCCCTCCGAAACCACTCAGCAAGCGCTGACCGACCTGATCGATCGTCTTAACGACGATCCGGCAATCGACGGCATCCTGCTGCAACTGCCACTGCCCGAGCACCTGGACGCCTCCAAACTGCTGGAGCGTATCCGCCCGGACAAAGACGTCGATGGCTTCCACCCTTATAACGTCGGCCGTCTGGCCCAGCGTATTCCGCTGCTGCGCCCATGCACCCCTAAAGGCATCATGACCTTGCTGGAAAGCACCGGCGCTGATCTTTACGGGATGGACGCCGTTGTCGTTGGCGCCTCCAACATCGTTGGTCGCCCAATGGCAATGGAACTGTTGCTGGCCGGTTGCACCGTGACAGTCACCCACCGCTTCACCAAGGATCTGGCTGGCCATGTGGGTCGCGCCGATCTGGTGGTCGTGGCCGCCGGCAAGCCTGGCCTGGTCAAAGGCGAGTGGATCAAGGAAGGCGCGATCGTGATCGACGTCGGCATCAACCGTCAGGAAGACGGCAAACTGGTCGGTGACGTCGTGTACGAAACCGCCCTGCCTCGCGCCGGCTGGATCACTCCAGTTCCGGGCGGCGTCGGCCCGATGACCCGTGCCTGCCTGCTGGAAAACACCCTCTACGCGGCAGAAACCCTGCACGCATAAGGCATATTTTGCGCAGTACGAGAACCCCGCCCTGTGCGGTAATGCTGTTCACTTAAGCATTTGAATCCTCGCCGGGCTTCTCCGAAAATCCGATGTCAGATCTCTGGCATCGGATTTTTTATGTCTGTTCAACAGGACTTGCTCGACCTCGGCGACCTTTTCAACTTCTGTGACTTGAGCACATTCACTCAAAATATTCCCATCGAGTG
>NZ_FYDT01000031.1:0-82829 GCF_900187585.1 Pseudomonas sp. Irchel 3E19
AGATGCATTCTTTATCGGCGCTTGGGTGAAAGGAGGAGGGGCGAAATCTCCCACGGTCTGTGCTGCGTCAACAGTCAGAATCGAGCCTTGTCCCTCCTCCTCCCTTCAAGTCCTACCATACAAGCGAGCCTGCTCGCGAAGACGGATTGCCAGTCGGCAACAATGTCGGCTGACCCACCGCCTTCGCGAGCAGGCTCGCTCCCACAGGTGAGTGGTGAATTTACTGACCGGCAGCCTCGCCACACCGCCCCGCCGGCGGTACTCTGTCGAGGTTTTTTCCTACGACTGTTGTGAACCGCCAAATGCCAAAAATACCCCAGATCATCCAGCGCATTCTCGAACTGATGAAGCGCTATCCCGGGGTCATTGCGCTTGGCGGTTTCATCTCCGGGGTCGGCAGTTTCATCCTGGTCGACCGGCAACAGGGGCTGGCGAGCTGGATCACCACGATCATGCTGCTGAGCTGGATCTGGCTGATGCTGGAAAACAGCCTGACCAAGCTGTTCACACGGATCTTCAAACGGGAAATCCCCCAGCCGCTGCTGCGTTACGCGACGCAGATGATCCATCAGGAAAGCCTGTTTTTTGTCCTGCCGTTCTTCTTCATCACCACCACCTGGAACAGTGGCCAACTGATTTTCACTGGCCTGCTGTGCATCGCCGCACTGATCTCGATTGTCGACCCGCTCTATTACAAATGGCTGGCGCCACGACGCTGGGCGTTTCTCGCGTTGCACACCCTGACCCTGTTCGCCGCCCTGCTCACCGCGCTGCCGGTGATCATGCACCTGACCACCTCGCAGAGTTTCAAATGGGCGCTGGGCACCGCCGTGGTGTTGTCGTTCCCGAGCCTGGCGTCGATCTTCCCGATCCGCACTGTGCGTAACGCGCTGGCGATTCTGTGCATCACGGTGGGCATCGGCGGCGTCGGCTGGGTGCTGCGTTCGTGGGTGCCGCCGGCGACGCTGTGGATGACCGACGTGGCAATCAGCACCCAGTTGCAGGATCGCACCCCTGGTGCCAGCCTCGAGGAGGTCAGTGCCGAGCAGATCCGTAACGGCGGGCTGTACGCCTACACCGCAATCAACGCGCCGCGCGGCCTCGATGAGCGGATTTATCACGTCTGGCAGTTCGACGGCAAAGAGGTCGATCGCATCGCCCTCGACATCCATGGCGGGCGCAAGGAAGGCTACCGGGCGTGGACGCACAAGCAGAATTTCCCCGGCAACCCGGCGGGCAAGTGGCAGGTGCGGGTGCTGACCGAGGATGGCCAGGTGATCGGCGTGCTGCGCTTTGAAGTGACGGACAGCACAGCGGTCAAAGAAAAGTAATCCGGTTCGTGCTATTACGTATGCCTGCGTAAACAGCCAAAAAGCACGGAGCTTATGATCAGCAGTTCAATGACAGGCAGTGCCCAGTTGGACACGTCGATCACCCCTGCCCGCCTGCGGGTCAGCGGGGACTGGACGCTCGCCCATTACGCCGAGCTCAAACGCCTGAGCGAAAAGCTCCACGGCCAATACGACGCCAGCACGCCGATTGATCTGAATGGCCTCGGCGCCCTCGACACCGCCGGCGCGTCGTTGCTGGTGGAACTGCTCGGCTCCGAACGCCTCGGCAAATCCGCCGAACATCCCGATTGCACCTTGTCCTCCGCCGACCGCGCGTTGCTGCAAACCGTGTATCAGTCGTTGACCGATTTCTGCGTGCCAATCAAGGAGCCGGAAGTCAGCGTCAGCGTGCAACTGCTGACGCGCATCGGCCGCGCCGTCGACACGATCTGGCAAGACACCCTGCAGCTCCTCGGCTTCGTCGGCCTGATTCTGGAAACCATCGCCCGTAACCTGTTGCGGCCCAAGCGCTGGCGCATCACGCCGATGATCGCCCACATTGAGCAGACGGGCCTCGACGCCGCGCCCATCGTGGCCTTGCTGACCTTTCTGGTCGGCGCGGTGGTGGCGTTTCTCGGCGCGACGGTGCTGGCCAGTTTCGGCGCGACGATTTTTACCGTGGACCTGGTGGGCTTCTCGTTCCTGCGTGAGTTCGGCGTGTTGCTGACGGCGATCCTGATGGCCGGCCGTACCGCCAGTGCGTTCACCGCGCAGATCGGCTCGATGAAGGCCAACGAAGAAATCGACGCGATCCGCACCCTTGGCCTCGACCCCATGGAGCTGCTGGTGGTGCCAAGGGTGCTGGCGATGTTGGTGGCGCTGCCGATGCTGACGTTTCTGGCGATGCTCTCGGGGATCGTCGGCGGTGGCGTGGTCTGCGCGGTGTCGCTGGATATCTCGCCGGCAATGTTCCTGTCGCTGCTGCAGTCGGATATCGGCATTCAGCATTTTCTGGTCGGGCTGGTGAAAGCGCCGATCTTCGCCTTCCTGATCGCGGCGATTGGTTGTCTGGAAGGCTTCAAGGTCAGCGGCAGCGCTGAATCGGTCGGCGCCCACACCACCTCCGCCGTGGTGCAGTCGATTTTTGTGGTGATCGTGCTCGACGCGGTGGCCGCGCTGTTTTTCATGGAGATGGGCTGGTGAGTCGTCTACCCCGCGCGCCCGCCGAGGCGGTGATCGAAGTCCGTGGCCTGTGCAATCGCTTTGGCAGCCAGAGCGTGCACGAGAACCTCGATCTGGATTTGTACAAAGGCGAAATCCTCGCCGTGGTCGGCGGTTCCGGCAGCGGCAAATCGGTGCTGTTGCGCAGCATCGTCGGCCTGCGCCGGCCCAGCGAAGGCAGCGTCAAAGTGTTCGGCCAGAATCTGCCGAGCCTGTCCGAGCACGAGCGCTCACTGGTCGAACGGCGCTTTGGCGTATTGTTCCAGAAAGGCGCGCTGTTTTCGTCGCTGACCGTGACCGAAAACGTCGCCCTGCCGCTGATCGAACACGCCGGCCTGAGCCGCCACGATGCCGAGCATCTGGCCGCGGTCAAACTGGCGCTGGCCGGGTTGCCGCTGTCGGCGGCGGACAAATACCCGTCGTCGTTGTCCGGGGGCATGATCAAACGCGCCGCGCTGGCGCGGGCCTTGGCGCTGGATCCGGACATTCTGTTTCTTGACGAACCCACTGCCGGCCTCGATCCGATTGGCGCGGCGCAGTTCGATCAACTGATCCTGACCCTGCGCGACGCGCTGGGCCTGAGCGTGTTTCTGGTGACCCACGACCTCGACACGCTCTACACCATCACCGATCGCGTGGCGGTGCTGGCGCAGAAGAAAGTGTTGGTCGCAGGTCCCATCGATGTCGTTTCGGAAACTGATGACGCGTGGATTCACGAATACTTCCACGGCCCGCGCGGCCGCTCGGCGCTGGACGCCGCCAAATCGCTTAACGAGGTCTGACATGGAAACCCGAGCGCATCATGTATTGATTGGCCTGTTCACCGTGATTGTGGTGGCCGGCGCCCTGCTCTTCGGTCTGTTCCTGGCCAAGTCCAGCGTCGACACCGAGTTCAAGGATTACGAGATTGTCTTCAGCGAGGCGGTCAGTGGCCTGTCCAAGGGCAGCCCGGTGCAGTACAGCGGGATCAAGGTCGGTGATGTGATCAACCTGCGCCTTGATCCCAAAGACCCTCGGCGCGTGCTGGCGCGGATTCGACTGGCCGGCGACACGCCGGTCAAGGAAGACACCCAGGCCAAACTGGCGCTGGCCGGGATCACCGGGACGTCGATCATCCAGCTCAGCGGCGGCACGCCGCAAAGCCCGAAGTTGCGTGGCCATGACGGCAACCTGCCGACCATCGTCGCCTCGCCCTCGCCTATTTCGCGGTTGCTCAATGACTCCAACGATTTGATGACCGGCATTACCGCACTGCTGCAGAACGCCAACCAAATGTTCTCCGCCGAGAACGTCGAGCGCGTGAGCAAAACCCTCGCCCATCTGGAGCAGACCACCGGCACCATCAACGATCAGCGCGGCGACATCAAACAGGCCATGCAGCAACTGGCGACGGTCGGCAAACAGGCTGGCAGCATGCTCGAACAGACCTCGTTGCTGATGCGCAACGCCAACGGCTTGATCAACGATCAGGGCAAGCAGGCGTTGGGCAGTGCCGAACAGGCCATGAAGTCGCTGGAACAGAGCAGCGCGACCATTAACGGCCTGCTGAGCAAGAACCAGAACTCCCTCGACAACGGCATGCAGGGCCTCAATGGCCTCGCCCCGGCGATCCGCGAACTGCGCGAAACCCTGACCTCGCTGCGTGCCATTTCCCAACGCCTGGAGGCCAACCCCAGCGGTTACCTGCTGGGCAGTGACAAGAACAAGGAGTTCACGCCATGAAGCTGACTCGCCTCGCCCTCTTCGCCGCCGGCTTCACTGTGCTCAGCGCCTGCTCGATCTTGCCCAAATCGGAGCGATCGGACGTTTATCGCTTGCCGAGTGCGCAAGCACCCGCCTCGGCCAGTTCGGCGGCCACTCAGCCTTGGTCGCTGCGCCTGAACAAGTTGCAGGCCAGCGAAGCGTTGAACCGGCCGAGCATTGCGGTGATTCCACAGGGCGATGTGATCAGCAGCTACAAGGCTTCGCGCTGGAGCGATCCGGCGCCGGTGTTGCTGCGTAATCGGTTGCTGGACGGCTTTGCGCGTGATGGCCGGGTGACGTTGCTCAGTACCGACGACAGCAACTTTGCTGCGGATTTGGAGTTGGGCGGGAATCTGCAGGCGTTCCAGACGGAATATCAGGGCAATCAGGCCAGCGTCGTAGTGCGCGTTGATGCGCTCTTGGTACGTGGTTATGACCAGCGGATTCTCGCCAGTCGCCGCTTTGAAGAGCGCCAGCCATTGAGCGATGTTCAGGTGCCGGCGGTGGTGGCCGGGTTTGGCCAGGCCAGCGATCGCCTGACCGCGAAGGTTGTGGCCTGGGCGGTAGAACAAGGCCAAAAACTCTCCCCGCAACCCCGACCTTAAGTCCTACACAAAACCCTGTGGGAGCGGGCTTGCTCGCGAATGCGGTGTGTCATTCAGCACTGATGTTGACTGATAAACCGCATTCGCGAGCAAGCCCGCTCCCACATTGGATCTGTGGTTAGCCGAAGAACCAGTAGCACACACCAATCGCGCCAATCACGCCCGCCAACTCGGCCAACAACGCACAACCCACCGCATGCCGCGCCCGCTGAATCCCCACTGCGCCGAAATACACCGCCAACACATAGAACGTGGTTTCGGTACTGCCCTGCACTGTCGCGGCGACCAATGCCGGGAAGCTGTCGACGCCGGACGTCTGCATGGTTTCAATCAACATCGCCCGGGCGGCGCTGCCGGAGAACGGTTTGACCATCGCGGTCGGCAGCGCATCGACAAATCGTGTATCCCAACCGGCCCACTCGACCAGGTGGCGAATGCCTTCGAGGCCGAAGTCCAATGCCCCTGATGCACGCAAGACGCCAACCGCACAGAGCATCGCCACCAGATACGGCAGCAGGTTTTTGGCGACGTCGAAACCTTCCTTCGCGCCTTCGACGAAGGCCTCGTAAACCTTCACCTTGCGCAAGGCGCCGATCAGTAGAAACAGCATGATCAGTCCGAACAGCGTGAGGTTGCCGAGGATCGACGACAGCCCCGCCAGCGCCGTGGCCGACATTGTCGCCAGCAGCGCCATGAACCCCCCGAGCATCAGCGCGCCGGGAATCAGGTAGGCCAGCACCACCGGATCCCAGATCCGCAGGCGCTGCATGAATGCCACCGAGAGAAAGCCGACGATGGTCGAGCAACTGGTCGCCAGCAGGATCGGCAGGAATACCAGGGTCGGATCCGGCGCGCCTTGCTGGGCGCGGTACATGAAAATCGTCACCGGCAGCAGGGTCAGGGACGACGCGTTGAGCACCAGGAACAGGATTTGTGCGTTGCTGGCGATGGTGGCGCTGGGGTTGAGTTCCTGCAACGCCTTCATGGCTTTCAGGCCGATAGGTGTCGCGGCGTTGTCCAGGCCCAGGCCATTGGCGGCGAAGTTCAGGGTGATCAGGCCAAGGGCCGGGTGACCGGGTGGGACTTCCGGCATCAGCCGCAGAAACAGCGGCCCCAATACCTTGGCCAGCCATTCGACGATGCCGGCCTTCTCGGCAATACGTAAAAAGCCCAGCCACAGGGTCAGAGTGCCGAACAGCAGCACCATGACCTCGACCGAGAGCTTGGCCATGGCAAAAATGCTTTCCACCATCGCCGCGAAGATCCCGGCGTTACCGCCGACCAGCCACTGCACCAGCGCAGATATTGCTGCCACAACGAAGAAGCCAAGCCACAGGCCATTAAGCATCAGTCAAATCCCCCGGAAGATGCGGCGAATGATAGCGGGGTCGCCAGAAACGACAAACCCCGGATTTCTCCGGGGTTCGTGTGTACATCACTTGCGGGGACAATGAATGCTTGGCTCTGACTCAAATCCCCGGTGGGAGCGGGCTTGCTCGCGAAGTCGTCCTGTCAGAAACATCTGTGCTGACTGACACTCCGCATTCGTGAGCAAGCCCACCCCCACAAGAAGCCAATCCCCACAATGTTCAGCAATCAGTTCTTGGAAATCTCGCCAGCCGGCAGTTTTTCCTTGCTGCGCCAGTGCGGCAGGGAGTTCCAGTAGCGCTCGCCCTTGGCATCGTCGTACATGCCTTCCCAGCGCGCGATAACCAGCACGGCCAGGGCGTTGCCGATCACGTTCAGTGCCGTACGGGCCATGTCCATGATGCGGTCGACACCGGCGATGAACGCCAGACCTTCCAGCGGAATACCGACGCTGCCCAAGGTGGCCAGCAGCACCACGAAGGACACGCCCGGTACGCCGGCGATGCCTTTGGAGGTGACCATCAGGGTCAGCACCAGCAGCAGTTGCTGGCTGATCGACAGGTCGATGCCGTACAGCTGGGCAATGAAGATCGCCGCGATGGACTGGTACAGGGTCGAACCGTCGAGGTTGAACGAGTAGCCGGTCGGTACCACGAAGCTGCAAATGGCTTTCGGCGCGCCGTAGGCTTCCATCTTCTCGATCACGCGCGGCAGCACGGTTTCCGACGAGGCAGTGGAGTAGGCCAGCACCAGCTCATCCTTGAAGATGCGCATCAGCTTGAGTACCGAGAAGCCGAACAGCTTGGCAATCAGGCCCAGTACGACGAAGGCGAAAAAGGCGATGGCGACGTAAACCAGGATCACCAGTTTGGCCAGCGGCAGCAGGGAGGCGAAGCCGAAGTTGGCGACGGTCACCGCGATCAGTGCGAATACGCCGATCGGGGCGTAGTTCATGATCATGTGGGTGACTTTGAACATGCTTTCCGAAACGCCCTGGAACATCTTCACCAGCGGTTCGCGCAGGTCCGACTGCAGGCTCGACAGGCCGAGACCGAACAGTACGGAGAAGAAGATGATCGGCAGCATTTCGCCGCGAGCCATGGCCGCGAAGATGTTCGACGGGATCAGGTTGAGGATGGTCTCGATGAACGCGTGTTCATGCTGTACTTCGGCGGCGGTCGCCTGGTACTTGGAGATATCCACCGTGCCCAGGGTGCTCATGTCGATGCCGGTGCCCGGATGGAACAGGTTGGCCAACAGCAGGCCGACAACGATGGCGATGGTGGTGACGATTTCGAAATAGATGATCGTCTTCAGGCCGATACGCCCCAGCTTCTTGGCGTCGCCCACGCCGGCAATGCCGACGATCAGAGAGGAGATGACGATCGGGATCACGATCATCTTGATCAGACGGATAAAGATATCGCCTGCCGGTTGCAGGACGTTGCTGATCCACCAGGCCTTTTCGGCACTGAAGTGGTTGAGCAACGCACCAATTGCAATCCCTAAAACCAGACCGATGAGGATCTGCCAGGCGAGGCTGATTTTTGCCTTCTTCATTATCTTTACCCTTACTTGCGTTTGACTCAGGCACATGCAGGAACTGGAACGCTTTTTAGCGGAAAAGTCTGTGCATCTGCCTCCGTATAAGGTGCCCCGAAGCGCGTATTTACGGCTCTTCGGCAGGCGAAAAAAGGCGCAACTATTCCGATGCAAGGTTGCGCCGTCTAATGCCGTAAACGCCTACCCTATGCCGAATCGGCATGAGCTTTTTTAAATGAAACTGGCGTCCCAACCGGTTCGATTGTGACATTTCAGCCGGCATAAGTGCCGTGAACCGGCCATTTCAGCGTAGGTTGGTTATTTTTTGAACGAGAATTTTCGTCGGAAAATTTGAGAAAAAGCCTACATCTGGAGACTAGAAGTCCTACTGTTTAAACGGTCTCTTTCTCGATATACGGTCGCCAGGAAACACCGCGTAATGTTTTCGCGCGCAGTGTGGGCGATAAAAAAGATGAGCTGGACGCTCTGGATCAATGTTTTGTGTTGCTCAAAGCTCAGCGCAAGTCCGTCGAACCACAGTGGGCCGGCGAACTTGCGACGCAGCTTTTACCCTGACCCGGCCCTCGCGCAGGCACTCCCTGTACCCGTAGGTCACTCCGACCCTGTAACAGTCAGAACGTCCCGGCCCCTTGGTCATGCGCCGACCTTTATCGGGCGGGCGCAATAGAGGGCAGCGGGGCGCTGCCCTGATGTTCGAACTTGTATCAGTACCAGTTCGGATCTTTTTTCAGTGTTTCCATCAAAAGATCCTGCATGCCCTGATCGGGTTTGCCGAGGAAGCGGTAGGTGGCATGCCGCGTTGGCGACTTGTCGGCCGGCAATCCTTCGGGGACATCGACGAGCATGGCGTAAGCATCTTTCTTGTCGAAGCTGAAGGCGACGATCAAGCGGTGGTTCAGGCATTTGTCTGCGCTTTCGCAGAGTGGGCCGACCAGATACTTGTCGCCGTCTTCAGTCACGGCATTCATTTGTTGGTCAGGCGTCCCGGACAGGTTCATCACCCATTCCGGCAGGCGCTCTTCCTTCTTCACCACGCCTTCCCAGGTTTCCCTGTATTGCGGATCGGAACTCAGCAGTTCGTTGACCCGCGTCTGGCCATCGTTGGCCGCCATCGCCATGGCACTACCGCCCAGAAGCAGGGCGGCTGCCAGAGTCTTTAACGCACTCATCGTTAACCTCGGCCGCGACGGCCAAAGAAGAAGGAAGCGATGAACATCACCAGGAACACGACAAAGAGAATCTTGGCGATACCCGTGGCGGTGCCCGCGATACCACCGAAGCCCAATACTGCAGCAATGATGGCAATGATCAAGAATGTAATTGCCCAGCTCAACATGGTGATTCTCCTTACTTCTTTATTTAGGGGTGTTACGTTTTTCGACGCATAGCGCCTGAATCTGTTCAATCAATTAAAAAACCCAGCGTTCTTCACGTGGCATTTGATCCAGTGGTTGCGCCTGATCGACATCCATCATGCGCATGGAGACGCTCTCGGCCTGGCTGTTGCTAACCGCGCTGAAGTGCTTTTGCGTGCTGTGCTGGATCGAGATCAGCGGCTCAGGCTTCTGGCTGTTTTCCCAGCTCAGGTATTGCTGGCAAGCGATCAGGGTGATCAACAGCGCAAGTACGCCGAACAGGCCTTGCTGGATATGCAGTGGCGAGATACGCACTTGGGCGGCACGTTGGCGAGTCATCCTGGGTTCCTCACTCTCTTATTCGGTTGGGGCAGTTCTGATCTGCCCGGGATGAATGAGGTATTGCAGCCTGCATGCCAGTTTTTTATTTGAAAAATATTCAATAAAATCAAATAGTTACAATATGGTAAAAAATAATTCGCGACGCATCCTGCACGATGGGTCATCTCCGATCGTGCGCAATGCACGATTATTTCGTAGGAGATTTCATTCTTATGGAATTGAGAGCAGGGCGCGGATGTCAGAAATGTACGCAGGGAATGCCCTGCAAATCGGCGATTGTTTAAAAAATCAACAAAATCAGTGAATTAGCCGTTAAGGCAGGAGAGAGCTACCCTCCTATGGCTGGCATCGTTCAGAATCAACCATGCAACTTGCCCGATTTTTCCGGGACTAACCCAAGACCAATCACTATGGAGCGTAGGAAAAATGGAATCTGCCACTGAGCACCAAGGCCGCATTCTGCTGGTGGATGATGAATCCGCCATCCTGCGAACCTTCCGTTACTGCCTCGAAGACGAGGGCTATACGGTGGCCACCGCCAACAGTGCGGCTCAGGCCGACGCATTGTTGCAACGGCAGGTGTTCGATCTTTGCTTTCTGGATCTGCGTCTGGGCGAAGACAACGGCCTCGATGTCCTGGCGCAAATGCGCATTCAGGCGCCATGGATGCGCGTGGTGATCGTCACCGCGCATTCGGCGGTCGATACCGCCGTAGATGCGATCCAGGCCGGCGCCGCCGACTATCTGGTCAAACCGTGCAGCCCGGATCAGTTGCGTCTGGCGACTGCCAAACAACTGGAAGTACGTCAGCTCTCGGCGCGTCTTGAAGCCCTCGAAGGTGAGATCCGCAAGCCGAAGGACGGCCTCGATTCCCATAGCCCCGCGATGAAAGTGGTGCTGGAAACTGCGCGGCAAGTGGCGGGCACCGACGCCAACATCCTTATTCTGGGTGAGTCCGGCACCGGTAAAGGTGAACTGGCCCGGGCAATTCACGGCTGGAGCAAGCGCGAGAAAAAATCCTGCGTGACCATCAACTGCCCGTCGCTGACCGCTGAACTGATGGAAAGCGAATTGTTCGGTCACAGTCGCGGTGCGTTCACCGGTGCCAGCGAAAGTACCTTGGGTCGCGTCAATCAGGCCGACGGCGGCACGCTGTTTCTCGACGAGATCGGCGATTTTCCCCTGACATTGCAACCCAAGTTGTTGCGCTTCATTCAGGACAAGGAATACGAACGGGTAGGGGATCCGGTCACCCGCCGCGCCGATGTGCGTATTCTGGCGGCGACCAACCTCAATCTTGAGGACATGGTGCGCGACGGTCGTTTCCGTGAAGACCTGTTGTATCGCCTGAACGTCATCACCTTGCACTTGCCGCCGTTGCGCGAGCGCAGCGAAGACATCCTGACTCTGGCCGATCGCTTTCTTGCCCGCTTCGTCAAAGAGTACGCGCGTCCGGCGCGCGGCTTCAGCGACGAGGCCCGCGAGGCGCTGCTGGGCTATCGCTGGCCGGGTAACATCCGCGAACTGCGCAACGTGGTTGAAAGGGCGAGCATCATCTGCCCGCAGGAGCGCGTGGAAATCAGTCACCTCGGCATGGCCGAACAACCGGCCAACAACGCCCCTCGAGTCGGTGCGGCACTGAGCCTGGATGAGCTGGAAAAGGCCCATATTGGCGCAGTTCTGGCCACCGCCGGCACCTTGGATCAAGCGGCAAAAACCCTGGGCATCGACGCCTCGACCCTGTATCGCAAGCGCAAGCAGTACAACCTGTGAGTGCCCGACGATGAAACTGGCTATGAAGTTGCGGACCCGGTTGTTCCTGAGTATTTCCGCACTGATCACGGTGGCCTTGCTCGGGCTGTTGCTCGGGTTGGTCAGTGTGATGCAGATGGCCGGAACCCAGGAAGATCGGGTACGCAGCAACTTCGCCACCCTTGATCTGGGTCTCAAGCTGCGGCAGACGCTGGGTGATCAACTGATCATCATGCTGGCGGAAAAGCCTGATCCGGTCGCGTTCGAAGCGTCTAAACAGCATTACTTCCAGTTACTCGACGAAGGCATCGCGCAGGAACAGGCGGGTGATGGTCGACTGTACGGTTTCAGTCGGGCCAAGGCGGATTACCTGAGCTTCCTGAATGCGTTCGATCTGTCCCATGATCCGGCCAAGACGATGATGAGCAATGCGCAATTCCGCGAGCGCTTCAATACTCTGCGCAACGGGTTGATCGCCGAGCACAAGCATGCGCTGGACAACATCAACGCAGTTCAGCGTGATACGCGCGACCGGGCGCTGCTGATCGCCGGCCTGCTTGGACTGGTGGGGTTGGCGGTGTTGATCATCGGGTTTGTCACGGCCCAAGGCATTGCCCGGCGTTTTGGCGCACCGATCGAGGCGCTTGCGCGGGCGGCGGACAATATCGGCCAAGGCAATTTTGAAGTGACGCTGCCGATTTCTTCGGCGATGGAAATGAACCTGCTGACCAAGCGTTTCGGGCTGATGGCCGAAGCGCTGCGCGAGCATCAGGCGACCAACGTCGATGAGCTGCTGGCCGGGCAGCAACGCTTGCAGGCCGTGCTCGACAGCATCGACGACGGCCTGCTGATGATTGATCGTCAGGGCCATCTGGAACACCTCAACCCGGTCGCGCAGCGCCAGCTGGGTTGGGAAGATGATCGTCTCGGCCAAGGCCTTGGCTGCGCGCTCGGGCGGCCGGAACTGGATGCGCAACTGCAACTGGTGTTGCGCGGCGGCACTCTGGAGCGGGCGCCGGAGGATTTGAGCATCGAAGTCGACGGCGAATCACGCCTGCTGACTTACAGCCTGACCCCGGTCAGCCACACCCAGGGGCATATCCTTGGCGCGGTGATGGTGCTGCACGACGTCACCGAACAGCGAGCCTTCGAACGGGTCCGCAGCGAGTTCGTGCTACGGGCCTCCCATGAGCTGCGCACGCCGGTCACCGGCATGCACATGGCGTTCGGCCTGTTCCGTGAGCGGGCGAAGTTTCCAGCGGACTCCCGCGAGGCCGACTTGCTCGACACCGTGAACGAAGAAATGCAGCGCCTGATGCAGCTGATCAACGACTTGCTCAACTTTTCACGTTACCAAAACGGCTTGCAGAAGCTGACACTGGCGCCGTGTTCCATCGAGGACTTACTGGAGCAGGCACAATCGCGCTTTGCCGATGCGGCGGCCGAGAAGGGCATCGCCTTGACGGTAGAAGTGCAGGGGTCGCTACCGCGTTTGCAGGCGGACCAGGCGCAATTGGAGCGGGTGCTCGACAACCTGATCGATAACGCCTTGCGTCATACCGCCCGCGACGGCCAGATCCGCTTGCAGGCGCGTCGCCATGGCGAGCGCGTGATCATCAGCGTCGAAGACAACGGCGAAGGCATTGCTTATGGCCAGCAAGGGCGGATTTTCGAGCCGTTTGTGCAGGTCGGACGCAAGAAGGGCGGCGCGGGGCTTGGCTTGGCACTGTGCAAAGAAATCGTCCAGCTGCATGGTGGGCGGATGGGTGTTTATTCGCGGCCGGGGCAGGGGACGCAGTTTTATATGGCGCTTGCCGTTTAGGCCTCGTCATCCATGCGTCGCCCTGCGAGGCGGCGCCCGCGAGTAATCAGCTCAATGAACTGCACCGCGCTCAGGGCATGGGCGAACAGCCAGCCCTGGCCGAATTTCACGCCTTCACTGCTGAGCAGGACGGCTTGCGACTCAAGCTCGATCCCTTCGGCAATCACCTTCAAGTCCAATGCTTGCGCCATGTGAATGATGTGCGGCGCGACGCCACTGCTGGCGGCGTCATGGCCGAGGGCGTCGATGAATGCCTTGTCGATTTTCAGGCAGTCCACCGGCAGCGTTTGCAGGTAAGCGAGGCTGCAATAGCCGGTTCCGAAATCGTCGATAAGTACCTGATGGCCGACATCGCGCAAGGCTTGCAGGTTTTCCCGCGCCACCACCACATCAATCAATCCGCGTTCAGTGACTTCAAAGGCAATCTGCCGCGCCGCGACCCGGTGCAGGGTCAGCAGTCGTGCCATGACCTGGCCGATGCGCGGCACCATCACGTCGCAGGCAGCCAGGTTGACCGAGATATATAGCTGCGGGTTGGCGCGCAGCACCGGTCCCAACTGCTCCAGCAGGCGCTGAAGAACGAAGTCGGTCATCTGCCGGATCAGCCCGGTGTTTTCCGCCAGCGGAATAAACAGATCAGGGCTGGTCAGCGTGCCGTCCGGACGGCGCCAGCGCAGCAGGGCCTCGGCACCTACACAGTTGCGAGTGTCGAGGTCGAAGATCGGTTGATAGAGCACCTGCAACTCGCCACGGCGGATGGCACCGTGCAGTTCGGTGTCCAGTGACTGACGCTGGCGCACCAGCAAAAACACGAAGAAGCCGACGAACGCGCCAAGCAACAGACAGGCGGGCACCATCCACCACCAGATAGCCGGGATGTGCATGCCGGTACGCGGTGTGATCAGCACCAGTTGATATTCCGGGTTGTCGGTGGGCATCCGGTAGATCAGTCGGGTCTGGGTGACTTGCAGGGCATCGCGGCTTTTTGGGGGCCAGTGCTCGCGGGGTGGCCATGTCTGCGCCATGCCGAGCACTGGAATCGCTCGGGTGCCATGATCCAACACCACCAGCAGGCTGCTGCCGGGCGACAGGTCGACCATGTCGGTCAAATGCCCGCGCGAGGTGGCCACGCGAAAATTGCCGCGACCGAGCATCAGTGCGGCGCGGTTTTCGTCGGGTTCGGTGGTGGTGTTCAGCCAATAGCTGTAGGTCGGGCCTTTGATATCCGGCGCGCGAACAACCGACAGGCCTTCCTGACGCGGACGGTTGGAGCAGATCCGTGAAGCGTCCATGTAGGCGGCTTCGTAGACAAAGCGATAGTTGAAGGTGACTTGCTGCAGCGTGGCGATCATTTCGTCATCGCAACTGCGCAGCGGCTGGGCTTCGAGGTCGTCGAGACTTTCGCGCAACTGGCCGAACAATTGTTCAAGGCGGGCGAGGAAACGCTCACCTTGGGCGTTCATGACCTGACTTTCACTTTGCTCGACCTGACGCATCGCGAAAAACATTGCGCCAGCGATCAGCAGGCTTGCACTGAGGACAGCCGTGATCATCGCCAAAAACAAGGGGCGATAAAACCAGCTACGCAGCGTCGCTCGGGTAGCAACCATCATGGAATATCCGAAGAATTACCAATGAGTTATAGCTGCTGATTACAAAATCGCCCTGACCGTCGGGCGGGCGTCATTATTTTGTCTGATTGAGCACCAGCAACAACGCCGCCGTTTGCGCATCTGGCGTGCCGTCGAAGCGGGTCGGGCGAAAGTGCATCTGGAATGCCGCAAGGACATGGCGCGTGGCGACGTCCAGCTCGCCGGTCTGCGGTGTGTCATAGCCCAGGTGCGACAACTGCGCCTGGAACCAGCCGATGCTCGGTAGTTCACCGCTGTCGAACAGCGCTTGCTGGCGAGCCACGGCTTGCTCGTTGGGCCAGACACCCAAGCCTTCAGCGGCGAGACGCTTCCACGGGAACAACGGGCCCGGATCAAGCTTGCGCAATGGAGCGATGTCGCTGTGACCGATGATGTGCCGTGGGCTGATGCCGTTGCGCTTGCTGATGTCCTTGAGCAGGACGATCAGCGCCTGAATCTGCGCTTCGCTGTAGGGATACCAGAGGCGCCCGGTCGGGGTGTCCTTGAAACCGGGGTTGACGATTTCGATGCCGATCGAGCTGGAGTTCAACCAGGTGCGGCCCTGCCACTGGCTTTCGCCGGCGTGCCAGGCGCGCTGGTTTTCATCCATCAGCTTGTAAACGGTGGCGCTTTTGTCGTCGCCGATCAGGTAATGGCTGCTGACTTCGCCATGGGTCAGTAGCTGCAGCGAACGCTCCAGCGAAGTCGAGGTGTAATGCACGACCACGAACTGGATACGGCTGTCGTAATTGGCTGAAGGATGGCTGGTGTCATAACGCGGACCGCTGGCGCAACCGGCCAGAACGAGAAGAGACGCGAGGAAGGCAAAGAATTTCATGGCAGAAGGCAGTACGCAAAAGACAATAATGCAACAGTGTAACGTACTGCCTTGCGTCGAGACGGTCAGCGTGTGGATTTAAACAAAATGGAACAATTTGCTCAGCCCAGTTCAACCCGATTGCGTCCTGCGTTTTTAGCCCTGTACAGCGCCTGATCAGCTCTTTTAAGCACCAGATCGCTGTGTTCTCCCGCCTTGAACGATGCCAGGCCCATGGAAATGGTGATCGTCACCCGCTCGCCCTTGAAGTGGAACGGGCACGCCTCGATCGCCGCGCGCAGGGTTTCCAGCAGCTTCGCGCCGACCGCTGGCGGGGTGGCCGGCAATAGCAGAACGAACTCTTCGCCGCCGAAACGGGCAATGAAATCGGAACCGCGCAGGCGTTTGCGCAGCACGGTGGCGATGATCTTCAGCACCTTGTCGCCGGCCAGGTGGCCGTAGTTGTCATTAATGCGTTTGAAGTGATCAAGGTCGAGCATTGCCAAGCTCAAGGTGTTGCCGTGTTGCTGCCATTGCTTGATTTCATGCTCAAGGCGTTCACTCCACGCTGCGCGGTTGGGCAGGCCGGTGAGCGGGTCGATCAGGGCTTTCTGGCGTTGTTCTTCAAGGTGCTCGCGGAAGCCCTGGGCTTCTTGCTCCATGTGCGCCACGCGCTCGGACAGGCCTTTGAGGCGCGCCGCCACCTCCTGCTCACGGGCATCGCGTTGCTTCTGGTGTTGATCCATGGTGCCGAGCAAGCCTTCCAGATGGTTCTCCAGCACTTGCTTGAGATCGTCCAGATCCGCCGCTTCCTGCACGCTGGTCTGCAAACCGTCGACTTGCTCACGGATCTGCGTGTCCATGGCCCGCGCTGCCGAGCTGTTGTCGGCGTGGCCTTCGCTGGCGGCTTGCAGGTTGCTCTGGAACGCTTCAAGACGTTCGTTGAGCTGTTGCAAGTAGGCTTCGAATTCGTGCTGGCCGCTGTCGGTGATGGCCAGCATCAATGTGGCGAGATCGTCGAGGATCGGAATCAGTTCGTACCAGTTCAAACCATGTTTGAGCCGGTCGCGCATTGCCTCGGCTTGTGGACGGTGGCGCTCGGGCAGGGTCAGGTCGTCGAGCAGGCCGATCAACGTGTCTTCGATGTGTTTGGCCACGGAGCTGTAGGACGGCTCCGGGGAATCCGGCAAGGCGAAGAGGATGTCTTGCTCGGATTGCTCCGGGTCGATGGCGGCCAATGCCTGAGCGATGGGTTCGGGCAGTGGCAGGCTGTCGAGGAGCAGCGGTGCTGGGTCGCCGGGGTGAATCAATTCGTCGGGATTGAAGGTGACGGGTGTGTCTGGTGTCGGAGCAGGAACGGGAGCGATAACGTTTTCAGGCTCTGGCGTGAAAGCTTCCACTTCAGTCGCCGTGGTCGCTTCAGAAGCGACGGTTGGCGGAACAAAGGCAACCACTTCCGGTTCCGGCTGAGCGGGGGCCGCAGGCGCCTCTACTGCTGCGATTGGCGCAGATTCCTTGATAACAGGATTGGCCATTGCCGGTTCAGCGACGACGGCGGGGGCGACCTGCACCGGCTCGGATTCAGGCGCAGCAGCGATGTGCGGCTGTTCGACAACGGCAACGTGCTCGCGCACAGCAGGTGTAGGTGTAGGTGTAGGTGTAGGTGTAGGTGTAGGTGCCTCCTCGTTATCACGGCTACCAAACAGGCGCTGCAATAACCCCGGACGCCCCGGTTCTGGCGGTGTCTCCAACTGACTCAGGGCCTTGCCCTGCAAACTGCTGAGTTCACTCAACAGCAGCGGCATTTCCCGTGCCTGACCGACCCGCCCATCCAGTTGTTTGGCGAACTTCTTCAGCGGCTGGGCGACTTCCCGCGGCAGTGGCAACGCCTGCAACTGCGTCACCAGGGAAGTCAGTGCGCTGCTGACCTGATCGATTCGAGTCTCGCGACGCTGCTCGGAGTCGAGCACGGCTTTTTCCAGACGTGGCAACAGGGCGGCGAGCCCGGCGTCCATATCGTCGGTGCGCACCACGTCGCGCATCTCTTTCATGCATTGATCAACGACTTTGTCGGTGCCTTCGGCCGCCAAGGTGCTACGCACCAGGCCTCGACGCAGCAAGTCGAGACGCGCGTCCCATCGACGCTCCAGCTTTTCCTGTTGTTCGATACTTTTGAGGTACTTCTCTTTCCAGCGCTGGGCGTCGTCGCTCATTCAGGGGTTCCGCGAGGGGCAGGACTCAACGCGGGCAATGCATCGGCCGTGAGCGAACCCGGCAGACGAATCTCTACCGCGACCGGCAGGTGATCGGAAATGGGTTGTGCCAGCACTTCGACCTTTTCCAGGGTCAGGGTCGGGCTGAGCAAAATATGATCAAGGCAACGCTGAGGACGCCAGCTGGGGAATGTCGCTTCCACCTGCGGGGCCAGCAGACCGAGATCGCGTAACGGTGAATGTTGTAGCAGATCGCTGGCATGGGTGTTCATGTCGCCCATCAATATCTGATGTTTATAGCCACCGATCAGATCGCGAATATAGGCCAGTTGCAGGCTGCGAGTTCTCGCGCCAAGGGCCAGATGCATCATCACCACCACCAGTGCTTCCGGACCTTCGCCGAAGCGCAGCAGGATCGCGCCGCGACCTTTCGGGCCGGGCAGCGGGTGATCCTCGATCGCCCACGGCTTGAGACGACTGAGCACGCCATTGCTGTGCTGGGCCAGTCGGCCGAGGTTGCGATTGAGTTGTTGATACCAGTAGGGGAAGGCGCCGAGGTGGGCCAAGTGTTCGACTTGATTGACGTAGCCTGAGCGCAGGCTACCGCCGTCGGCTTCCTGCAAGGCGACCAGGTCGAAGTCGCCGAGCAGGTCACCAATTTTTTGCAGGTTGCCCGAGCGCCCGTTGTGCGGCAGCAGATGCTGCCAGCTGCGGGTCAGGTAATGCCGATAGCGCTCGGTGCTGATACCGACCTGGATATTGAAACTGAGCAAGCGCAGACGCTGATCCGCTGGCAGGCCTGTGGACGCCAGGTGATGCTCGTTGACCTGCGGATCATGCAGGCCAACGATGCGTTCGGTCTTCCAGCGACGCATGGCGGTTGCCGCGCTTAGTTGGCAGCGGCCTTGTTGGTCGCTCGCTCTTTGGCAACCAGTTGGTCAGCCAGTTGCAGAGCCTGTTCTGCACCGCCGGCGGAGCCGATGTCGAAGCGGTATTTACCGTTGACGATCATGGTTGGAACGCCAGTGATTTCATACTTCTTGGCCAGTTCACGAGCCTTGACGATCTGGCCTTTGATGGCGAAAGAGTCAAAGGTGGCGAGGAACTTGTCTTTGTCCACGCCTTGGGTGGCGAGGAAGTCAGCCATGTCGTTCTTGTCGGTCAGCTTCTTGTGTTGTTTCTGGATCGCTTCAAACACGGCGCTGTGAACCTTGTGTTCGACACCCATTGCTTCCAGCGTCAGGAACATCTGGCCGTGAGCGTCCCATGGGCCGCCGAACATGGCTGGAATACGCACGAAGTTGACGTCGGACGGCAGTTTTTCAACCCACGGATTGATCACTGGCTCAAACGAGTAGCAGTGCGGGCAGCCATACCAGAACAACTCGACCACTTCGATCTTGCCAGGCACTGCAACCGGTACCGGGTTGGTCAATTCCACGTAAGGAGCGGCAGGGGCTTCGGCGGCTTGAGCGGTCACGCCGAACAGGCTGGCAGCGACGAGGGCGGCGCTGATGATCAGATTACGCATGCTTTACTCCTGGACAATTTTGGTCGCCTCGCGCGACCTGTTTTCAGACAGGTCCTGGCGGGCATGAGTTCTGTAGTGTAACGGCAGCGGCCACAAAAAAGGGCGGCCAAAGCCACCCTTTTTATACTTGCTGCGACGGATTAATCGAGCGTTAACATTGCCGGCGCTTTACCGCACGCGCCACGCTCGATCCGTCGGTCTTAGTGCAGGCCTTGAATGTAGCTGGAGACCGCGGCGATGTCTTCGTCGCTCAGGCGTTTGGCGATGGTCTGCATGGTCATCGTGTCGCCGTCGTTGGTGCGTCCGCCTTCTTCCTTGCGGAAGTCGGTCAACTGCTTGGCGATGTACGAGGCGTGTTGGCCACCCAGATGCGGGAAGCCGGCAGCGGCGTTACCGGCACCGTTCGGCGAATGGCAACCGGTGCAGGCGGGCAGGCCCTTGGCCAGATTGCCGCCTCGGAACAGCGCTTCACCGCGCGCGACGAGCTTGGGATCGGCTGCGCCAACGGAGCCTTTCTGGCTGGCGAAGTACGCGGCCATGTCGGCCAGATCCTGATCGCTCAGGTTGGTCAGCAGGCCGGTCATTTCCAGAACGACACGTTTGCCCGACTTGATGTCGTGCAGTTGCTTGGTCAGGTAGCGTTCACCCTGGCCGGCCAGTTTTGGAAAGTTTGGCGCCATGCTGTTGCCGTCCGGGCCATGGCAGGCTCCGCAAACGGCGACTTTTGCCTGGCCTGCTGCGGCATCACCTGCAGCATGGGCGAAACCTGAGATTCCCACGGTCAACAGCAGACTCACGATCAATTTGTTCATCAGCTAATCCAACTACGGCTAAGGGTTAAGAGTTATGGACCGGGTTTACTCGCTCATCCAAAGGATGATGGCCTGGTAATCCTCGGCACTGCAGTCCATGCACAAACCACGCGGCGGCATCGCCTTGAAACCCTGGGTCACGTGTTGCACCAGCGTCTCCATACCTTTCGCCAACCTCGGCGTCCAGGCTGCCTGATCGCCTCTTTTGGGCGCCAAGGGCAGTTGGCCGGAATGACAGGCACTACAAACACGGTTGTACACGGCTTCCGGATCCTGTGTAGCCTGTGCGCTGTAAAGCGGCATCAAGAGTCCGGCAGCCAGCAGCCATTGAAACGACCTTTTCAGGGTTGAGAGCGTTCTGCGTTCTAATGCGCAATCAAGGTCCGTCGCTCTCGTGTACTTCATCCTACGCTGGGACAAAGCACACACAAAATCTGCGGCATTATATACTGGCGTCACTGAAACGGAAGCGACACCGCGTTCCGCGCCCAATCCCGGCGCCGCCCACATCGGAAATCCCATGCAACTCAAGAATCCCATCCTCGGCCTGTGCCAACAGTCCACGTTCATGCTCAGTGCCGCCAAAGTCGATCAATGCCCTGACGACGAAGGCTTCGAAGTGGCGTTTGCCGGGCGTTCCAACGCCGGCAAATCCAGCGCCCTGAACACCCTGACTCACGCCAGCCTGGCGCGCACCTCGAAAACCCCGGGTCGCACACAGCTGTTGAACTTCTTCAAGCTAGACGATGATCGGCGTCTGGTCGACCTGCCGGGCTACGGTTATGCAAAAGTACCGATCCCGCTGAAGATGCACTGGCAGCGTCACCTTGAGGCTTACCTCGGTGGCCGTGAGAGTTTGAAGGGTTTGATTCTGATGATGGACATCCGTCATCCAATGACCGACTTCGACCTGCTGATGCTCGACTGGGCCGTTGCCGCCGGTATGCCGATGCACATTCTGCTGACCAAGGCCGACAAGCTGACTTATGGCGCAGCCAAGAACACGCTGCTCAAGGTGCAGTCGGAAATTCGCAAAGGTTGGGGCGATCTTGTGACGATCCAGCTATTTTCCGCGCCGAAACGCATGGGCCTGGAAGAGGCCTACACTGTACTGGCAAGCTGGATGGAACTGGCTGACAAGGGCTCGGAATTGCTTGGAGAACTGCCTGCTGAGTAAATCGCGGGCAAAAAAAGCCCCGGATTTCATTGGGGAGGGAGAAATTCCGGGGTTTAAGTTCCGAACCGCTAGGGCGGGGTTCAGATATCTGCCAACACTTAACACAACATAGGAGCATCGAAGGGCTTCACCAGCCATTCAGTAACTCTGAGTAGTGGTCTGCCAGATTAGTTCAGATTTTTTTCAAAAAGCTTTGGAATAGTCCCAAGCGCTTTTCGAAATAAGCAGGTTTACCGGCGCTGCCGCGACGTTGTGTCGCGGCAAGACCATCGTCAAATGGCTCAGTGAGCCTCATCCCAATTGTTGCCCACACCCACTTCGACCAGCAACGGCACATCCAGCTTCGCCGCTTCGCTCATGTGCAGACGAATCTCGCTGCTGACCTGCTCGACCAGATCCTCGCGAACCTCCAGTACCAGTTCATCGTGTACCTGCAGAATGACTTTGGCGTCCAGCCCGGAAGTCGCGAGCCAGTTGTCCACCGCCACCATGGCTTTCTTGATGATGTCCGCGGCCGTTCCCTGCATCGGCGCGTTGATCGCCGTGCGTTCGGCGGCGGCGCGCTCCTGCGGCTTGTTCGAGTTGATTTCCGGCAGGTACAGGCGACGCCCGAAAAACGTTTCCACGTAACCTTGGTCTGCCGCCTGCGCACGGGTGCGATCCATGTACTCGCGAACGCCCGGGTAACGAGCGAAGTAGGTGTCGATGTAGGCTTTAGCGGTCTTGGTGTCGACGCCAATGTCCTTGCCCAGCTTCTGCGCGCCCATGCCGTAGATCAGGCCGAAGTTGATCGCCTTGGCGCCACGGCGCTGGTCGGAAGTCACTTCGTTGAGTTCGACCTTGAACACTTCGGCAGCGGTGGCAGTGTGGACGTCGAGGTTATTGCGGAAGGCGTTCATCAAGCCTTCGTCCTTGGACAGGTGCGCCATGATCCGCAGTTCGATCTGCGAATAGTCCGCCGCCAGCAGTTTGTAGCCTTTTGGCGCAACGAATGCCTGACGGATGCGCCGGCCTTCAGCGGTGCGTACCGGAATGTTCTGCAGGTTCGGATCGCTGGAGGACAACCGACCGGTGGATGCCACAGCCTGATGGTAAGACGTGTGGATACGCCCGGTTCGCGGGTTGATCTGCTCCGGCAGGCGATCGGTGTAAGTGCTTTTCAGCTTGCTCATCGAACGGTGCTCCATCAGCACTTTCGGCAAGCGGTGATCATCTTCTGCCAGTTTCGCCAAGACTTCTTCAGCGGTGGACGGTTGGCCCTTGGCGGTTTTTTTCAGAACCGGCAGGCCGAGTTTCTCGTAGAGAATCACGCCGAGCTGCTTGGGTGAGCCAAGGTTGAATTCTTCCCCGGCGATCTCGAACGCTTCGCGCTCCAGCGCGACCATCTTGTTGCCCAGTTCGATGCTCTGGATGCCAAGCAACTCGGCATCGACGAAGGCGCCTTGGCGCTCGATGCGCGCGAGCACCGGTACCAGCGGGATTTCGATGTCGGTCAGCACGCTGGCCAGGCTCGGGATCGCGCTGAGTTTTTCGAACAGGGTCTGATGCAGACGCAAGGTGATGTCGGCGTCTTCGGCGGCATACGGCCCGGCCTGTTCCAAGGCAATCTGGTCGAAAGTCAGCTGCTTGGCACCTTTGCCGGCGATGTCCTGGAAGCTCACGGTGGTGTGATCCAGGTACTTCTGCGCGAGGCTGTCCATGTCATGGCGGGTGGCGGTGGAGTTGAGCACGTAGGACTCAAGCATCGTGTCGAAGGCAATGCCGCGCACAGTGATGCCTTCGTTCTGGTCGCCACCAATGGCGCAGTTGGCCAGGATGTTCATGTCAAACTTGGCATGCTGGCCGACCTTGAGTTTGGTCGGGTCTTCCAGAATCGGTTTCAGTGCGCGCAGCACGGTATCGCGATCCAGTTGCTCAGGCACGCCGATGTAAGAGTGGGTCAGCGGGATATACGCCGCTTCGTTGGCCTGCACGGCGAACGACAGGCCGACCAGTTGCGCCTGTTGCGCGTCGATGCCGGTGGTTTCGGTGTCGAAGGCGAACAGCTTGGCGTTGTTGAGTTTTTCCAGCCAGACATCGAACCGCGCCTGATCGAGGATGGTTTCATAGGCGGCTTCAGCGGGGGCGGCTGGCGCTTGGGCTTCCGGCGCGCTGAACAGGTCGCCTGCGGGTTCAGGCGTGGCGGCAGCGCTCAGTTCCAGACGTTTGGCGTCGCGATCCAGATCGTTGATCCAGCTTTTGAATTCGAGCAGGGAGTACAGCTCGTAGAGCTTGGCCGGGTCTTCCGCGCCCATTTGCAGATCGTCGAGCTCGACGTCCAGCGGCACGTCGACCTTGATGGTCGCCAGTTGATAGGAGAGGAACGCCATCTCCTTGTGTTCTTCGAGCTTGGCCGGCAGGGTCTTGGCGCCGCGAATCGGCAGGGTCGGGACGATGTCGAGATTCGCGTACAGCTCGGTGAGGCCGCCGTTGACGCCGACCAGCAGGCCGGACGCGGTCTTCGGGCCGATACCCGGAACGCCTGGAATGTTGTCGGAAGAGTCGCCCATCAGCGCCAGATAATCGATGATCTGCTCCGGAGCGACGCCGAATTTCTCCTTCACGCCCTCCACGTCCATCGAGCTACCGGACATGGTGTTGACCAAGGTAATGTGGCCGTCGACCAGTTGCGCCATGTCCTTGTCGCCCGTGGAGATGATCACCGGGCGATCCGCCGCTGCGCTGCTGCGCGCCAGAGTGCCGATCACGTCGTCAGCCTCGACGCCTTCCACGCACAAGAGCGGGAAGCCGAGGGCGATCACGCTCTGGTGCAGCGGTTCGATCTGCACGCGCATGTCGTCGGGCATGCTCGGGCGGTTGGCCTTGTATTCGGCGTACATCTCATCGCGAAATGTCCCGCCCTTGGCGTCGAACACCACGGCGAACGGGCTGTCCGGGTACTGCTTGCGCAGACTCTTGAGCATATTCAGCACGCCCTTGACCGCGCCGGTCGGCAGGCCTTTGGAGGTGGTCAAAGGAGGCAGGGCGTGGAAAGCGCGGTACAGGTAAGACGAACCGTCCACCAGGACGAGGGGGGCTTGGCTCATGAGCAGAATCAACCTTTTCGGCGGGCCCGGCGCTAGAATAGCGGGACCGTTGACGACAAAGGGACAAGGTTATCATGCGTACGTTAAATCGCTTGCTGCTGGTCGGTCTGATTGCTGCCTCACCCCTGGTCGCGATGGCGGCGGATGATGCGCCGTCAGCGGATCCGGAAGTTACCATTCGCACGGAAGGCGACAAGACCATTCAGGAGTACCGGCAAAACGGTTTCCTGTATGCGATCAAGGTCACGGTAAAGGGCGCCCCGCCTTATTTTCTGGTGCGTGCCGACGGGACGGATGCAAATTTCATCCGTTCGGATCAGCCGGATATGCTGATTCCGTCGTGGAAGATTTTCGAATGGAAGTAGTCTCTTAATTTTAATCGGCGCCGCTTTGATAGCGGCGCCCGAACTGAGCAGTTTTTAACCATGTCTGTGTTCACCCCCCTGGCTCGGCCCGAGCTGGAAACCTTTCTCGCCCCTTACGGGCTCGGCCGCCTGCTTGATTTCCAGGGGATCGCCGCCGGCAGCGAAAACACCAACTTCTTTATCAGCCTAGAGCAGGGCGAATTCGTCCTGACCCTGGTTGAGCGCGGCCCGGTGCAGGAGATGCCGTTTTTCATCGACCTGCTCGATGTCCTCCACGAAGCCGATCTGCCGGTGCCTTACGCATTGCGTACCACCGACGGCGTGGCGTTGCGTGAACTCAAAGGCAAGCCGGCGCTGCTGCAACCGCGTCTGTCTGGCAAGCACATCAAGGTCGCCAATGCTCAGCATTGCGCGCAGGTCGGTGAGTTGCAGGCACATCTGCACCTGGCGACCCAGGGCGAGCGCATGATCAAACGCAAGACCGATCGTGGCCTGGACTGGATGCTGGAGGAGGGCACGGAGTTTCTCTCGCACCTGAGCGATGAGCCGCGTGCACTGCTGCGAAAGGCGCTGGATGAAATCACAGAGCAGAAAGAGAAAATTCTCGCGCTGCCACGGGCGAATATTCACGCCGACCTGTTCCGTGACAACGCGATGTTTGAAGGTACGCACCTGACCGGGCTGATCGACTTCTACAACGCCTGCTCGGGACCGATGCTGTATGACGTGGCGATTGCCCTGAACGATTGGTGTTCGGACGATGACGGCTTGATCGATGGCCCGCGGGCGCGTGCATTCCTCGGTGCCTATGCGGCGCTGCGTCCGTTCTCGGCGGCAGAAGCAGAGTTGTGGCCGACCATGCTGCGCGTGGCGTGTGTGCGCTTCTGGCTGTCGCGGTTGATCGCGGCTGAGCAGTTTGCCGGGCAGGATGTATTGATTCACGATCCGCAGGAGTTCGAGCAGCGGTTGGCGCAACGGCAGCAGGTCAGTACACCGTTGCCTTTTGCCCTTTAAAAAGCTTCGCGAGCAAGCCCGCTCCCACATTGGTTTAAATCCAATGTGGGAGCGGGCTTGCTCGCGAATGGGTCGACGCCGATGCCGGGGTTAAAGAGATTCCAGGCAACCGGCCAGATCATTGCCCAATTTTTCCAAAACCTGCTCGTAGCCCTGAGCAGTCGCCGGGGTGTAGCCGCCCAGTGCATCCAGCTCCGCCAGTTTCACCGGCAAGCCAGCCACCAGCGTTTCCGCCAGGCGCGGCCGCAATGGCGGTTCGCTGAACACGCAAGTCTTACCCACTTCCTGCAAACGCTTGCGCATCGCCGCCACGTGCTGCGCGCCCGGTTGCACTTCTGCGGCAACGCTGAATACGCCGGTGTGCTTCAGGCCGTAAGCCTCTTCGAAGTAATCGAACGCCTCGTGAAACACGAAGTAGGGTTTGCCTTCAACGCTGGCCAGTCGTTTCTTCAAGCGCAGGTCCAACGCATCCAGACGCTCGTCGAATGCCTTGGCGTTGCTTTGATAACGTTCAGCATTCGCCGGATCAGCCGCACTCAGGTCAGCGGCCATTTTGTCGGCAATGACCCGCGCGTTGACCGGCGTTAGCCACAAATGCGCATCCAGCGTGCCCGGGCGGTGATCGTGGTCATGATCGTCGGCCTCTTCTGCATGGGAATGACTGTCTTCAGCGAAATGACGCAGTTTCATCCCCGGCAGATCCTGCACGGCGACGCTCGGCAGCGTACGACCGTTCAGCACGCGCGGCAGGAAACCTTCCATGTCCGGGCCGATCCAGTAGAGCAGATCCACCGCTTGCACCTTCCGTACGTCGGATGGACGCAGCGCGTAGTTATGCGGTGAGGCACCCGGCGGCAGCAGCACTTCGGGGATCGCCACGCCGTCCTGCACCGCCGCTGCAATCAGCTGCAACGGTTTGATGCTGGTGAGCACTTTGACCTCGGCCTGAGCCGAACCGATCAGCAGGAAACTGGCGACAAAAGCCACAAAAACAGAAAAAAGTCGGGACACGATGACCACTCAAGGAGGCGAGAACGGGTAACATAATAACGTCTCTATCAAAACTCGTCGCCGCCCATGCCTATTACACCGATTGCCAGCCGTCCCCACGACCACTCTCATTGCGTGCACAGCGCATTGTCCGAGGCCGATACCTTGTGCGCGCAGAAAGGCTTGCGCCTGACCGCGTTGCGCCGCCGGGTGCTGGAGCTGGTGTGGCAGAGCCACAAGCCGCTGGGCGCCTACGACATCCTCGCCGTGCTCAGCGAGCAGGACGGCCGCCGCGCCGCGCCGCCGACCGTTTACCGGGCGCTGGATTTCCTTTTGGAAAACGGCTTGGTGCACCGCATCTCCTCACTCAATGCCTTCGTCGGCTGCGTGCACCCGGAACATTCGCATCAGGGCCAGTTCCTGATCTGCCGCGATTGCCACGCCGCCATCGAACTTGAGCAAAAAGTGATCAGCGACGCGATCATTAACAGCGCCAAGGATGTCGGTTTTATCGTCGAGGCGCAGACCGTCGAAGTGGTCGGCCTGTGCTCCGGTTGCCAGGGGGCTTGATGAGCAACGCGCTGATCCGTCTGGAGCAAGTCGCCGTCACGTTTGCCGGGCAGACCGTGCTGGACAACATCGAGCTGAGCGTCGAGCCGGGACAAATCGTCACCCTGATCGGCCCCAACGGCGCTGGCAAGACCACGTTGGTGCGCGCCGTGCTCGGGCTGTTGAAGCCGGACAGCGGCAGTGTCTGGCGCAAGCCGAAACTGCGTGTGGGCTACATGCCGCAAAAACTCCACGTCGATCCGACTTTGCCGCTGTCGGTGCTGCGCTTCCTGCGGCTGGTGCCGGGTGTTGATCGCCCGCGCGCATTGGCTGCGCTCAAGGAAGTCGGCGCCGAACACGTCATCGAAAGCCCGGTGCAAAGCGTTTCCGGTGGTGAAATGCAGCGCGTGCTGCTGGCCCGGGCGCTGCTGCGTGAACCGGAACTGCTGGTGCTCGACGAGCCGGTACAAGGTGTCGACGTGGCCGGCCAAGCCGAGTTGTACAGCCTGATCACCCGTCTGCGCGACCGCCACGGCTGCGGTGTGTTGATGGTTTCTCACGATCTGCATCTGGTGATGAGCACCACTGACCAGGTGGTGTGCCTCAACCGCCACGTTTGCTGCTCCGGGCATCCCGAGCAGGTCAGCGGCGATCCGGCGTTTGTCGAGTTGTTCGGCAAGAACGCGCAGAGCCTGGCGATTTATCACCACCATCACGACCACGCCCATGACCTGCACGGTTCAGTGGTCAAAGGCCCGGTTTCCGGCCAACCCCACGTTCATGGAGATAGCTGCAAGCATGGCTGATTTTCTGTTGTATGCCCTGCTTGCAGGCTTGGCGCTGGCGGTGGTAGCGGGACCGCTCGGATCGTTTGTGGTCTGGCGGCGCATGGCCTATTTCGGCGATACCTTGTCCCACGCCGCATTGCTCGGCGTGGCGTTGGGCTTTTTGCTGGATGTCAGCCCGACGGTCGCGGTGACGGTCGGCTGTCTGCTGCTGGCGGTGTTGCTGGTGACCCTGCAACAGCGCCAACCACTGGCGTCCGACACGCTTTTGGGAATTCTCGCACCGAGCACGCTCTCTCTCGGGTTGGTGGTACTAAGCTTCATGCATGAAGTGCGGATCGACCTGATGGCCTATCTGTTCGGCGACCTGCTGGCGATCAGCCCGACTGATCTGGCGTGGATCCTTGGCGGTAGCGCGGCAGTGCTGGTATTGCTGGTGACGCTGTGGCGACCGCTGCTGGCGATCACCGTGCATGAAGAGTTGGCCAAAGTCGAAGGCCTGCCGGTGGCTGGCCTGCGTATGGCTCTGATGTTGTTGATTGCGGTGGTGATCGCGGTGGCGATGAAAATCGTCGGTGTGTTGCTGATTACCTCGCTGTTGATCATCCCGGCGGCTGCGGCACAGCGTCACGCCCGTTCGCCGGAGCAGATGGCACTGGGCGCGAGCCTGCTGGGCATGCTCGCCGTGTGTGTCGGCCTGGCGCTGTCGTGGTTCAAGGACACCCCGGCCGGCCCGTCAATTGTTGTAACGGCGGCCGCACTGTTTCTGCTGAGTTTTGTTCTGCCCCGTCGAGGGGTGTAGACTTGCTCGCTTTTTGCGCAATTAGAGAGTCGCAGGAATGAAGCCGTTCGCCTCCCGTTATCTGCTCCTTGTCGCATTTTCCGTGCTGCTGGGCGCCTGCCAAAGCACGCCGCCGGTGGCCCAGGTCCCCGATGCGCGGGCTACGGCCATCGCACAGCTGGAGCAAAACCTGGCCAGCAGCGAACTGGCCACAGCCGAAGACCAGTTGGCCGCTTTGCAGGCCGAAACGCCCAACGATCAATCCCTTGAGCAATACCAGCGGCAATTGGCCGAGGCGTATCTGCGCCGTAGCCAGATTGTCCTGCAGAAGGGTGATGTAAACGCTGCTGCCACAGCGTTGAGCCGTGCCCGTGCGCTGATGCCCAAGGCCCCGGCGCTGACTGGTGGCGTCAATGGCGCCATCACCGAAGCGCGCAAGGCCGAGCTGGAAAAGGCCGAAGCCGCATTGCTGGCCGCGGAAGCCAAGCCAAAAGCCAAGGTGATCGATCCGACCGCCGAAAGCACCACCGTGGCGCTGAACATCACCGATAGCCGCAAACTTCGCCGGCAACTCGACGCGATCGCCGCTGATGTGGTGAATTACGAGTGCGCGGTGAGCATTCAGGCGCCTCGCACCAACGATTACCCTTGGTTGGCGACGTTACTGACCAAGCGGGTGAAGAAGTTGAATCCGGATTTTGATCTGAAGATCGAGAAGCAGATTTTGCGTACGGTGCCGGCGCAGATGGTTCTAAGTCCGCAAAAGCCCTAAAAGCTTCGCGAGCAAGCCCGCTCCCACCCTTGATCTGCTGTGCCCACAAATATTGTGTTCGACGCAGATCCTGAGTGGGAGCGGGCTTGCTCGCGAAGGCGTCCTGTCAGTCAGCAAATAACGTTTAGGCCGGAATGGCTTTCGCCTTAGGCTCCCGAGCCCAAACCCGATGCTGCCCGATCGCGGCAAAGAACGGCTTGGTCAACGCCCCGATATCCTTACCCTCGAGCAACCCGGCATCCGCCTCCAGCTTCAGCACATCCAGCAACTGCTTGGCTTCGCCGTGCAAGGCAATCGCCTTCAGATGCTTATAGGCCTCCAGCACGTAATGCAGAGCCACGCCGTCACCGCTTAGTGCTTTGATCGACGCCGCGCCACCCGGCACGAACACCGCATCGAAAATCACTGAAGGCATACCTTCCATCGATGCATCCACCGGCAGGCTTTTGCCATCGGCAGTCTTCACTGGTGCTGAAGTCGGCCCCAGCAACTTGGCGTGTGCACCTTCAGCGGCCAATGCCTTCTTCATCGCATCAATCGCTGCACCATCGACGCCGTTGGCAGCAAGAATGGCCACTTTGCGCGTCTTGATATTTTCCGGCAGCAGATTCGCCTGGCTGAGTGAAGGCGAGTGGTCGAACGATGTTTTTCGCACCTCGACCGTGCCTTTGGTCGGCGCAGGCAGCCCCAGATTGGCCGCCACACGCTTGGCCAGTTCCAGGTCGATATTGGCCAGAATTTCATTCACTTCCCGCGCGCGGATGAACTCACGCTCAACCTTGCCCAACTCAAAGCTGTAGGCGGCAATGATGTGTTCCTTCTCATGCGCACTCATGCTGTTGAAGAACAGGCGCGCCTGGGAGAAGTGGTCGCTGAACGACTCGCTGCGCTGGCGGATCTTGGCGGCGTCGATACGCTCCGGATAGGTCTCGAAACCGCCATCCTGCGCGGCAGGCGGGGTTTCTTTCGGCCAGCCGCCATCGATCGAGTTTGGCTCGTAAGACGCGCGTCCCTTGTCGATCACTGTGCGGTGCTGAGCATCACGCTGGCCGTTATGGAACGGCGCCACCGGGCGGTTGATTGGCAGCTCATGAAAATTCGGTCCACCGAGTCGGCTGATCTGCGTGTCGGTGTAGGAAAACAGCCGACCTTGCAGCAGCGGGTCATTGGAGAAGTCGATGCCCGGCACGATGTGGCCCGGGCAAAACGCAACTTGCTCGGTCTCGGCAAAGAAATTGTCCGGGTTGCGGTTGAGGGTCATTTTACCCAGCGGCGTGATCGGCACGATTTCTTCGGGGATCAGCTTGGTCGGGTCGAGGATGTCGAACTCGAAGTCGTGCTCGTTTTCCTCTTCGATGATCTGCACGCCCAGTTCCCATTCCGGGTAGTCGCCCATCTCGATCGATTCCCAAAGGTCGCGACGGTGGTAGTCGGTGTCTTTACCGGCGAGTTTCTGCGCCTCGTCCCACACCAGCGAGCAAGTGCCGGCGGTAGGGCGCCAGTGGAATTTGACGAAGCGCGATTTGCCTTCGGCGTTGACCAGCCGGAAGGTGTGCACGCCAAAGCCCTGCATGCTGCGCAGGCTTTTCGGGATCGCCCGGTCGGACATCGCCCAGATGACCATGTGCGCGGATTCCGGGACTAAGGAGACGAAGTCCCAAAAGGTGTCGTGGGCCGAGCCGCCGGTAGGGATTTCGTTGTGCGGCTCGGGTTTCACCGCGTGGACGAAGTCGGGAAACTTGATCGCGTCCTGAATGAAAAACACCGGCATGTTGTTGCCGACCAGGTCGAAGTTGCCCTCGTCGGTGAAGAACTTCACGGCAAAACCGCGCACGTCACGCACGGTGTCACCGGAGCCGCGCGGCCCCTGTACGGTGGAAAAACGCACGAACACTGGCGTCTTTTTCCCCGGATCCTGTAGGAAACCGGCCTTGGTCAGCGCGGCATGATTCTCGTAGGCCTGAAAGAAGCCGTGAGCCCCGGTGCCGCGGGCGTGGACGATGCGCTCCGGAATGCGCTCATGGTCAAAGTGCGTGATTTTTTCACGCATGATGAAGTCTTCCAGCAACGACGGCCCGCGGGGGCCGGCCTTGAGGGTATTCTGGTTATCGGCGATTTTTACCCCCTGGTTGGTGCGCAGGGCCTGGCCGGTGGCGTCGGAGCGAAATTTCTCCAGACTGTCGAGTTTGGCGTTGGTGTTGGCGCGGTCCGGGGTGTCGGTTCCAGCCAGTTCACTTTTGCCGGAGGCAGGTTTTTTGGTACTCATCAGACGTAAACTCCTCGTTTGACCCCTTTCAACGGGGACTCTTGAGCGTTTCCGGGCACGGTTACCCAGGGTTTCAAGTCGCTTAACTAGTGACCGACGAGCAGGAACGGGCGTTCCTTTTTTATGACCTTTGATCTTGTTATTGCCAAATCGAAGGTTAATTGAGAAATAAATGCTAAGAACCTCTATACGGACAGGCTAAAATGCGCGCCCGGCTAACCGCTGATCCTTTTCTAACGCGCCCCACAAGGTTCGCTACGTGATCGAGTTTCAAAACGTCCACAAAACTTACCGCGTCGCCGGTAAGGACATCCCCGCCCTGCACCCGACCAGCCTCTCGATCGAGAACGGTCAGGTCTTCGGCCTGATTGGCCATTCCGGTGCGGGAAAAAGTACCCTGCTGCGTCTGATCAATCGCCTGGAAGAATCCAGTGGCGGCAAGATCATCGTCGACGGCGAAGAAGTCACCGCGCTGGACGCCAACGGCCTGCGCCGTTTCCGCCAGCAAGTCGGGATGATCTTCCAGCACTTCAACCTGCTCGCGTCAAAGACCGTTGCCGACAACGTTGCGTTGCCGCTGACCCTGGCCGGCGAACTGTCGAGCAGCGAAATCGACAAGCGCGTCGCCGAATTGCTGGCGCGGGTCGGTTTGTCCGACCACGCCAAAAAATACCCGGCGCAGTTGTCCGGCGGCCAGAAGCAGCGCGTCGGTATTGCCCGCGCCCTGGCGACCAAGCCAAAGATTCTGCTGTGCGACGAAGCCACCAGCGCCCTCGACCCGCAGACCACCGCGTCGGTCCTGCAACTGTTGGCCGAGATCAACCGTGAGCTGAAACTGACCATCGTCCTGATCACCCACGAGATGGATGTGATCCGTCGCGTGTGCGATCAGGTGGGTGTGATGGATGCCGGCGTGATCGTCGAGCAAGGTTCGGTGGCCGATGTGTTCCTGCATCCGCAGCACCCGACCACCAAGCGCTTCGTCCAGGAAAGCGAGCAAATCGACGAAGGCGAACAGCGTGATGACTTTGCTCATGTGCCGGGTCGTATCGTGCGTCTGACTTTCCAGGGCGAAGCGACCTACGCGCCGTTGCTCGGTACCGTCGCCCGGGAAACCGGCGTCGACTACAGCATCCTTGCCGGCCGCATCGACCGCATCAAAGACATTCCGTACGGGCAATTGACCCTCGCCGTCACCGGTGGCGACATGGAAGCGGCGTTCGCCCGCTTCACCGCCGCTGACGTTCACATGGAGGTCCTGCGTTAATGGAAGCCTTTATGAGCTTTTTCGCCAATATCGACTGGTACGAAATCTGGCTGGCCACCGGCGACACGATGCTGATGCTCGGCGGTTCGCTGCTGTTCACCGTGCTGCTCGGTCTGCCGCTGGGTGTGCTGCTGTTTTTGTGCAGCCCGCGTCAGTTGCTGGAAAACCGTGGTGTCTACGCGTTCATGTCGCTGGCGGTGAACATCCTGCGCTCACTGCCGTTTATCATTCTGTTGATCGTGATGATCCCGTTCACCGTGCTGATCACCGGCACGTCGCTGGGCGTGGCCGGTGCGATTCCGCCGCTGGTGGTGGGTGCCACGCCGTTCTTCGCGCGCCTGGTGGAAACCGCGCTGCGTGAAGTCGATCGCGGCATCATTGAAGCGACCCAGTCGATGGGCGCGACCACCCGGCAGATCATCATGAACGCTTTGCTGCCTGAGGCCCGTCCGGGCATCTTCGCGGCGATTACGGTGACGGCGATTACTCTGGTTTCCTACACGGCGATGGCCGGTGTGGTCGGCGCCGGTGGCTTGGGTGACCTGGCGATCCGATTCGGCTACCAGCGTTTCCAGACTGACGTGATGATCGTCACCGTGGTCTTGCTGTTGATCCTGGTGCAAGTGTTGCAAATGGTAGGTGACAGACTGGTTGTGCACTTCTCGCGCAAATAACCGGTCTGACCATCAAGAAATGAGCCGGCCATTCGCTGGCAGGCGCCAGACGGGCGCCTCAAAAGGAGTTAGCTGAATGAAAAAACTGATCGCTGCTTTCGCTGCCGTTGCGGCATTCTCGGCCCACGCAGAAACCCTGACCATTGCCGCCAGCCCGGTGCCGCACGCGGAAATCCTCGAATTCGTGAAGCCGGCCCTGGCCAAAGAAGGCGTGGATCTGAAGGTCAAGGTCTTCACTGACTACATTCAGCCGAACGTACAGGTGGCCGAAAAACGTCTGGATGCCAACTTCTTCCAGCACCAGCCGTACCTCGATGAATTCAACAAGGCCAAGGGCACCAGCCTGGTGGCCGTGACGGGCGTGCATCTGGAGCCACTGGGCGCCTATTCGAGCAAGATCAAGGATCTGAAAGACCTGCCAAGCGGCGCCAACGTGGTAATCCCGAACGACGCCACCAACGGCGGCCGTGCGCTGTTGCTGCTGGCCAAGGCTGGCGTGATTACTTTGAAGGATCCGACCAACATCCTGTCGACCCTCAAAGACATCGCGCAGAACCCGAAAGACCTGAAAATCCGTGAACTGGAAGCCGCGACCATCCCGCGCGTGCTGACCCAGGTCGATCTGGCGCTGATCAACACCAACTACGCGCTGGAAGCCAAGCTTGATCCGTCCAAGGATGCGCTGGTGATCGAAGGTAATGATTCGCCGTACGTGAACATCCTCGTGTCCCGTGCGGACAACAAGGACAGCGACGCGATGAAGAAACTGGCCGCTGCCCTGCACAGCCCGGAAGTGAAGAAATTCATTACCGAGAAGTACAAGGGTGCGGTGTTGCCGGCGTTCTGATCCAGATTGCTGCAATGAAAAGGGGGCGCCATGAGCGCCCCCTTTTTTGTGCCTGTGTCCCGTCCTGAATAAGGTTTACACCTTCTGACCCATTCTCAGGAGGGAGTAATGAATACGGGAGAAAGGCGCAGTCAGCGTGATTACACGCTGACCTTTAAATTGTCGGTCGTCGATCAAGTCGAAAAAGGTGAGCTGAGTTATAAAGAGGCTCAAGAGCGTTATGGCATTCAGGGTAAAACGACCGTACTGAACTGGTTACGCAGGCATGGTCGGCAGGACTGGAGTCAAGGCGCGTCCATTCGCTCCAAGAGACCCCGTTCCATGGATAAGCCCGATAAACCGCTGACACCCGAACAGCGAATCAAAGAGCTTGAAGAAAAGCTTGCCCAAGCCAACCAGAAAGCTCAGTTTTTCGAAGCCGTCGTTGATGTTTTGAAGAACGACTTCGGTGTTTCTGTCGTAAAAAAGCGATCCGGCAAGTCCTCTCCCAAGAGCAGATCCAAGGCCTGAGCATTAGTCGGGCTTGCCAATTCATGGGGATTTCCCGTCAGGCTTATTACAAGCGCAACCGGGCGTGTGATGCCCGGGCCCGTCATGCTCAGGAAGTGATGGGATTCGTGAGGGAAAAGCGACTCAGGCAACCGCGCCTTGGCACCCGAAAACTTCACAATCTAATGCGCACTGAGCCAGAAATGTCCGTAAAGGTTGGTCGAGACCGTTTATTCAATATCTTGCGAGATCGGCGCGAACTGGTTCCTCGCAGGCGGGCCTATCACAAAACAACAGACAGTCATCATCGCTTTCGCCGGCATCCAAACCTGCTCAAAGATGGGCCGATTCAGGTAGTCGCCAAGGCACCAGAGCAAGTATGGGTTGCGGACATCACCTACTTACCAACGCAAACGGGTGTGGCTTATCTGAGTTTGATCACCGATGCGTACTCTCGAAAAATCGTGGGTCACCATGTCCATGAAAGCTTGCACACCGAATCGGTGATCCAGGCGTTCAACAAAGCCCTGAAGCAGCGGACAACGGAACAACACTTGGTGCACCACTCGGACAGAGGCGTTCAATACTGCTCCGAGCTTTATCAGCGGCTGCATGCCAAGTACGGCATCACCTGCTCAATGACCGATGGCTACGACTGCTACCAAAATGCATTGGCTGAGCGTGTGAATGGAATTTTGAAAAACGAGTTAATGCTGCATCGGCCCAAAGATTTTGCAGATGCCATCCGGATGGTGGACGAGTCGGTGCAGATCTATAACAACGAGCGGCCTCATCTGTCGCTGAAATACAAAACGCCCGATGCGGTGCATCGGGCGTTTTGAGGTTGAAACAGGTGTAAACCTATTTCAGGACTAGACACTGTGTCCCTGTGGGAGCGGGCTTGCTCGCGAATGCGGTGTGTCAGTCGATGCAGATGTTGAATGTGCCGGCCTTTTCGCGAGCAGGCTCGCTCCCTCAGGGGGACCGTGTTGGTTTTACTTGCGGTTAAGCATCACCGGCAGCTGCGCCACCAGTTTGGCGTTGTTCAGCGGCGCCCGAATAAACCCACGCTGCGTCCCGTCCGGGCCGATCACCGCCAGATTGCCACTGTGATCAACCGTGTAATTCGGCTTGCTGGTATCGGCCGGAATAAACGGAATGCTCACCGCGTTGGCGACCTTTTGCAGCGCTTCGATCGAACTCGGCGTGAGACCGATGAACTGCGGATCGAAGTAGCCCAGATACTGCTTCAACTGCTTCGGGTTATCGCGGTTCGGGTCAACGCTGACCAGCACGATCTGCAACTTATCCACAGCGTCTTTGGGCAGTTCGCTTTTGATCTGACGTAGCTGGGCAAGGGTGGTCGGGCAGATGTCCGGGCAGAAGGTGTAGCCGAAAAACAGCAGGCTCCACTTGCCCTTCAACTCGTCGATGGCGACCGGTTTGCCGTCCTGATCGGTCATCGTCACGTTTGGCAGGGTGCGGCTCTGCGGCAGCAGAATAATGCCGGCGTCGATCAGCGCGGTCGGGTCACCCTGGCCCTTGCCGCTCAGCACCTTGTTGACGGTAAGCCCCAGGATCAGCGCGATCACGGCGACGAGGATGAAGACGGTTTTCTGGGTTCGAGTCATAGGTTCAACAGTAAGTAGTGGTCTACGAGCAGGGCGATGAACAGCAGAAACAAGTACCAGATAGAGTACTTGAACGTGTTGATCGCCGCGTGCGGCCGAGTGCCACGGTACAGCACCACGGCCCATTGCAGAAACCTTGCGCCCAGAGCCAGCGCGCAAACCAGATAAAGCACGCCGCTCATGTGGATCACATAAGGCAGCAGACTCACCGCCAGCAGCGCAAAGGTGTACAGCAGAATATGCACTTTGGTGTAGTGCTCGCCGTGGGTGACCGGCAGCATCGGGATGTCGGCCTTGGCGTATTCCTCTTTGCGATGAATCGCCAGTGCCCAGAAGTGCGGCGGCGTCCAGGCGAAGATAATCAGCACCAGCAGCAACGGTTCGGCACTGACGTGGCCGGTGGCAGCGGTCCAGCCGAGCAGTGGCGGTGCGGCGCCGGCGAGGCCGCCGATGACGATGTTCTGCGGCGTCGCGCGCTTGAGGAAACCGGTGTAGATCACCGCGTAGCCCAGCAAGGAGGCGAGGGTCAGCCACGCGGTCAGCGGATTGGTGAAGGTCAGCAGCAACGCCTGACCGAGCAGCGCCAGCACCAGCGCGAAGGTCAACGCGGCGGCGGGCGAAACCCGGCCCTCGGCCAATGGCCGTTTGTGCGTGCGCGCCATCACTGCATCAATGCGCCGATCCACCACATGATTGACCGCCGCCGCACCACCGGCACACAGCGCGATACCCAGGTTGCCAAACACCAGCACCGTCCACGGCACCCCGGCGCGGGTCGCGAGGAACATGCCGACCAGCGAAGTGATCAGCATCAGCACCACGACTTTCGGTTTGGTCAGCTCCAGATAATCACGCCAGATTGCCTGAGTGGGACGTTCGCCAATCAGAATCGCCACGGCGTTTCTCCTTTTATTGTGATGGGCGCGGCCGAGTGTTTACGTGGGCTGAAGCGCCAGCGCGCGAGCACCGGTTGTCTGACCCGGACCAGACTGGTGCGCGCGTGATAATTGACCAGCACCAGGGTCAGCAACAGCGCGGCGCCGCCGGCGTTGTGCGCCACGGCCACTGGCAGTGGCAGATGGAAAATCACGTTGCTGATGCCGAGGCTGATTTGTGCGCCGAGGGCGATCAGCACCAACCCGGCCAATCGGGTCATGCCGACCACTTTCAATTGCCAGGCGAGACCGAGCAGCACCAACGTCACCAGCAACGCGCCGATACGGTGAGTCAGGTGAATCGCCGTACGTGCATCACTGTCGAGTTGTCCGCCCAAATAGTTCGGGCCGATGTGTTGAGTCAGGTGAAACCCATTGGCGAAATCCGCCGGCGGCAGCCATTGTCCGTGGCAGGTAGGGAAGTCGATGCAGGCCACCGCTGCGTAGTTGGAACTGACCCAGCCACCCAGCGCAATCTGACCGATCACCAGCAACAAACCGGCAGTCGCCCAATATTGCAGACGCTTGGGCACGGTCAGCGCCGGCAGCACTCCAGACAACCGCAACGTCAGCAGAAACAACAGACTCAGCGTCGCAAAACCGCCGAGCAAATGCCCGGTGACCACTTGCGGCCAGAGCTTGAGCGTCACCGTCCACATGCCGAACGCCGCTTGGGCGAACACCACCGCCAGCAGAAACAGCGGCAGTTTCAACGGTAGCCCGGGATGGCGACGATTCACCCACGCGCGCCCGGCCAATACCGAAATGAGCAGGCCGAGGGTGCCGGCGAAGTAGCGGTGGATCATTTCGTTCCAGCCCTTGTGCGCTTCCACTGGTGCGTCGGGGAAGTGCAGTTCGGCATGGGCCAGTTGGGCTTCGCTTTTCGGCACGCTGATAAACCCGTAGCAGCCCGGCCAGTCCGGACAGCCTAAGCCTGCGTGAGTCAGGCGCGTGTAGGCGCCGAGCAGCACGACAATCAGCGCCAGCAGGGTGGCAAACAGCGCGAGGCGAAATCCAGGTTTGGCCATGACGATGCCCTTATCCGATGTTCGACAGTTTCAACAGGTGGCGCAGGTCGTTGAGCAGATCCTTGCCCTTTACATTCGGCTCGTAACGCAGCACGAGGTTGCCGTGGGGGTCGATGATCCACAGTTGCGGCGTGGCCTTGTCGCCCGTGGTCTTGCTGAACACTGCGGCGTCCAGCGGATAGCGTTGCAACTGTGGGTATTCGCGGGTGAGTTTGGCGTCGTAATCGCTGGTCAGCGGTTGTGCGGCGGCGAGGGCGTGGCTGGCGCGCCCGGCTTCACGGCCGAGGCCGATCTGGATCTGCCGCGCCAGATACACCAACTGCTGGCAATCCACGGCGCAATCCTTCGGTGCGGTCACCAACATCTGCCAGCGCTGTTCATTCGCCTGCACGCCGAGGTCGGCGCGGGTCTGGCCGTTGCCGATCAGTTCGCCGTGATAGCTGCGACCCTCCGGCACCCAGAACTGCAATTTGTACATGCCGGTGGCGAGAAGCATCGGGCCGACCACGCCGAGCACAATCAGCAGCAACTGAAGACGGCCGCGACGACGGCTGGCGGCAGGTTTGGTTTCAGACATGCTGGGTGGATTCATGGCCGTTCCCATGGTGTTTCTCCTTTGCGTTGTGCCAGCCTAAGTAGAGGTAGAGACCGAGCAGGGCGGTGGCCATGGCGAACCACTGCACGGCGTAACCGAGGTGTTTTTCCGGGCCCATGGCAACCACCGGCCATTCGGCCTGATAGCTGGCCGGGCCAGGTTCGGCGCGTACTTCGTAGGCGAAGCCGTCGCGTTCGAGGGTTTTCCACAGCTTGGCGGGCTCGACGGCAGTGATGGTTTGCGGCCAGGTATTGCTGACCGGGTCGGCGTGCAGCTGGAAGGTCGCGCCGGGGGCGATGTAGACCCAGGCGTCGATATTCAGCGCCTCCGAGGGTGTGGTGAATTGCGGCGGCACGCGTCGATCCGGCCACGGCAGCCAGCCGCGATTGACCAGCAGCCACAGGCCGGTGCGTTGATCCTGAAAGGGTTGCAGCAACTCGACGCCGACCTTGCCGTTGCGCTGGCTGTTGTCGAGCAGCAGGCTGTGGGCCGCGTCGAACTGGCCGTGCAGATGCACGCGGCGATAGGCCGGATCAGCACTATTCGCCAGCTCTGTGCTGGCCATCGGTTCGGCGGCGCGACGCTCGGCGTAACTGGCAAGCAGCGCGGTTTTCTCCGCGCCACGGCCCAATTGCCAGAAACCCAGCGACACCAGCAGCGGCAGCAACAGAGCCACGACCACGGTCGGTATGACGCCCGGGCGAAAGTGCTTCATGGCATCGCCATAAAGTCAGGCATCGCGATCGCTATACTCAAGTGCATCGCCTGTCCCCCGGAGTCTTCCCATGCTCAAAGCAGCCATCGTCCTGCTGCTGATTGCCACGGTGATCAGCCTGTTCAGCGGCCTGTTTTTCCTGGTCAAGGACGACAGCAGCTCCAATCGTCTGGTCATCGCCTTGAGTGTTCGGGTGGCATTGGCCGCTGCCACGGTCGGCTTGATCGCCTGGGGCTTCTACAGCGGCCAACTGGTGTCGCACGCGCCTTGGTAGTGCTCAGAGCACGTAAACGAAGATAAACAAGCCGATCCACACCACGTCGACGAAGTGCCAATACCAGCTCGCCGCTTCGAAACCGAACTGGTGCTCGTTGTCGAAGTGGCCTCTCATGATGCGCATCAGCATCACAAACAGAATGATCGTGCCGATGGTTACGTGGGCGCCGTGGAAACCGGTGAGCATGAAGAACGTCGCGCCGTAGATACCCGAGCCGAGGGTCAGCCCCAGTTCTTGGTAGGCGTGGATGTATTCTTCAGCCTGAAAACCAAGGAACGCGCAGCCCAGCAGCACGGTGATCGCCAGCCAGATTTTCAGCGCGCCGCGATGGCCCTTCTTCAAGGCATGGTGGGCAATGGTGATGGTCACGCTGGAGCTGACCAGCAGAATCGTGTTGATCAGCGGCAGGCCCCACGGGCTGATGACGTCCTTGGCCGGCGGGAACAGTTTCGGGTCCGGCGTTTGCAGCAACGGCCAGGTGAACTGAAAGTTTGGCCAGAGCATGTGAGCGAGGCCTTTCGCACCTTCGCCACCCAGCGCCGGGCCGGAGATGTGCCGCACGTAAAACAGCGCACCGAAGAAGGCGACGAAGAACATCACCTCGGAAAAGATGAACCAGCTCATGCCCCAGCGGAACGAACGATCAAGCTGCGCGCTGTAAAGTCCGGCACGACTTTCCTTGATCACTGTGCCGAACCAGCCGAACAGCATGTACGCCACCAGCAAGCCACCGATGAAAAAGATCAGCGGGCCGTGGGATTCCGGGCGCGCTGCCTTCAGATCGTTGAACCAGACGGCCAGGCCGTACACGGTGACCAACATCCCGATCGTGGCGATGATCGGCCACTTGCTCTGGGCCGGAACGTAATAGTGCTCATGAGTTGCCATTTATTGTTCTCCTTATCGGGCACGCTCAACCGCCAGTGTTTACAGCCACCGGTGGATGTCGGGCGGTGATATCGAACAGCGTGTAGGACAGCGTCAGGTGCTTCACATCCTTGGGCATGTCACGGTCAACAATGAAGCGCACCGGCATCTCGATCTGCTGACCGGGCTGCAGCACCTGCTGGGTAAAGCAAAAGCATTCGGTCTTGTGGAAATACGCCGCCGCGTTGCTTGGCGCGATGCTCGGCACGGCTTGCGCACTCATCGGTTTGTCGGTGGGGTTGCGCGCAATGAAGATCATCTCGTTGACGGCGCCGGGGTTGGCGGTCAGCTCGTCGTGTTTGGGGTAGAAGTCCCACGGCATGTCGGCGGTGTTGGTCGACAAAAACTGCACGCGCACCTGCCGCGAGGTGTCGACCACCTGCTCGCCCTCGTACTGCCCACCGGTCTTGCCGTTGATGCCGAAGGCTTTGCACATCACGTCGTAGATCGGCACCAGGGCAAACCCGAAGACAAACATCGCCACCACCACGGCGAGCAGGCGGGTGACCAGTTTCTTCAGCGAGATCGAGTCAGCCATGGTTCCATCCCTCAACCGAGAACCCCTGTGGGAGCGGGCTTGCTCGCGAATGCGTCGGGTCAGTCAACTTATCTGTTGAATGATAAATGGCATTCGGGAGCAAGCCCCCTCCCACAGAAGCAAGGCGTTTCATTTCACTTCCGGCGGCGTAGTGAAGGTGTGATACGGCGCCGGCGACGGCACGCTCCATTCCAGACCTTCGGCGCCATCCCACGGTTTGGCCGGTGCTGGCGGCCCGCCGCGAATGGTCTTGATCACGATGAACAGGAAGAAGATCTGCGTGGCGCCGAACATGAACGCGCCGATCGAGGAGACCATGTTGAAGTCGGCGAATTGCAGGTTGTAGTCCGGAATCCGCCGCGGCATCCCCGCAAGACCCACGAAGTGCATAGGGAAGAAGGCCATGTTCATCCCGATGAATGACAACCAGAAATGCAGTTTGCCGAGGGTTTCGTCGTACATGTGCCCGGTCCACTTCGGCAGCCAGTAATAGGCCGAAGCGAAGATCCCGAAGATTGCCCCCGGCACCAGCACATAGTGGAAGTGCGCGACCACGAAGTAGGTGTCCTGATACTGGAAGTCCGCCGGGGCGATGGCCAGCATCAGCCCGGAGAACCCGCCAATGGAGAACAGGATCACGAACGCCACGGCAAACAACATCGGCGTTTCGAAGGTCAGCGAGCCCTGCCACATGGTGCTCGCCCAGTTGAACACCTTGACCCCGGTGGGCACGGCGATCAGCAGCGTGGCGTACATGAAGAACAGCTCGCCCACCAACGGAATGCCGACCACGAACATGTGGTGCGCCCAGACAATGAACGACAGGAACGCAATACTCGCGGTGGCGTAGACCATCGAGGTGTAGCCGAACAGCGGTTTGCGCGAGAACGTCGGGATGATCGAGCTGACGGCGCCGAACGCCGGCAGGATCATGATGTACACCTCAGGGTGGCCGAAGAACCAGAACACATGCTGGAACAACACCGGGTCACCGCCACCGGCGGCACTGAAGAAACTGGTGCCGAAGTGGATGTCCATCAGCATCATCGTCACGCACCCGGCCAGTACTGGCATCACCGCGATCAGCAGGAACGCTGTGATCAGCCAGGTCCAGACAAACAGCGGCATTTTCATCAACGTCATGCCGGGCGCGCGCAGGTTGAGGATGGTCGCGACCACGTTGATCGCGCCCATGATGGAGCTGATCCCCATCAAGTGGATGGCGAAGATGAAGAACGTCACGCTTTCCGGCGCGTAGGTCGTCGACAGCGGCGCGTAGAACGTCCAGCCGAAATTCGGCCCGCCACCGGGGCTGAACAGGGTCGAGACCAGCAGCAGGAACGCCGCCGGCAGCAGCCAGAAACTGAAGTTGTTCATGCGCGGCAGGGCCATGTCAGGCGCGCCGATCATCAGCGGGATCATCCAGTTGGCGAGGCCGACGAACGCCGGCATCACCGCACCGAAGACCATCACCAGACCGTGCATGGTGGTCATCTGGTTGAAGAACGCCGGCTCGACGATCTGCAATCCGGGCTGGAACAACTCGGCGCGGATCACCATGGCGAACGAGCCGCCAAGCAGGAACATGCAGAACGCAAACCACAGGTACAGCGTGCCGATGTCCTTGTGGTTGGTGGTCAGCACCCAGCGCATCAGGCCTTTGGCGGGGCCGTGGGCGTGGTCGGCGTGACCGTGGTCATCGATGACAGCGCTCATGGCCGGTCTCCTTCAAGTGAGTGGGCTGAGCAGGCCGGGGCACAGAGCCCCGACTGGTTCACGAAGTACGCAATAGACCGGCTCATTTGCTTTCCGCCTGTTTCAGCTCCAGCACTTCTTTCGGCGTGACCATGTCGCCCTTGTTGTTGCCCCAGGCGTTACGTTCATAGGTCACGACCGCTGCAATATCGACTTCCGACAACTGTTTGCCGAACGCCGCCATGGCGGTGCCGGGCTTGCCGTGGAAGACGATGCTCAGGTGATCCTTGATCGGCCCGGTGGCGATTTTCGAGCCTTTTAGTGCCGGGAACATTGGCGGCAGGCCTTGGCCTTCGGCTTGGTGACACGCGACACAAGTGGTGTGATAGACCTTGTCGCCGCGCTCTTTAAGCTCATCGAGGGTCCATTCCTTGCTGGTCAGCTCTTTGAGCTGCGCAGCTTCGGCCTTGCGCTCGGCGAGCCATGTTTCGTAGTCGGCCTTTTCCTTGACCTCGACCACGATCGGCATGAACCCGTGATCCTTGCCGCACAGTTCGGCGCACTGGCCACGGTAGATGCCCGGCTTGTCGACGCGGGTCCAGGCTTCGTTGACGAAACCCGGAATCGCGTCGCGCTTGACCGCAAACGCCGGCACCCACCACGAGTGGATGACGTCGGCGGAGGTCACGAGAAAGCGCACCTTGGCCCCGGTCGGCAGCACCAACGGCTTGTCGACCTCAAGCAGGTAATGCTCGCCTTTGGCTTCCTTGTTGTGGATCTGCTCGGCGGGCGTGGCCAGGTTGCTGAAGAACTCAACGTCCTGGCCCAGGTATTTGTAGTGCCACTTCCACTGATAACCGGTGATCTGGATATCGATATCCGGCTCACTGGTGTCGTACATCTTGATCAGGGTGGCGGTCGCCGGCACGGCCATCGCCACCAGGATCAGGAACGGCACAATGGTCCAGAGAATTTCGACGGTGGTACTTTCGTGGAATTTTGCGGCGACCTGCCCGGTAGAGCGGCGGTGCACCATCATCGACCAGAACATGGCGCCGAAGACGATGATCCCGATTACCACACAGATCCAGAAAATGGTCATGTGCAGGTCGAATACTGCGTGACTGATTTCAGTCGCTCCAGGCGCCATATTCACAGTCCAGGCCGCGTTGGCCTGGCTGAAAATCGACCACAACAGGAGGCCCATCCAGACGTGTGGATGTCGCATCATTGCGGGTTCCCCTTATCGTTCTTGTTATCCCGTAGGCGCAACGCCTTCGGCAAGGGAGCGGCTGCATCAGACTACGAACTTGAATCGCCGGGCCTTGCTGCTTGGGCAGTCGGGCGTCATCAGCTAACTCCATTCAATGGCGAGTATAGACAGCGACTGAGAATTGCAATGTGCACACGTAAATCAACTGAAACAGCCGAGACTTGCGTTCAAGGGCACGAATGGAGAAGGATGCAGACGAGTGGTGGCAAACCGATATAACGCAGGCGCATCAAGGATGAAATAATTATGACAAATGCGTCTTAGCATTTTTCGTAAGCCAGCTAACTTATGTCTTCCCTATTTCATTGCCTTGTTTCCTGGAGTTTTCATGAACACCGCCGCATTGCGCGAGCAGATCCAAACAGCCCAACAACACGAGAAAGACACCGGCCTGCTGACCCGTCAGCTGGAAAGCAAGCTGCCTCATTTACATCCGGCGATCCAGTTGCCGGAAGCCGACGCCCAAGGCGTGCTGACGCGTTTTGTCGCCGCCTACATCGATGAAGTGCCAGACCTGCTGGATGCAGCCAATGAAGTCGCCAGGGAAGCGGGAATCGAATCGCAGATCAAACCGGTGCTGAAAATCGCCGAGCAGTATTTCCTCCAGCCGCCGGCAATCATGGCCGGGCACGTTGGCCTGGACAGCCTGCTGGACGAAGCCTATCTGGCGCACCGTTTTGTCGAAGAGGTCAACGACCTGTACATCAAGCATTTCGGCCAGCCACTGATCCCCTTTGACATGACGGTCGCCAATCTGATTGCTCACCAATTGATCGGTGAGGAATTTGCCAACCAACTGGACGAAGCGGTGCATCGCGCCATCGACGAGATGCTCAACGACGAGAGTTTTGCGCTGGAGTCGGTAGAGGCTTACCGCGAAAAACTCAGCAGCCCCGACACCGGCGCCGCGTGGAAGCGCTGGCCGTGTATGGGCCGCCGATTGGGTGTGGGCCTGGAGCTGGATCAGCCCGCCGCCTGATTTAAAGGCGTGCGCAAATGCCAATGTGGGAGGGGGCTTGCTCCCGAAGGCGATGTGTCAGTCACTAACCATGTCGACTGATCCACCGCTTTCGGAAGCAAGCCCCCTCCCTAAGGGTTTGTGTTCAGGCGGGGAGATTTAACCGGCCGCGCCGATACCTGTGGTAGTCCGAATCCGCCCTTCAAGCCTGCGCTTCAACCCTCGCGACTCAATCAACAGCATAGAGCCCTTGGCCGCATTCGCCCGGCCCCACTCTTCCAGCAACTCCAGACACGAATGATCGATGTAGCTCAGGTTATTGAGCGGCACATGCACCGTCGTACCCGCTGGAATTGTGTTCAACACCTGGGTCAGTGCTGGCACTTTGAGGAACGTCGCTGCACCCACCAGACGCAACTCCATCTCGCCGTCCTGCGGCAGGTCGATCAAGCTGATCTTCAAGCGCGAAGCCTTGAACGCCAGTTTCAGCAAGGTCAGGCCGAAGCCGATCAACACGCCGGTAAGCAGGTCGGTGAAGATGATCGCCAGCGCTGTCGCTGCGTAAGTGAACATCGGCATCCGCCCATAACGTCCCAGCCCGCGAAACGCCTTGAGATCCACCAGTTTGAAACCGGTATACACCAGCACCCCCGCCAGACTCGCCACCGGAATGCTTTGCAGCACGCTCGACAGCAACAGCACGAACGCCAGCAGCCACAGGCCATGGAAGATTGTCGAATAACGCGTGGTCGCACCGGCCTGGACGTTAGCCGAACTGCGCACGATCACCCCGGTCATCGGTAACGCACCGAGCAGACCGCAGAGCATGTTGCCGACGCCTTGCGCCGACAATTCACGGTCGAAGTCCGAGCGCACGCCGTTATGCATGCGATCGACCGCCGCTGCCGACAACAGGGTTTCGGCGCTGGCGATAAACGCCACGGCAAACGCAGCGATCAGCAGCGTCGGATCCGCCAGACTGAGCAGATCCGCAGGTTTCAGCCAGTCGATGGCTTCCGCCAGATTGGCCGGCACCTCAACGCGTTTTACCTGCAACGCCAGCAGCAGACTGGCACCCGTCGCCAGACCCACACCCAGCAATGCACCGGGAACGAAGCGCAGTGAATGCGGACGAAATTTTTCCCACAGCCACATCACCGCAATGGTCGCCAGCCCGAGCAGACCGGCCTGCCAGCCAAACGACGGCAAGGCCTGCGACACCGCGCCGGGGAATGCTGTGAGGTTATCCAGCCCCGAGGGCTTTGGTGAGGCGTCGAGCATCACATGGATTTGTGACAGCACGATCAACACGCCGATCCCGGCGAGCATGCCGTAGACCACCGCTGGCGCTGTGACCCGAAACCAGCAACCGAGCTTCAAGCGCCCGGCCACCAATTGCAGAAAACCGGCGAGCAACAGGATCGGCCCGAGCATCTCGATACCGTGCTGGCGCACCAGCTCAAAGACCAACACCGCCAGACCCGCCGCCGGCCCGCTGACCTGCAACGGCGAACCTGCCAGCCAACCCACGACCAGACCACCGATGATCCCGGTGATCAGGCCTTTGGCCGGCGGTAATCCCGAGGCAATCGCAATACCCATGCACAGTGGCAGAGCGACCAGAAACACCACCACCGAAGCGAGCAGCTCCCGTGGCAACACCGCTTTTAATTGAGCAGCACGCATGATGACTCTCCCGAAGCTTTCTTCAGGCGTGGCGAGGCCGGGCCGCTGAAACAGCGGCCGGCGTCAAACCACACAGATTGTTAGGAAGATTTAGAAGCGCGCTTTGGGCGTCGCCACCGGAATCGGATGGCTGCCGTCGAGCGGCAGGAAGCGTCCCTGATCCGCGTCGTAAGCTTTGATTTCGCTGGTTTCGATGTTGTAGACCCAGCCATGGATGAACAGATGACCGTTCGCCATGCGTGAGGCTACCGAAGGATGGGTACGCAAGTGCTGCAATTGGGCGATGACGTTTTCCTCGGTGAGGACCGGCATGCTTTCTTTTTCGTCGGCGCAGTTACAGTTTTCATGCACCATGGTTTTTGCCACTTCGGCGTGGCGCAACCAGGCTTTGACCGTCGGCATTTTTTCCAGGCTGTCGGGGTTGAGCACCGCGCGCATGGCGCCGCAATCCGAGTGGCCGCAGATGATGATGTGCTGCACGCCGAGCGCCAGCACCGCATATTCGATGGCGGTGGAAACGCCGCCGTTCATCTGGCCGTAAGGCGGTACAACGTTGCCGACATTTCGGGTCACGAACAAATCGCCAGGCGAGCTCTGGGTGATCAGTTCGGGGACGATGCGCGAGTCGGCGCAGGTGATGAACATCGCTTTTGGCGACTGGGCCGTGGCGAGTTTCTTGAAGAGTTCTTCCTGCTGCGGGAAGACCTCATGATGAAAATGCAAAAAGCCGTCTACGATCTGTCGCAGCGCTGCATCGGCGGATTCCGCCACAAGGGCTTGCGCCGACGCAGCCAACGGCTGTTTATCCTTGTCACTCATGATTCATCCTCTTAGGCGGATTCAGGGGGTCATTGCCCCGGTATTCCGGTATGAAGCCAGTGGCTGTTTAAACATCCGGGTCATCCCGTCCCGTCAGTCACTCGATGAACAAGGTAGCCGCCGAAACTTAACTCAAACTGAATCAAGCGCTCTAGAACGTGTGTTCCAGGTCACAAAAAACGTGACTGAGGTGTTTCGACGGAAGGGTTCCAACCTCACAACCATAGGCCAATTGTCGCTAAATCAACGACATCTGGCGACCCGGCGGACAGAAGGCTGTGCAATCGAGGTTGTAGCTCTCGCGATGATTTAAACCAAGACGTTTAATGGCCTTGGCAAAGCGTTGCGCGAGCAAGTCGGCGAACGGCCCTTCGCCACGCATCCGTGCGCCGAAACGGCTGTCGTAGAGTTCGCCGCCCCGGCTCTGGCGAATCAGGCTCAGCACATGCGCCGCCCGTTGTGGATAGTGCGCCTGCAGCCACTCTTCGAACAATGGCGCGACTTCCAGCGGCAGGCGCAACATCATGTACGCAGCACTCTGCGCGCCAGCGGCGTGAGCCTCGGTGAGCAGGCTTTCGATTTCGCTGTCGTTGATCATCGGAATCATCGGCGAACACAGCACACCTACGCGAATCCCGGCTTCGCGCATGACCCGAATGGCCCGTAATCGCGCCTTGGGCGCCGCAGCGCGCGGTTCGAGGATTCGCTTCAGTTCATCGTCCAGCGTGGTCAGGCTGATCATCACCGCCACCAGCCGTTGCTGCGCCAGTTCGGTCAGCAGGTCGAGATCACGCAGGATCAGCGAGCCTTTGGTGACGATGGTTACCGGATGCCGATAACGCAGCAGCACTTCGAGGGTCTGGCGGGTGATTTTGTGTTCGCGCTCGATCGGCTGATACGGATCGGTATTGGAGCCCAGATTGATCGGCGCGCATTGATAGCCGCGTTTGCTCAGCTGTTCTTCCAGTACCTGCGCAGCATTGGTCTTGGCGATCAACTTCGTTTCAAAATCGAGCCCCGGCGACATGCCCCAATAGGCGTGGCTGGGCCGCGCGTAGCAATAAATGCAGCCATGCTCGCAGCCGCGATAGGGATTGATCGAGCGGTCGAACGGCAGATCCGGCGAAGTGTTGCGGGTGATGATGGTTTTCGCCGTTTCAATCATCACTTCGGTGCCTTGGGTTTCGGGCACCTCCTGATACCAGCCGTCGTCCTCGGCCACCGAACGGTTCGGTGCGAAACGGTTGTGCGGGTTGGTCGCGGTGCCGCGTCCGCGAGGTGGCAAGGGCGTGTGCATCGGATATGTCCTGACGTCTGTATGTATATACAGTATCGCTGGTGCGAGGAAACAGCCAGTGCCGTTCGGCGACTCGGGTATGGAAACAGCTCCTCCGGTTTATTGATTGAACTATGTTTATCGCAATCCGGAGACACACCTTTCAAGTAGCAGTGCAACTTGCGATGTCGTTAGTATTCGCCTTGTTGTCATTCTGCTATTCAATATTTAAAAGGAATTAAATGTGTCGAACTTTAATCAACGTGGCATCTTTCTGCAGAAACTTGGGCCGACTCCGGTTGATCCGAATGAAGTCCTGGTGTCCATGCAGTTTGCGCTGAAACAGTCTGGTTGGGATGCGCAGAACGCAGTGCCGAGCGAGTCCCTGCTGGATTCGCAGATCATCATTGCCGCATCTTACGACGCGGGTGAAACTTTCGATGTGCGCAATGTAAAGGATATCGATGGTGACGGTGATATTGATGCAAATGACAAGGCCAAGTTGCTGGCACTGGCCAAGGCGTATGTAAATATCATGAATCCATAATAGGGATTAAACGCTGTATTGGTTGTAGCGTAAAACAAAAGGCCCTGTGTGCATGAATGCGCACAGGGCTTTTTATTTAATTGCTGTGGGTTAGCTGGCCCAGGTCATCTGCCGAGGTGGTCGTCATATCGCTGGTGCGCAAACGACTGACCTCGTCAGCGCTGACCGGCGCCCCTTTGTTGCCCCAACTGCCACGGATGAAGCTCACCACGTCCGCGACTTCCTGATCCGACAGACGCCAGGCGAAACCCGGCATGGTGAAGGTCGATGGTGCCGCGTGCGTGGCCGGCAATGTTCCGCCCTTGAGCACGATGTGGATGAGCGAAGTCGGGTCGTCCGATTGCAGCACCGGATTCCCCGCCAGCGCCGGGAATACCCGGGTATAGCCGTGGCCGTCGGTGCGGTGGCACGCGGCGCAGTTATCGATGTAAACCGACGCGCCACGTTGGCTGTCGTCACCGTTCCACAGGGCCTTGGCAGCTTTCTCGTCGTACTGATGCGGCTGATCGTTCGGATCAGTCGCTGGCAACGACTTGAGGTAGCGGGCAATCGCGCTCAGGTCGGCGTCGGTCATGTATTGCATGCTGTGGGTGACCACATCGCTCATGCCGCCGAACACCGCGCTGCGATCACTGCGGCCGGTTTTGAGGAATTGCACCAGTTGCTCTTCGCTCCAGCTGCCGAGGCCATCCTTGTGGTCGCCGCGCAGGTTTTTGGCGATCCAGCCTTCCAGCGGCGCGCTGCCGGCCAGGAAGTTTTTGCCGTCCGCCGCGCTCAGGGATTTTTCCTGCATGGTCAGGGCGCGCGGCGTGTGGCAGGCGCCGCAATGGCCGAGGCCTTCGACCAGATAGGCACCGCGATCAATAACGGCGTCTTGCGACGTGGCTTTGTAGTCCTCGACCTTTGGCGCAAACATCCAGCGCCAGCCCATCAGCGGCCAGCGCATGCTCAACGGCCAGGGAATGTCGCTGGCCTTGTTCTCTTGCGCCACCGGTTCAACGCCGTGCATGAAATACGCGTACAGCGCTTGCATGTCGCCTTCGCTGACACGGGCGTAAGACGGATACGGCATCGCCGGGTACAACGTACTACCGTTTTTGGCGACGCCATGTCGGACGGCCTGGTCGAAATCTTCGAAGCTGTAATCACCGACACCGGTTTTATCCGGGGTGATGTTGGTCGAGTAGATCGTGCCGATCGGCGTTTCCATCGGCAGGCCACCGGCGAACGGTTTGCCGTTTTTGGCGGTGTGGCAAGCCACGCAGTCGCCGGCACGGGCGAGGTATTCGCCCTGCTTGATCAAAGATTGATCAACTTCGGCTGCCTGCAAAGAAGCACTGCCGAGCAGCGCCAAGGTCGCGATAACAAAATTCTTCATGGTCATCGCTCCTTAAGCCTGAACCAACGGGCCGGGGTTTTTCAGGTATTGCTCGCGGATCGCTTTCGCCGACCAGTAGGTCAGCGCGGCCACCAGCCCGGTCGGGTTGTAACCCAAGCCTTGAGGGAAAGCCGAAGCCCCTGGCACGAACACGTTATGCACGTCCCAGCTCTGCAAGTAACGGTTCAGGGCGCTGGTTTTCGCGTCGGTGCCCATGATCGCGCCACCGTTGAGGTGGGTGGTCTGGTAGGACGCGCTGTTGAAGTGATCGCCGACTTTCTTGCCGATCACCGCAATGGCTTTCGGGCCCATCGCTTCAGCGACCTTGCCCATTTTCTCGACCATGAAGCGGTTCATCTTGATGTCGTTTTCCTGCCAGTCGAAGGTCATCCGCAGCAGCGGCAGGCCGTAGGCATCGCGGTACACCGGATCCAGATCGAGGTAGTTGCCTCGGTAGGATTGATGCGCGCCGTGGGCGTCCATCGACACTTGATGGGTGTAGTAATCGGCGGTCGCACGTTTCCACGCACTGCCCCAGGCCGGCGTGCCCGGTGGGTTGGAGGTGCCGGCGATCGGGCGGCTGCCGGCCTGGTTGACCCACATCGGCGACCCACCGACGAAGCCGTGCGGGCCATGGTCGAAGTTGTCGGCGTTGAAGTCATCCAGCGCCACACCGTTGCCGCCGGCACCGATGAAGTTGTTGGTGTGGGTGTCCTTGTCGAAGAACGCCTTGATGGTCGCCATGTTCTGGTAGGCGAAGTTGCGCCCGACCACGCCTTCGCCGCTGATCGGGTCGTAAGGCTTGCCGATACCGGAGAGCAGCATCAGTCGCACGTTGTGCAACTGGAACGCACCGAGGATCACCAGATCTGCCGGTTGCTCGATCTCGCGGCCCTGGCCGTCGATGTACGTCACGCCAGTGGCTTTGGTTTTGCTGCTGTCGAGATTGACCCGCAGTACATGCGAGTTGGGCCGCAACTCGAAGTTCGGCAGAGGCTTGAGCGCCGGCAGAATGTTCACGTTCGGCGAGGCCTTGGAATACATGTAGCAAACGTAACCGCTGCAAAAGCCGCAGAAGTTGCACGGGCCCATCTGCGCGCCGTAGGGGTTGGTGTACGGCCCGGAGGTATTCGCCGAAGGCAGGTTGTAGGGTTTGTAACCGACTTCTGTAGCCGCTTTGCCGAACAGCTGTGCGGAAACGGTGTTCTTCTGCGCTTCCAGCGGGAAGTGGTTCGAACGATCCGGTGCGTAGGGGTTGCCACCCTTGCCCTGACCGACCAGCTGACCTTTAACCGTCCAGGCCTGGCCCGAGGTACCGAAGACTTTTTCGGCGTAATCGAAAAACGGCTCCAGCTCTTCATAGCTGACGCCGAAGTCCTGGATGGTCATGTCTTTGGGGATGAAGCTTTTGCCGTAGCGTTCTTCGTAGTGGCTACGCATGCGCAGCTCGATCGGGTCGACGCGAAAGTGCACGCCCGACCAGTGCAGCCCCGCGCCGCCGACGCCGTTGCCCGGCAGGAACGCGCCCAACTGGCGGTTCGGCAGGGCGATGTCGTTGACGCTGTGGCGGATGGTGACGGTTTCTTTGGAAATGTCCTGGAAGAGTTTTTTGCGCACGCTGTAGGTGAGTTCGTCGATCACCTGTGGATAGTTGCCGTCGGGGTAGGTGTCCTGCATCGGCCCGCGCTCCAGCGCCAGCACGTTAAGGCCCGCCTCGGTCAGTTCCTTGGCCATGATCGCGCCAGTCCAGCCGAAACCGACGATGACTGCGTCAACCTTCTTCATTACCGTTGCCATGCCTTAAGCCCTCTCGCCGCGAATCGAAACTGCCGGGAAGGGGTATTGCTCGTTGCGTTCCACCCAATCCATGAAATCGGCGCGGGCGCCGGGGAAACCGATCATGGTCCAGCCAACCATGCCTTTGTTGCCGCCATGGATCGGGTCGCAGAAGAACCCTTCCTTGGTGTTTTGCAGCAGCAGGTTGAAGAAAATCTTCGCCGGGACGCTGTCAAATTGTGGTTTTCCGGCCTCGAGTTGCTTGAGCAAATCGTCTCGGGTAGCGCTGTCTTGCTCGGCAAATGTTTTACCGTTGAGGGCTTTTGCCCACTGATCCGTGGCGGCGATGCCCAGGCGATAGATCTCTTTTGGCACCAGTTTGCTCTGCCAACCCATCTCCGGTGCGGCGTCGGCGTTGAACGGGCCTTGCATGTACCAAAGGGCACCGGCGGCGTATGGCGTATTCATCTGACGGTCGATGTATTCCGGTACCCCGGCCTCAAGTGCACCCGGGCCTTGAGCATCATTCGGGATCAATTGCGCCACGGCAGCATTGATGAATGCCCATTCTTCGGCGGTGAAATAGCTCGGCTGATACACGCCTGCGTCGGCGCGAGCCGGTTGCGCGGCAGGCTTGACCGGTGCCGCTTCCGGCGCCGCTTGCAGCACGCTGCTGCCCAGGCTGGTGCCGGCCAGGGTGACCACCGGAATCAGGGTCAGGGATTTGCGCAAAAACTCACGCCGCGGGTTGTCTCGATCTGCATCAGACATGGGGGGTGCACCTCATCAGGCATCAAGGGGGTCAACCGTTTCTGCGAACGGCTTGAGGATTTTTCGTTGCGGCGTGGCCGGGATGACCCGGGGAAGGGGGACACGCCTGCAACATGATGTGACAAATGGTAGCAGGCTAAGCATCGTGATGAATCGATAAAGCCGAAAAAAACCCAGATTTCTGACCAGCTCATCGGGAGATGGGTGCTCATTCACAAATCTTTGACAGGCCGCTCACAGGGCTTTGACCGGCAAACATTGAAGCTGCAGTTCTCCAAAAATCCCGACACGGTCTACCCAGCATGTCCCGAGTGCGTTTTTTTCCTGCCTTGTGTTTGTCGCTTGTGGCTCTGCTGCACCTGATCCCGGCCGAGGCTGCTGACACGGCGTCCCGTCCCGCCGAGTGGGCACAACCGGTCGAAGTGCAATACAACCTGTTCCAGATGTCACCGACCCTTTATCGCAGCGCATTGCCTGATGGCGGAGCGGTACCGTTGCTGAACAATCTAAAAGTGACCACGGTGATTAATTTTCTGCCGGAAGCCGACAGCAACTGGCTGTCCGAGCCGGGGATCAATCAACTGCAACTGCCTTATCGCACCAACCACGTCGACGACAGCGACGTGCTCAAGACCTTGCGCGCCATCCAGAGCGCCGAAGCCAATGGTCCTGTGTTGATGCATTGCAAACACGGGTCCGATCGCACCGGCCTGATGGCGGCGATGTACCGCGTGGTGGTTCAGGGTTGGAGCAAAGAGGATGCCCTGAATGAAATGACTCAGGGCGGCTTCGGCGAAAGTGGCCACTTCAAGGAGGGTGTTCGCTACATGATGCAAGCTGATGTCGACAAGTTGCGTACCGCGCTGGCTAATGGTGATTGCAGCACCAGCGCGTTCGCGACCTGCTCGATGAAGAGCTGGTTCCAGACGGTCAATCTCAAGTGATGATGCCGATCAATGGGTGTTTTCGGGTGATGGCGTGCTGAACAGCTCATCGACCGGGTGCCCCAGAAAGCGTTGTACTGCCGTCAGCAACGAAACCGGGTCCCCCGGTGAAAAGAACGTTTCGCGAAACGCCCGGCCAGTGGCCGGATTGAAAACCCACTGCTGCTCAAACCGCTTGAACGCTTGCGCTGCCAGCTTGCCGGACCACAGGTAGGCGTAAACCAAGGCTTCATAACCGGTCACCATGTAGTCAAAGCCGTTGGCGAATCGACAATACGCGGGCAGCTGCAATTGCATGGCTTCGCGCTGCACATCGGTAAACACCTGTTGCACGCTGCGGCCATCGCCATGACAGCGATGCAGCTCGAAGTCGAGCAAGGCGCCCATCTGCAGTAATGCAGTCGCTTGGCTGGTCTGGGTTTGAATGGCGGCCAAGGCGAGTTCGACGCGGGTTTCACTCAAGCGCTCGCCTGTCTGGTGATGCGCAGCCAGCCACAAGAGAAACGCCTTCGACAGGCACCACCGTTCGAAAAACTGCCCGGCAAACTCGGCGGATTCACGGCCCATCTGTGAAATGCCGGACAGGATGTGGTGGGGCGAACGCGTCAGGATGTGCTGCAGACAATGACCGAACTCATGAAACAGTACACGCAGATCAATATGCGACAACAAACAGGGGATGCTGTCGGTGGGCGGTGTGAAGTTGCCATTGAGCAAGGCGATCGGCAGTGTCACTCGACCTTCGGCATCTACTCGTCGATTGCGCAGTGAACCTGTTCCGGCAAAGTCGGCCAGTCCCGGGCGCTTATACGGATCGATATACAGGTGGCCGAGCGCCTGTCCATTTTCCCTGACCTCGAACAGGCGCACATGTGCGTGCCAATGGCTGAGCGTCTTCTGTTCGACGAGCTGAATGCCAAACATGCGCTCGCTGAACAGACAGAGCCGGTGCAGGGTACCCTCCAGTGGGAAGTAATCGCGCAGCCCCTTCAATGCCCCGCTGAAGTGCGAATCACGCCATTTCTGCGCGAGAAAATCCTGATCCCAGGCTTTGGTTTCAGTCGCGCCTAGCGCCTGCGCAAAGGCCTCGAGTGCTTGCCTTTCCTGCACGAGCGCAGGGCGCGTCAGGGCCAATTGCTGGCGTAAAAAAGCATTGATATGCAAGGTCGATTGGGATGACTCCATGGCCAGACGTAACTGGGCAAAATCGGCATAGCCGAGGAGCTCGGCTTTCTGCTGACGCAGCGCCAGTAACGAGGCCAGTACCGGGCCGTTATCGAACAGTCCTGCATGAGGGCCTTGGTCGGAGGCTCGGGTGGAATACGCATGGAAGTATTCTTCGCGCAGTGGCCGATGTTCCGCGTACGTCATGACCTGGTGATAGGTGTTGTGGTCCAGTGGAAGCAACCATCCGCCAAGCCCGGCGTCCTTGGCCAACCGGGCCAGATGATCCTGTATCGCCTGTGGCAGTCCCTCAAGCAGCGCAACATCGTCAATGTGTTTGCGCCATCGGCTATTGGCGCGGTCGAGGTTGTTGAGAAACAACGTTTCGAGCCGGTCGATTTCGTCATTGAGTCGCGCCAGTGTTTCCTGGCCTTGCGACGTAAGTGCGATGCCGGACAGCTGAAACTTGCGCAGCACCTTGCTCAGGGCAAATTTGCGGGCAGGGTCGAAACTGCGGGCAAGCGCACTCTGTTGCAGAGTCTGATAGGCGCGAAACAGTCCCTGGTGGGTGGATTTCCACAGACGATAATCGCTCGCGGCCTCGTTGCAGCCCTCGATGGCGAGTGTCCAGTGGCTATCGTGGTTTATCGTGGCCAAGACCTCGACGATGCCCATGGCCTCGTCAAGGCGGGCGTCGGTGTCATCGACTGCCAATACCAGATCATCCCAGCCGGGGAGCGCTGTCTGATGGTCAACGATCTCGCCGATGGCTTGCCGATTGGCGGCAATGATCGCAGTGATGGCGGGCATCAGGTGTTCGGCGCGCACGGCAGACCAAGGCGGCAAGTCCCAGGGTTGCAAGAGTGGATTGGAGAGGGGCATGGGCGTCTTCCTTGACGTCTGGCTGAAACATCCAGACTAGGCAGGAAGCGCGCGGAGAAGGCGGTAAATAGATACCACCTTCCACGGGTTATCCGTGGAAGGTGGTGGTGGCTCAGTGTTGCTCGTCGGGCTTTTTCGCAAGCTTCGGGTTCGGGAAGAACTGCACCGCCTGGACTTTCTTGTCCGCGGGCGGCTTGAGCGCGCTGGTGTTGACCCGCGTGCCCAGCTCTTTGGGTACTGACAGCCCTTGCTCGTTGAGTGTGTCGGAGTAACCGCACGCCACGCATTCGCGGTGCGGCACGCTGTCCTCGTTCCACATCATCAACTTGTCCGGCTCGCTGCACGCCGGGCAGACCGCCCCGGCGATAAAGCGTTTTTTGGTAATCACAGGCGCCTCGCTCATGCTGCCGCGTCCTCACTCAGGCCGCTGTGGCGCAAGAGTGCGTCAATCGATGGCTCGCGACCACGGAAGTCGACGAACAGCACCATCGGCGCCTGCGAACCACCGCGAGCCAGGATCGCTTCGCGGAACGCGCGACCGGTTTCAGCGTTGAGCACGCCGTCTTCTTCGAATTTCGAGAAGGCATCGGCCGACAGCACTTCAGCCCACTTGTAGCTGTAGTAGCCCGCCGCATAACCGCCGGCGAAGATGTGCGCGAAGCTGTTGGGGAAGCGGTTGTAGGCCGGTGGACGCATCACCGACACCTCGTCACGCACACCTTCCAGCACCTGCAACACGCTGCGGCCGTCGCCATGAGTGGCGTGCAGTTCGAAGTCGAACAGCGAGAACTCCAGCTGCCGCACCATCATCAGGCCGGACTGGAAGTTCTTCGCCGCGAGCATTTTTTCCAGCAGATCCTGTGGCAGCGGCTCACCGGTTTCGTAGTGGCCGGAAATCAGCGCCAGGCCTTCCGGCTCCCAGCACCAGTTTTCCATGAACTGGCTCGGCAACTCGACGGCGTCCCACGCCACGCCGTTGATGCCAGAAACGCCGGCGTGATCAACGCGGGTCAGCAGGTGATGCAGGCCATGGCCGAATTCGTGGAACAGAGTGGTGACTTCATCGTGGGTCAGCAGCGCAGGCTTGCCGCTGTCCGCCGGGGTGAAGTTACACACCAGGTTGGCCACCGGGCTTTGCAGCACGCCGTCGACAGTGCGACGACGATCGCGGGCGCCGTCCATCCAGGCACCGCCACGCTTGTTGGCGCGAGCATACAGGTCGAAGAAGAAGCGGCCGACGTGCTGGCCGTTTTCCTTGATTTCGAACAGGCGCACGTCCGGATGCCAGGTGTCGAAGCCTTTTTGTTCAGCGATCTCTATGCCGTACAGGCGTTGAACGATGGCGAACAGACCGCCCAGCACTTTGTCGATCGGGAAGTAGGCGCGCAGGGTTTCCTGGGCGACGCTGTAGCGTTGTTCACGCAGCTTTTCGCCGTAGAAACCGCTGTCCCAGCTTTGCAGATCGGCGCAGCCTTGTTCGGCGGCGTAGGCGCGCAGCTGTTGCAGATCCTGCGCGGCGAACGGTTTGCTGCGCTTGGCCAGATCACGCAGGAAGCTCAGCACCTGATCGCTGGACTCGGCCATTTTGGTCGCCAGGCTCAGCTCGGCGAAGCTGGCAAACCCCAACAGCTTGGCCAGCTCCTGACGCAAGTCGAGGATCTCTTCCATCACCGGGGTGTTGTCGTTCTGGCCGGCATTCGGGCCTTGATCCGAGGCGCGGGTGCAGTAGGCGGCGTAGACTTCTTCGCGCAGCGCACGGTCCTGGGCGTAGGTCATCACCGCGTAGTAGCTTGGGAATTCCAGACTGATCAGCCAGCCATCAAGGCCTTTGGCCTGTGCAGCGGCAGCCATTTGCGCCTTGGCCGAATCAGTCAGGCCGGCGAGGGCGGCTTCGTCGGTGACGTGCTTGGTCCAGGCCTGAGTGGCGTCGAGCAGTTGGTTGGAGAAGCGGCTGCCCAGCTCGGACAGTTTGCTTTGCACTTCGGCGTAGCGTTTCTGTTCGGTTTCTGGCAGGTCGATACCCGACAGGCGGAAATCGCGCAGGGCGTGTTCCAGGATGGTTTTCTGCGCCACATCGAAACTGGCGGCTTGCGGGCTATTGGCCAGAGCTTCATACGCCTGGAACAGTTCGCGGTTCTGGCCCATCTCGGTGGAGTAGGCGCTCAGGGCCGGCAGGCACGATTCGTAGGCTTCACGCAGTTCGGCGCTGTTGCACACGGCGTTGAGGTGGCTGACCGGGCTCCAGGCCGCCCCGAGGCGATCATTGAGTTCGTCCATCGCCAGCACCAGGCCGGCCCAGGTAGGGTTCTGGCCTTGGCTCTTGAGGATTTCAGCGATGGCGGCGCGGTTGTCAGCCAGGATCGTTTCGATGGCTGGCAGCACGTGTTCGGCACGGATCGTGGAGAACGGCGGCAGGTCGTAGGACTGCAGAAGAGGGTTGTTCACGCTCACGGTTGGCACCTTGGCTGGAAGAAACATTGCCCCATCTTAATTACAATCGGCATCGACCGCAGCTATCGGCGACAGAGAGAGAAATTATCGTGTCCCTTCGCAAGTACCAGAATCACACCCCGCAGTTGAGCCAAGGCGCATTTGTCGACGGCTCGGCGGTGGTGATCGGCGACGTCGAAATCGGCGAAGACAGCTCCGTCTGGCCGCTGACCGTCATCCGCGGCGACATGCACCGCATCCGCATCGGTGCGCGCACCAGCGTGCAGGACGGCTGCGTGTTGCACATCACCCACGCCGGACCGTTCAACCCGGACGGCTTCCCGCTGCTGATCGGCGACGACGTGACCATTGCCCACAAAGTCATGCTCCACGGCTGCACGGTAGGCAGTCGCGTGCTGATCGGCATGGGCAGCATCGTCATGGACGGCGCGGTGGTTGAGGACGATGTGATCATCGGCGCCGGCAGCCTGGTGCCGCCGGGCAAACGCCTGGAAAGCGGTTTTCTGTATGTCGGCAGCCCGGTGAAGCAGGTCCGTGCGCTGACCGACAAGGAAAACGCTTTTTTCACCTACAGCGCGGCGAACTACGTGAAGCTCAAGGATCTGCACCTTGCCGAAGGCTACGACCGGCTCTGAATCGACTTACACCTGCTCAGGATTTCTCATGCATTACCAGACCGTACTGTTCGACCTCGATGGCACCCTGACTGACCCGCGTGAGGGCATCACCCGTTCCATCCAGTTCGCCTTGGGTAAGCTCGGCATCGACGAGCCGGACCTGACCAGGCTTGAGCACTTCATCGGCCCGCCGCTGCTGCAGGCGTTCATGCAGTTTTATGGCTTCGACGAGGCCAAGGCGTGGGAGGCGGTGAATTTCTATCGCGAGCGCTTCAAGGTCACCGGCTTGTATGAGAACCGCGTGTTCGACGGTGTCACGCCGTTGCTGGAAACCCTCAGCGGCCAGGGGCGGCAGCTGTATATCGCGACGTCCAAGCCGTGGGTGTTCGCCCGCGAGATCGCCCGGCACTTCGACTTTGCCCGGCATTTCAAGGTGATTTATGGCAGTGAACTGGATGGCACGCGAACCAACAAGGTGGAGCTGATTGCGCATCTGGTGGCCGAGGAAGGGCTGGATCCGGCGAATACGCTGATGATCGGCGATCGTAAGCATGACTTGATCGGCGCGCGCAGCAATGGGCTGGATGCGGCGGCAGTGGGGTATGGATTTGGCAGTTTTGAAGAGCTGAATGCCGAGGCGCCGGCCTTCCACTTTGAAACGCTGGCCGAGTTGCATCAGGCATTTATGCGGCGCTGATCAGTACGCCTTCGCGAGCAAGCCCGCTCCCACATTTGGAATGCATTCCCCCTGTGGGCGGGCTTGCTCGCGAAAGGGCCGGCCCAGCCAATGCAAAATCAGGATTGCGCCAATGCCTTGAGCGCCGCCTTACGCTCAGCCACCTGCAACCCACCCAACCGCTCGACCTCGGCATAAAACCTCAGCCAATCCCCCCCGACCTGCCGGAACAACGCCGCAAACGCCGGCACCCACTGGTCATACAGCCCAAACGGCAACAGCCGCGCATTGTTCAACGGCGCATTGACCCAAGCGTCATAACGCTTGTCCCCGGCCCACTGGCTGTCGCGCATCAACCGATAATCCCGGCGAAACCGCTCGAACTCCTCCGCTTTGCGCTCGCGCATCTGCTCGACCGGCAATGGCTGGGCATAGAGCTTTTCCAGACGTGACCGCGTATCCAGCACCAACGCAATGAATTGATCACGCTGTTTGAGCTTTGCATCAGTGTCCGCTGGCAACCCGCGAAACGCCCGCCACTGCCGCGTGCCTTCCTGCTCGACAAACGTGGCGAAAGACTCGTTGAACTCGGTGTCGTCCTTCACATAGACGCGTTGATGGGCCAGTTCATGGAAAATCAGTGTGGCTAACCGTTCGTCGCCCCAGCCCATCATCGAATTGAGGATCGGGTCGTTGAACCAGCCCAGCGTCGAATAGGCCTCGACGCCACCCATCGACACGTCCAAGCCTTGCAGCCGCTGAATCGCCGCTTCGCCCCGCGCCGCGCTCTGGCTGTAGTAGCCGCGATAAGCCACGCACCCGGCAATCGGGAAGCAATGGTTTTGCGCGGTCAGGGAAAACTCTTGGGTGGCGAATACGTTCCACACCACAAACGGCCGGCCAATGTCCGCGTACAGGCGATAGCTCTGGTTATCCGGCAGGTGCAGCTGCTCGCTGGCGAAGGCCCGGGCCTTTTGCGACTGGGCCAGATGCGTGCGCAGTTTCGCGTCGCGACTCGGGTCGGCAATGACCTCGGCTACCGGCTCGCGTGCGCGCAGCAACTGCAACTGACCACTGGCCAACTGGCTGTAATAGCTGAGGCTTGCACAACCGTTGAGCAACAAAAGCATCACACCCGGAAACAAAATCCGAAAAACGCGATCAAGTAACCGATGGCTTGGAAGCGGCCTGATCAAAATAAGAAATCCCCTGGAAAGTCTGCCCGCAAGACTATCCCGCCCATTGGAGCTCCGCTATGCGCATGTTGATACTGACAGGAAGCCTGCTGACGCTGGCCGGTTGTGCCGGATTCGGAATGCCCGATCCCGACCCTTCGCAAGCCTGGATCGATCTGGATGCCCGTCAACAGGACACGGCGCTGCAAGCGCTGCAAGTCGACAGCCAGGCCGCCGTCGACAAACGTTACTTCGAGGTGCAGCCCGGCAGCCATGAGCTGAAGGTGCGTTATCAGTTTCCGGTGGAGGCGACCAACATCGGCCCGGTTGCCGAACCGCTCTGGCGCGATTGCCAGTTGAACGTCAAATTCAAGGACTTCAACGCGGGTCAGCGCTATCAGTTACAGGCCGGCAGTATCGGATTCCGCCCATGGGCCAAGCTGTATGACGAGCAGCGCAAGGTCGTGGGGCAGGGCACGCCGGCAGGCTGTCAGAAGACCTGATCTGCGTTATGCTGGTTGTCCAATCCAAAGGACATTGATCATGCGCAGATTGATGCTGTTGCTCGCTGCAAGTGTGGTTGCCGGTTGCCAGAGCCCGATGCCGGCGGTGGACCCCGGCAAGGCCTGGGTCGACTTTGCCATGCCCACGCCCGGCGGCAAGGTGCTGATGGCCGAACGGCTGGACAATATGCGCTTGCAGGATGGCCGATTTTTTCAGGTCCCACCGGGCAGCCATGAGCTGACGGTGCGTTTTGATTTCGAAGTCTTCGGCGGTGGTCAGGGCATGGACACCGATCCGCAGGAGCGGCTGTGTTACATGAGAGTGCGCTACGATCATTTCGAGGCAGGGCAACGTTATCGGCTCGAAGCCCGGTCATTGGCCTTTACGCCAAGCGCCCGGTTGCTAAACGGCCAGGGGCAGATCGTTGCCGAGGAACGGCAGATCAACTGCGTGCCCTGAGCAATTTCAGTCGCTGTTCTTTTGATAGACGATTGCTTTACTGCCGTTCTCGCAAGAACCGACAACCATGGCGATGTCATGTTCCGCGGCTTCTTCCTTGGTGACGATTTCCAGTGTGTAGGACGGCACGGCTTTAGCCTGGATCTTGATTTCGATCTCTTTCCTGAGTTTTTCGCAGTCTTTAGGGGCGGCGAGAACTGATGTGGCCAGTGCACTGCAGAGGATCGCCAAGCCAATACGTTTCATCAATGTAGCTCCTTGAGGCAGTGCGCACGGGTGTGCGCTGAAGCTGCTGTCATGTATTCGACCACACTTTCGCCGAGCAGGTTCTGACTTCGCTCACAAGTCCTGCTCATCGCTTGAGGCCGCTTTCGCGAGCAGGCTCGCTCCCACAAGGAATCCCGGTTGTTCACAGAAAATGTGTCCGCTGGAGATCGAATGTGGGAGCGAGCCTGCTCGCGAAGGCGTCGGTGCTGCCAACGCCTGAATCGCGCCTTGGAAAATCAGCTGACCAACGATGCCTCAAGGGTGATCTTGGCATTCAGAACCTTGGATACCGGGCACCCTTCCTTGGCCTTGTTGCTCAGTTCTTCAAACTGCGCCTGAGTCGCCCCCGGAATTTTCGCCTTGAGGATCAGCTTCACCGCAGTAATCGCAAACCCTCCGTCGACCTGGTCGAGGGTGACTTCAGCGTTGGTGTCGATGCTGTCGGCTTTCAGGCCGGCATCGCCGAGAATCATCGAAAACGCCATGGAGAAACAGCCGGCATGGGCCGCGCCGATCAGTTCTTCAGGGTTGGTGCCCTTGCCGCCCTCGAAGCGTGCCTTGAAGCCATACGGGGCTTCTCTGAGGACACCGGTTTCAGTGGAGATCGAGCCGATGCCGGTTTTCAGATCACCTGCCCAATGCGCGGATGCTTTCTTAACGATAGCCATGTCTGCCTCCTCAAGATCAGGCGCGGAACGCCGCGCCGTCGTGGTTTTGCTTGCAAGGCTTCTGAGGATAGACGGCGGAACAAAGTTCAGCTCATCTGAATGGTTGACTTTTTTAGTAGGAAATTTCGCCTGTGCTATTGAAATTCGGGTATATGCCCACATTGCACAAAACACGCTTATGGATTCGGCAGGTTTTCGTTCGCAAGAAAAACCTGCCTCCTCACTCGGAGAAGCAGGTTTATGAAGCAACTCTCGGACGTAAAATTTTCCACCCTCGATCTGGTTCCGGTGCGAGAAAACGGCAGCCCGGCACAGTCTCTGCGCAATTCCCTGGATCTGGCGCAGCATGTTGAAAAATTCGGCTACACGCGGTTCTGGGTGGCTGAACACCACAATATGGACGGCATCGCCAGTTCCGCGACCTCGGTGCTGCTGGGTTATCTGGCCGGTGGTACATCGACGATTCGCGTCGGCTCCGGCGGCGTCATGCTGCCCAACCACGCGCCGCTGGTGATCGCCGAGCAGTTCGGCACCCTTGAGAGCCTGTATCCGGGGCGCATCGATCTCGGTCTGGGCCGTGCGCCGGGCTCCGATCAAATGACCGCCCGTGCCCTGCGCCGTGAGCGTTCCGGCAGTGCCGACGACTTCCCCGAAGACGTTGCCGAACTGGCGCGCTTCCTTGGCCCGCGCACGCCCGATCAGCGTGTAATCGCGATGCCGGGCACGGGCACCCATGTGCCGATCTGGTTACTGGGTTCCAGCCTGTTCAGTGCGCAACTGGCCGGTGAGCGCGGTTTGCCCTACGCCTTTGCCTCGCATTTCGCCCCGCGCTTCATGCACGAGGCGATTCGCGTCTACCGCAATCACTTCAAGCCGTCGGCGGTGCTCGACAAGCCGTATGTAATGCTCGGTGTGCCATTGGTGGCAGCCGATACCGATGAGCAGGCGGATTACCTCGCGACCTCGGTCTATCAGCGAATCCTCGCGTTGATGCGTGGACAAAGCCTGGTGCAGCGCCCACCGGTGAAAACCATGGATGGCCTGTGGCTCCCCCATGAGCGCGAAGCGGTGGGAGACTTCCTCGGTCTGGCGATGGTCGGCAGCCCGCAGAAAATCCGCGCGAAACTTGAAGTGCTGATTGAGCAGACGCAGGCGGATGAGCTGATTTTCACCAGTGATTTGTATGAACACGCTGATCGTGTGCACTCGTACGAGTTGCTGGCACAAGTCATGAAGGGCTGAAATTCTGCGTAGATCCCTTGTGGGAGCGGGCTTGCTCGCGAAGGCGGGGTGTCAGGCACAAAAATGTCGACTGACACGCCCCCTTCGCGAGCAAGCCCGCTCCCACATTGGCAATACGTTGCCCACAAAAAAGCCGACGCATTCACGTCGGCTTTTGCATTTCAGGCACGATCAACCGCGCTTGTAGACGATTTCCTTGGTGCCACCTTCACAGCTGCCGACGACATCGCCGCCAGCCGCGGCGCCCTTCTCTACAATCTCAAGCGAATACCCGGAAACGCCCTTGGCATCCAGCTTCGCCGCAATCTCGCTTTTCAGCTCTTCACAAGGCTTGCCGGCAGCAAACGCACCACCCGCAAGGCTCAACAAACCTACTGCCAATATGAACTTCTTCATCGGTCGCACTCCCTGGTCGGATTAAAAGAGGCGTGCACCGAGTCATTCACTCGGTGCGACCACCTTGTAGCGCTTTGCCATTCCTATGGCACTCGGCCAGCGCGCAAGTTCAGAAGCGTAGACTAAACTCAGCTGCTGGCAATCCGGAACCCGACCTTCAGCGTTACCTGAAAGTGCGCCGCTTTACCGTCCTTGATGTGGCCGCGGGTCTCGGTCACTTCAAACCATTCCAGGTGCTTGATGCTCTTGTTGGCTTCGGCCAACGCGTTGTTGATGGCGTCTTCGATACTGGTTGGGGACGAGCCGACCAGCTCGACTTTCTTGTACGTGTGATGGTCACTCATGGCGATCTCCTTGGCGTGTGGATTTGAGACTAGCAGTGAATTGCACTGTTGATTTCGGCGCCGCTGCGCAAGCGAAGTTCAGATTTTCTGCACTTTCTCAAACCGCTGAAGTCCCAATCAACACACGCCACTCATCACCAATGCAGGAGAGCCACCATGGCCAACACCTCTTTACGTAAAGCCTCATTGCAAAGCATGGAAGCGGAGATCGAGAGTCTGCTCAAGTCGTTGGAAAGCCTGAAAGACGATGCTTCCGACGAGTCGCGCAAGACCCTCAAGGCGCTGAAAAGCAATGCTGAAAGTGCGCTGAAACATTCGCGCCACCTGCTCAGCGACGCTTACGAAGAAGTTAAAGTGAAAACCCGTGAGACCGGGATCGCCACCCGCGATTATGCTCAGGAACACCCATGGACGACTGCCGGTGTGGCAGTCGGTGCACTGGGTCTGCTGGCGGCTTACTTGCTGTTCAAGCGCGGCGAGTGATCGCTCTGGCGCAGCTCATGCTTGAGCCATTGCGCCAGTTGCCGAGCGCGCCCGTCCGCGGCGCGCTTGGGTAGCCACAACGCCAGTTGCGCCGGGGTTTCACAGAAGCCCCACGGCGCAACCAGGCGACCGGCCTTCAAATCCTCGGTAACCAGCGGCTCCGGCGCGATGGCCACGCCGAGACCTGCAACCGCCGCTTCCAGCAAATAATACAAATGCTCAAAACCTTGTCCGAGCTTCAATGCCTTGGTGTCGAGGTGGTTTTGCTGTGCCCAGCTCGGCCAGGCTTGCGGGCGTGACGTCGTGTGCAGCAGCGGCTCATCGAGCAAGGCTTCGGCAGATGCCGTTTGCAGGCGTTGATAGCCGCTGAACAGCGGGCTCAGCACCGGGCCGATGCGTTCCGCAGCCAGTTCATACACCTGCATGTCCGCCGGCCATGGTGGTTCGGCGAACAGCAGGAGAGCATCCAGCCCCGGACGTCTGGGATCGAGATCGCCTTCTCCCGCCGAGAGGTGCAGACGCAAGTCCGGCAGATCGGCATTCAAGCGCCCCAGTCGCGGAATAAACCAGCGCGCCAGCAAACTTCCGGAGCAACCGAGCACGAACGGCGCATCGGCGGTGCTTTGCGTCAGCTCTGCACAAACGCTGCGCAACCGGTCAAACGCTTCGCCGCTGGCATCGCGCAAACGCACGCCGGCATCTGTGAGTTTCAAGCCGCGTCCATCCTTGACGAACAGGCTGACGCCAAGGTGTTCTTCCAGCACTTTGAGCTGTCGACTCACTGCGCCATGGGTGACGTGCAGCTGTTCGGCGGCCTGACTGACGCTGTTCAGCCGGGCCGTGGCTTCGAAGGCGCGCAGGGCGTTCAGCGGGGGAAGGTCGTGGCTCATGATATCTGTGAGTTTTCCTGACGGGTTGCGGCGATCTTATCGGTTTTCAGCTTAGAAGGTCAGGGGTAGAGTGGTCGTCATTGTCTTTTGACCCGAATTCTCCTGGAGCACACCATGACCCAGACTTCGCACAACTCCGATCTGCGTAACGGCCCTGACGCCAACGGCCTGTTCGGTTCGTTCGGTGGCCGCTACGTCGCTGAAACCCTGATGCCGTTGATCCTCGATCTGGCCCGCGAATACGAAGCGGCCAAGGAAGATCCGGCATTCAAAGAGGAATTGGCCTACTTCCAGCGTGACTACGTCGGACGTCCGAGCCCGCTGTACTTCGCCGAGCGTCTGACCGAGTTCTGCGGCGGCGCGAAGATCTACCTCAAGCGCGAAGAGCTCAACCACACTGGCGCGCACAAGATCAATAACTGCATCGGCCAGATCCTGCTGGCGCGGCGCATGGGCAAAAAACGCATCATCGCCGAGACCGGCGCCGGCATGCACGGCGTGGCGACCGCCACCGTAGCTGCGCGCTTCGGTCTGGACTGCGTGATCTACATGGGCACCACTGACATCGAGCGTCAGCAGGCCAACGTGTTCCGCATGAAGTTGCTGGGCGCCGAGGTGATCCCGGTGGTTGCCGGCACCGGCACCCTGAAGGATGCGATGAACGAAGCGCTGCGTGACTGGGTAACCAACGTCGACAGCACTTTCTACCTGATCGGCACTGTGGCCGGCCCACACCCTTATCCGGCCATGGTTCGCGACTTCCAGGCCGTGATCGGCAAGGAAACCCGTGAGCAGTTGCAAGCTCAGGAAGGCCGTCTGCCTGACAGCCTGGTGGCGTGCATCGGCGGTGGTTCCAACGCGATGGGCCTGTTCCACCCGTTCCTCGACGACAAGAGCGTTGAGATCATCGGCGTTGAAGCCGCTGGTTACGGCATCGAAACCGGCAAGCACGCGGCCAGCCTCAACGGCGGCGTACCGGGTGTATTGCACGGCAACCGCACCTTCCTGCTGCAGGACGACGATGGCCAGATCATCGACGCCCACTCGATTTCCGCCGGTCTCGACTACCCGGGTATCGGCCCGGAACACGCTTGGTTGCATGACATCGGCCGCGTCCAGTACACCTCGGTGACCGACGATGAAGCCCTCGAAGCGTTCCACAAGTGCTGCCGTCTGGAGGGGATTATTCCTGCCCTGGAAAGCGCCCACGCCTTGGCCGAAGTGTTCAAACGTGCACCGAAGCTGCCGAAGGATCACCTGATGGTGGTCAACCTGTCTGGCCGTGGCGACAAAGACATGCAGACCGTGATGCACCACATGGAACAGTCCAAGCAGGAGAAACACTGATGAGCCGCCTGCAAACCCGATTTGCCGAACTCAAACAACAAAATCGTGCCGCGCTGGTGACCTTCGTCACCGCCGGTGACCCGGATTACGACACTTCGCTGGCGATCCTCAAGGGCTTGCCCAAGGCCGGTGCCGACGTTATCGAACTGGGCATGCCGTTCACCGACCCGATGGCGGACGGCCCGGCGATTCAACTCGCCAATATCCGTGCGCTGGGTGCCAAGCAGAATCTGGCGAAAACCCTGCAAATGGTTCGCGAGTTCCGTGAAGACAATAGCGATACGCCGCTGGTGCTGATGGGCTACTTCAACCCGATCCACAAGTTTGGCGTTGAGCGTTTCATCGCTGAAGCCAAAGAGGCAGGCGTCGATGGTCTGATCGTGGTCGACATGCCGCCAGAGCACAACGAAGAACTCTGCGACCCGGCCCAGGCTGCCGGTCTGGACTTCATCCGCCTGACCACGCCGACCACCGACGACGCACGTCTGCCGAAGGTGCTCAACGGCAGTTCCGGATTTGTTTACTACGTGTCCGTGGCCGGTGTGACCGGTGCCGGTGCGGCGACGCTGGAGCACGTCGAAGAGGCAGTGACCCGTCTGCGCCGCCATACCGATCTGCCGATCAGCATTGGTTTCGGTATCCGTACCCCGGAGCAAGCGGCGGCCATTGCGCGTCTTGCCGACGGTGTGGTGGTGGGTTCGGCGCTGATCGATCACATCGCCAACGCGACCACGCCGGATCAGGCCATCGATGGCGTGTTGAGCCTGTGCTCGGCGCTGTCCGAAGGCGTGCGTAAGGCCCGCGTCAGTTGAAGGTAAAGTTCCTGATACAGAGGAATTAGCACCTCACGGTACAGACTAAACAAGCAAGACCGAGGGCTTCAGGACTACGTTCTGAAGCCCTTTTTGCTGTCAGTGCTGTGAGGAAAGACCGAATGAAAATGCCGAAACGTCTGATGGCCGGATTGGGTGTGCTGATGATCAGCGCGACTCCGCTGCTGGCCAGCGCCGATCAGCGCGATGATCACGACCGCGGCGGCCCGCAGCAGGGCCATTACGACAACCAAGGGGAGCATCGCGGTGGCGATCGCCGTGGCCCGCCGAACGACCACCGAGGCGGCCCGCCACCTCGCGACTTCGGTCCGGTGCGCCAGACCATTCGCGACAACCACGGCTACTTCGTGCGCGGTGCACCGCCGCCGCCGGGCATCCACCTGGAGCGTGGCCGGCCATTGCCGCACGGTTATTACGGTGAGCGCCTGGATGGTCGTGCGTTAGGTCGTTTGCCGGTCTATCCGGGTTATGAATGGCGCCGGGCCGGGGGCGACATCGTGCTGATCGCGGTGGGTACCGGGATCGTTTATGAAATTCTGGATGGGGTTTTGTATTAATCGTTAGTCAGTCAAAAGATCGCAGCCTGCGGCAGCTCCTACAGGGAATTCGATCCCTCTGTAGGAGGTGCCGCAGGCTGCGATCTTTCGCTTTTATGGTAGTTCCAGTCCGCCAGACGCCTTGTGCAGTTTGCGCAAATGCTCGCCAATCTGTTTCACGTTGGCTTCGCTCGCCGCAATCTCGGCAGCGCGCTTGGGCTCCAGCAACTTTCGCACTTCGGTGTCCAGATCTCCGGAAAGGGCCAGGAGCTTTTTCTGCCGCTGGCTGCTTTCTGCTTCCAAGCGGCTGAATTCGCTCGGTTGCGGCAAGCCGTAACCCTTGGAGTCGAGCAATTCCGCCGGGCGACTGAGGAAGCCGCTATTGGCGAGGATTTCCTGCAAGGTCGCGTTGGCTTTGTCCATGCCGCCGTTTTCCAGTTCGCGTGCGCCGAGGTAACGCTGCTTGACCTCGTCCTGTGCGAGCAACAACTGTCGCCGGTAGCTCGCCTGTTCCAACAGCAGCAGTGCGGCGCTGGTGCGCAGGTCGGCACGTTCGAACCACGGGCGGCGTTCCTCGGCAGTCAACGAGAGCCATTGCTCAACGCTGTTCTGTTTGATTGGCAATTGCTTCTTCAATACATCGAACATCGCCTGATAGCGATCACGGAACGAATCGAAGCGATAACCCAGACGCAGCGCCTCTTTGGGATCATCCAGCACGCTGGTGTCGGCCAGGCCCCGGCCCTTGAGCACTTCCAGCAAACCGTTGGGCATGATGCTGTCCAGGCCGGTGAGCTGCGCGTTGTTGCTGCCGCTGCGCAACAGTTTCAGGCCTTCTACCGCGCAGTTGTTGGACAGGAAGAAGTAGTTGCCGTCGTAGCTCCAGTGCATCTCGGCGGCGTGTTCGACCACGCCTTCGATCTCGTTGCGTGACAGATTCAGCGGTACCGAAGCGAGGCTGCGCAGTTCGGTCTTGGTGTATTCGTCGATGACTTGTGCCAATGGCAGGACGAACAATCGTGAAGGGTACTTGCCAACCAGTCCGTCCCAGCTCGACAGCTGCACATCGCCTACGAAGGCGCGATACGACAGCACCAGATGCTGATCCAGATCGAGCCGGCAATCCGGGCCACGCGGCCGACCGGGTGCGCAGATCACCAGCCGCAACATGCTGTGGCCCCAACGGCTGACCCAGTTCTGATTGGCCTCGGCGAGCAGATAATCGACGGCGTAAACCCGTTCCGGGTCGACCTGTCCCAAGGGCTGCTTGGCGAAGTCGTTACCGGCATTGAGGAAGGCGAAGGTCTTGCTGCAGGTGTCCTTGGCCGGTGGTGCCCAGCCGAAGTGTTCCTGGTAGTAGCGGTACAACGCCGGACGGCGGCAGGCATAGCTCGGGTCGAGGAGGAAATACTCCATGTTGACCGCGACGAACTCCTTTGGACTGGAGATTTCGTACAAATCCGGGCTGCGGGCGATCTGCCGGTTGTGCTGTTCGCGTTCGCCACGACGGCCGACGTATTGCTGCCAACCGGCAAGGTCGAGCAGACGCGGGTCATCGCTGAGGGTAAAGCGGCGGCCGTTCTGGCCACGGCATTCATCGGAGATACCGATCAGCCCGGCGCTATTGAAACGCCGGGTGCAACGCTGGATCAGCGTGCGTTCGGCACTCGGCCACAAGCGCGCGCGGTCATAAATGTGGGTGATTTCGTGCAGCACGGTGGCGAGCAGTTCCTGACGCACAGTGCCGTGGGGGCGATTGGTTTTCTCTTTGGCGGCGCTGCCGTCGGTGAGGCTGGCGAGCAGTTTGCGGTTCAGATCGAGTTCGTCAACCAGCGTGGCCTGGCCATAGGCATTGCCGGGCATGTCGTCGGTCCAGCCGACATCGATGCGCCGATCCAGCCGCTCGATGAAGCTCGGCGGCAGCGCGCGCATGGCTTCATCGATCAGCGCCTGGCTGGCCTGTTGTTGGGCTGGGCTCAGGCCGTCAGTCTTGAGCCGTAATTGCAGGCCGGCGTGGGCGCTGTTGCCAAGCAGCAACAACGTCCCGGCCAGTAGCCAGGCGCCGAGTGACCTCACAGTGCGAGGATGGCTTCAGCGAGAACCTGATCACTGGCGTCGCGCGCTTCCGGCACGCGAGTGCGCAAGGTGTTGAGCGCGGCTTCCAGGTGTGCGCCACGGATATCACCGTTGCTGGCGACGAAACTGGCGGCGTCGTCGTGGGCTTCCCGGATGATTTTCGAGTCGCGAATCGAGGTGGTGGTATCGGAGGTGAAATCGATGGTGCGCTGGGAGGCACGAACGATGATGTTACTGGTGGCTACCAGGGTGTGCGCCTGGGCCACATCGGCCAACAAAAACAGGCCAAGGGCGGCAGCAATCAGCGGGCTACGCATGGAACGACTCCGGAAGGACAAGGATAACTATTGGACGAGAATTGCCTGTGCCAGTTCAAGGTCGCTTACATGAAGTTTCGGCCGGGTTTTGCGCAGGTAATGCAGTGCGGATTCCAGTCGAGCGCCTCGCAGTTCTCCGTCACTGGCAACGAACACCGCTGCATCGTCGTGAGCAGCCAGCAGCAGTTTACGGTCGAAAGGTGCGGAAGACACCATGCCGGTCGCCCAAACGCTGACGACGGTGTTCTGGGTCGACATATCGAAGGCATCGACCGACGTCGTCCAGCAGGCCGTTAACAATGCGCAAGGGAACAGCAGATTTTGAAGAAAACGCATAAGACTCGGTAACGGTTAGCGAGCTGCAAGGCTAGCGCAATGCCCGGGCTAGAGCCAGCGTCGAAACATCGGGACACGACCGGCGTGTCCCGGTGCGCTGCGATCATTTAGATCGTCAGAATGGCCTGAGCCAACTGTGCGTCGGTGGCTTGTAGCTGTGGGGCTTGATGACGGATGTGATCCAGCGCGCTTTCCAGTTTCACGCCACGGATCTCGCCTTCGCTGGCTACAAAACTGGCCGCGTCATCGCGGGCCGCGAGGACGATCTTGTCGTCACGGAAGGACGAAGTAACGTCGGACGTGGCATCGGACGAGGATTTCAGGGCGCCGACGACAGCGTCGGTGGTCACGATGAAGCTGGTGGCGCTGGCGTTCGCAGCCACGGCCAGCAGGGCGGCAGCGCTGAGCAGGCGAAGACGGGACATGGGATAACTCCTGTGGATAAACCGTTTTGAGAGGTGGCTCGGTATCTGAGGAGTCAGACGCCTTCGGCACAGCATTCGCCACTTACTGAATGGATATTAGGCTGCTATGTGCAATTCGCCCAGTGGTCAGAATACTGGCTCCTGTTGAACACTTCTAACTGTACCTGCGTATATTAATAAATCTAAAACTGTACTTGTTTCAATCTCGAAGCGTCTATTCTGCGGTTTGAAGCATCCAGAACGACAAAACCCGTCGTGGTTTCCCACGACGGGTTTTGTTTTATTCAATTCGGGTTGCTGGCGGAGGGTCTAACGACCAGAGCCAGCGACGCTACTTAGCGCCAGAACGGCTTGCTCAGCTCTTCGTAGCGTTGTGCTTCGCTGATACCGGCGTCAGCCAGCAGGCGCGAATCCAGACGGGCCAGTTGATGGCGGCTGGAGATGCGGCGCTGCCACAACATCAGGTTGGCGATAACGCGCAGAGGCAGGGAAGCCTGGGTGTTTACAGCTTTGTCTTCGAAGAACAGTTCGGAACTGAGTGTACGTTCCATGGTTGACATCCTTCCGCTTGTGGCGGGATCAGGTAGTGGTTTGACTGGTGCCCATGATCCTCTCGTTTGCCAAGTCTCTCTAGATACAGTTCAACTGTATTGTGAGTGACCAGTTAACTGTTTATAGGAGGTGTATGGGTCAAAATCGAGCGAACTGTACCTGTCCGCACTTAAGTAGTGCGTTTTTGCTCATTTCGGAAGAATAGGTAGGTATTTACGGTAGGAAAAGACCGGTACAGCAGTACAGTTTTTGATAGTTGGCGCGGGTTGCAACATCCCGCTGACGAAACTGTGTTTGCGCCAGCGGAATATCTGTGCGAGTTACACCTTCAGCATCCGCCCGGTTTCTTCCAGGTTGATGTGCCAGCTCAAGGCTTCACGCAGGATATGCGGAGTGTGGCCACCGATTGCACAGGCTGCGGTGAAGTAATCATTCAACGCCTGACGATAGTCCGGGTGTACACAATTATCGATGATCACCCGCGCACGCTCCCGTGGCGCCAGACCACGCAAGTCCGCCAGACCCACCTCAGTCACCAGAATGTCGACATCATGCTCGGTGTGGTCGACATGGCTGACCATCGGCACCACGCTGGAAATCGCGCCACCCTTGGCAATCGACTTGGTCACGAACACCGCCAGATGCGCGTTGCGCGCGAAGTCGCCCGAGCCGCCGATGCCGTTCATCATCCGCGTGCCGCAGACGTGGGTAGAGTTGACGTTGCCGTAGATGTCGAACTCCAGCGCGGTGTTGATCCCGATGATCCCGAGGCGCCGCACCACTTCCGGGTGGTTGGAGATCTCCTGCGGACGCAGCACCAGTTTGTCCTTGTACTTCTCCAGATTGCCGAATACATCGCTGTTGCGCCGCTCGGACAAGGTGATCGAACTGCCCGAGGCGAAGCTCAGCTTGCCGGCATCGATCAGATCGAACGTCGAGTCCTGCAGCACTTCGGAGTACATGGTCAGGTCTTCGAAAGGCGAGTCGATCAGGCCACACATCACTGCGTTGGCGATGTTGCCGATCCCGGCCTGCAATGGGCCGAGTTTGTTGGTCATACGCCCGGCGTCGACTTCCTGCTTGAAGAAATTGATCAGGTGTTCGGCGATGGCGTTGGTGTCGACATCCGGCGACGATACGGTCGACGGCGAATCCGCCTGCTGGGTGATGACAATGGCGACGATCTTCTCCGGCGGGATCGGGATCGCGGTGCTGCCGATGCGGTCGTCTACTTTTACCAGCGGGATCGGCGTGCGCGTCGGACGATAGGTCGGGATATAGATGTCATGCAGGCCTTCGAGGTTGGCGTTGTGCGCCAGGTTGATCTCGACGATCACCTGCTTGGCGAAAATCGCGAAGCTCGCCGAATTGCCCACCGAGGTGGTCGGCACGATGTGGCCCTGTTCGGTAATCGCCACGGCTTCGATCACCGCAATGTCCGGCAGCTTCAGTTGCTGGTTGCGCAGTTGCTCGACGGTTTCCGACAGGTGTTGGTCGATAAACATCACTTCGCCGGCGTTGATTGCTTTGCGCAGTGTGCTGTCGACCTGGAACGGCATGCGCCGCGACAGCACGCCGGCTTCGGTCAGTTGCTTGTCGAGGTCGTTGCCCAGGCTCGCACCGGTCATCAGGCTGATCTTCAGCGGCGTGACCTTGGCCCGCTCGGCCAGTGCGTGGGGTACGGCTTTGGCTTCGCCGGCACGGGTAAAGCCGCTCATGCCGACGGTCATGCCGTCCTCAATCAGAGCAGCGGCGTCGGCGGCGCTCATCACTTTATCCAACAACGAAGGCAGGCGAATACGGTCACGGTACATGGATTATTATCTCGGGAAGCGAGTAGCAGGATGCGCAGTCTAGTGAATTTGGCAGGCGCCTGTCCCGCTACCAAGGTCGCAAACAAGGCGTCTATTTAGCGGGTTTCAAGTAAAACATCGTTACCGGATCTGCAACAACGCGGCATATTGTCCGACTGTTTGCGCAAACAAAAACGCCCCGACGAATCGGGGCGTTCGGTGTTTCAGCGGCGAGTTACTCGACCGCTTTGACCATGTCTTCGATGACTTTCTTCGCGTCACCGAACACCATCATGGTCTTGTCCAGGTAGAACAGCTCGTTGTCCAGACCGGCATAGCCGCTGGCCATCGAGCGCTTGTTGACGATGATGGTCTTGGCCTTGAACGCTTCGAGAATCGGCATGCCGGCAATCGGCGATTTCGGATCGTTCTTCGCGGCCGGGTTGACCACGTCGTTCGCGCCCAGCACCAGCACCACGTCGGCCTGGCCGAACTCGGAGTTGATGTCTTCCATCTCGAACACCTGGTCGTAAGGCACTTCGGCCTCGGCGAGCAGCACGTTCATATGCCCAGGCATGCGGCCGGCCACCGGGTGGATCGCGTACTTCACGGTCACGCCACGGTGAGTCAGCTTCTCGGTCAGCTCCTTCAGAGCATGCTGCGCACGGGCCACCGCCAGACCGTAGCCCGGCACGATAATCACGGTGTCGGCGTTGGTCAGCAGGAAGGTCGCGTCATCAGCCGAGCCGGATTTCACCGGACGCGCTTCTTTCGCACCGGCCGGGCCAGCATCCGCCGTATTGCCGAAACCGCCGAGCAGTACATTAAAGAAGGAACGGTTCATTGCCTTGCACATGATGTACGAGAGGATCGCACCGCTCGAACCCACCAGCGAACCGGCGATGATCAGCATCGAGTTGTTCAGCGAAAAACCAATACCTGCCGCCGCCCAGCCGGAGTAGCTGTTGAGCATCGATACCACCACCGGCATATCGGCGCCGCCGATCGGGATGATGATCAGCACGCCCATCACGAACGCCAGCGCCAGCATCAACGCGAACGCGGTGAGGTTGCCGGTGAACATGAAGGTCAGGCCGAGTGCCAATGTGGCCAGACCCAGTACTGCGTTCAGCTTGTGCTGACCGGCGAACTGTACCGGTGCGCCTTGGAACAGGCGGAACTTGTACTTGCCCGACAGTTTGCCGAAGGCGATCACCGAACCGGAGAAGGTGATTGCACCAATCGCCGCGCCGAGGAACAGTTCCAGACGGTTGCCCGCCGGGATCGCGTCGCCCAGTTGCTTGACGATGCCCAGCGACTGCGGCTCAACCACGGCAGCAATGGCGATGAACACCGCCGCCAGGCCGATCATGCTGTGCATGAAGGCGACCAGTTCCGGCATTTTGGTCATTTCAACACGCTTGGCCATGATCGAACCGGCGGTGCCGCCGATCAGCAGGCCGACGATCACGTAACCGATACCGGCAGTGGCCAGCTCTGCACCCAACTTATAGATGAGACCGACGGTGGTCAGGATGGCCAGCGCCATGCCGAGCATGCCGAACAGGTTGCCGCGCCGTGAAGTGGTCGGGTGCGACAGGCCTTTGAGGGCCTGGATGAAGCAGATCGACGCGATCAGGTAGAGCGTCGTGACGAGATTCATGCTCATTACTTCGGCGCCTCTTCTTTTACTTTCGGGGCTTTCTTCTTGAACATCTCAAGCATGCGGCGGGTGACCAGGAAGCCACCGAACACGTTGACCGCGGCCAGCGCCACGGCGAGGGTGCCCATGGTCTTGCCCAGCGGCGTGACGGTCAGCGCAGCGGCCAGCATGGCGCCGACGATCACGATTGCGGAAATCGCGTTGGTCACTGCCATCAAGGGGGTGTGCAGCGCAGGCGTAACGTTCCAGACCACGTGGTAACCGACATAAATCGCCAGCACGAAGATGATCAGGTTGTAGATACCGGGGGAGATAAGCTCTTCCATCGTCTGAATCCCTGCTTAGGCGTTTTTGCGGATGACTTGGCCGTCGCGGCACATCAGGCACGCGGCGACGATGTCGTCTTCGAGGTTGACGTCGAACTGGCCTTCTTTAGCGAAGACCAGCTTCAGGAAGTCCAGCAGGTTGCGCGCGTACAGCGCCGAAGCGTCTGCGGCGACTTCACCGGCGAGATTGGTCGGGCCGCAAATGGTTACGCCATTCTCGATCACGACCTGATCGGCCACGGTCAGCGGGCAGTTGCCACCCTGAGCCGCTGCGAGGTCGATGACCACCGAACCCGGTTTCATCTGCGCCACGGTGTCCGCGCTCAACAGCGTCGGTGCCTTGCGGCCCGGAATCAGTGCAGTGGTGATGACAATGTCGGCCTGTTTGGCGCGTTCGTGTACCGCCTGGGCCTGACGCTGCATCCAACTCGCCGGCATTGGTCGCGCGTAACCACCGACACCGACCGCGCATTCGCGCTCTTCATCGGTCTCGTACGGCACGTCGACGAACTTGGCGCCGAGGGATTCGATTTGCTCTTTCACCGCCGGACGTACGTCAGACGCTTCAATGACTGCACCCAGACGTTTCGCCGTGGCAATCGCCTGCAACCCGGCCACACCGGCGCCGAGAATCAGCACGCGCGCCGCTTTCACGGTGCCCGCAGCGGTCATCAGCATCGGCATGAAGCGCGGATAGTAGTGAGCGGCCAGCAGCACCGACTTATAGCCGGCAATGTTCGCCTGCGACGACAACACATCGAGACTCTGCGCCCGCGAGGTGCGCGGCGCCGCTTCAAGGGCGAACGCGGTAATCCCGCATTCGGCCATTTTCGCGATGGTTTCGTTGTTGAATGGGTTGAGCATGCCAACCAGCACCGTGCCGCGCTTGATCAGCGTCAGTTCGGCATCGCTTGGGGCGACCACTTTGAGAATCAGCTCGGCGCCAAACGCATCGTTGGCACTGCCAATGGTTGCGCCTGCCGCTTCATAGGCACTGTCGACAACGCTGGCTTTGACGCCGGCGCCGGTTTGCACAGTGACCTTATGACCTTGGCTGATCAGCTTTTTAATGGTTTCCGGGGTTGCAGCAACCCGTGTTTCACCGGTCTGGGTTTCGAGAGGAACACCAATGTGCACGTCAAATCTCCTGCGTGATCTTATTGAGTAAACCCAGGCACTGCGGATGGTGCGACTGGGGCGGCCGATCAGCACGATCCCGCCAAATCAGGGCGGGGAGCGGCATTTTGCAGGCGAACTTTATGCCCTTCAAGGGATTATGACGGGTGACGGAAAATTAACTACAAGTCATCCTGTGACCGAATGTCGCAGATAGCCGGTTGAATCCCTTGCAGGCCGTGCCTTGTAAGGATTCTGGCTGAATTTGAAAAAATTTCTCATCGGCGACGTGAATAGGCCGTAATGAGTCGTTTATTGAGGCGCAAAGCCACGTCTTCAGGCGCTTGTGGGACGTCTGTACGACTTTCGGATACAGTCGTTGAATATGCGACAAATACTTATATCTGTAGTGCTTTTACTTTGCTGACTACGAGGTCAGCTATTGCTCTGGGCCTTTATCCTTCTAGGCTGTAGCTCTGCGCCTGGTTTACCAGCCAGTCGCGAAATGCCCTTAAGGACGCCGATTCGACCTTTCGCTCTGGAATCATCAGGTAATACGCCTTGATGCTGGAGAGTGCCTGCGGGTTGGCAATCACCAGGCGATTCTCGGCCAATTCCCGCTGGATCAGGAACGGGGGAATCAGCGCAATGCCCATGTCGTGCATGGCCGCTTGAGCGAGCATGGAGAATAGCTCGTAGCGTGGGCCTGTCATGTCGCGGGGGATATTCAGGTGTTGCGAATTGAACCACTGACGCCAGGCGTAGGGGCGGGTGGTCTGTTGTAGAAGCGGTAGCTCGGCAATCTCATCGGCTGTCAGCTGTATCTTCTTGCCGAGTAGGGCGGGACTGCACACGGGCATCGGATTCTCGCCCATCAGCCTGTGGGATTCGGTACCCGACCAGTCCGCGTCGCCAAAGTAGATCGCCGCGTCGAAGTCGGTGTCGGCAAACAGGAACGGCCGAGTGCGGTTGGTCAGGTTGACCGTGACTTCCGGGTGCTTGAGCTGGAAATCCTTGAGCCTTGGCAGTAGCCATTGCGTACCGAAGGTCGGCACCACCGCCAACTCGATCACATTGGCGCCTTGCTGGCCCATTACCGAGAGCGTGTCGCGTTCAACCGCATCGAGTTGAGTTGCCACTCGGCGGCTGTAGGAAAGTCCTGCTTCGGTCAGCTTCACGCCGCGTCGTGAGCGTCGGAACAGTTCCACGCCGAGGAAGTCCTCAAGGCTGGCGATCTGTCGGCAAATGGCGCCTTGGGTGAGGGAAAGTTCTTCGGCGGCCTTGGTAAAGCTCTCATGGCGAGCGGCAGCCTCGAAGCTGATCAGGGCTGTGGTGCTGGGGATCTTCCTGCGCATGTACGTCAACCTCACTAATGCGCCGCGTAAAAGGCATTCAGCGACGTTTCGGAGTGAGAAATTAGCACAACAGAATGCGAAATCCTCGTTTGCCGCGACGGCGAACCGGGCCTAGGATCAATGCCACGTTATTCACCCGATTTGCGAGGACACACTCATGGGCGGTAAAGCTAGCTTCAACTGGATCGATCCCCTGCTGCTGGATCAACAGCTCACCGAAGAAGAGCGCATGATCCGCGACACCGCCGAGCAGTTCGCTCAACAGAGCCTCGCACCGCGTGTCCTCGAAGCCTTCCGCCATGAGAAGACTGACCCGGCGATCTTCCGCGAAATGGGTGAAGTCGGCCTGTTGGGCGCGACCATCCCTGAGCAGTACGGTGGCAGCGGCCTCAACTATGTCAGCTACGGCCTGATCGCTCGTGAAGTGGAGCGTGTCGATTCCGGCTATCGCTCGATGATGAGCGTGCAGTCCTCGCTGGTGATGGTTCCGATCAACGAATTCGGCACTGAAGCACAGAAACAGAAATACCTGCCGAAGCTGGCGTCCGGCGAATGGATCGGCTGCTTCGGTCTGACCGAGCCGAACCACGGTTCCGACCCGGGCGCGATGATTACCCGTGCTCGCAAGGTCGACGGCGGCTACAGCCTGACCGGCGCGAAGATGTGGATCACCAACAGCCCGATCGCCGACGTGTTCGTGGTGTGGGCCAAGGACGATGCCGGCGACATCCGTGGCTTCGTGCTGGAGAAAGGCTGGAAAGGTCTGAGCGCACCGGCTATTCACGGCAAGGTCGGCCTGCGTGCTTCGATCACCGGTGAGATCGTGATGGACAACGTATTCGTGCCGGAAGAGAACATCTTCCCGGACGTGCGCGGTCTGAAAGGTCCGTTCACCTGCCTCAATTCTGCACGCTACGGTATCTCCTGGGGCGCACTGGGTGCTGCTGAGTTCTGCTGGCACACCGCCCGCCAATACACCCTGGATCGCCATCAGTTCGGTCGCCCATTGGCCGCCACTCAACTGATCCAGAAGAAGCTGGCTGACATGCAGACCGAGATCACTCTGGCCCTGCAAGGCTGCCTGCGTCTGGGTCGTATGAAGGATGAAGGTACAGCGGCGGTTGAGATCACTTCGATCATGAAGCGCAACTCGTGCGGCAAGTCATTGGATATCGCCCGTATGGCGCGCGACATGCTGGGCGGCAACGGCATCTCCGATGAGTTCGGCGTGGCCCGTCATCTGGTCAACCTGGAAGTGGTGAATACCTATGAAGGCACCCACGACGTTCACGCGCTGATCCTGGGGCGTGCGCAAACCGGTCTGCAAGCGTTCTATTAATAGGAGAGCGACCATGGGCGCGCTGTCGCATCTGCGGGTACTGGATTTATCGCGGGTATTGGCCGGGCCGTGGGCCGGGCAGATCCTCGCTGACCTTGGCGCCGAGGTGATCAAGGTCGAGCGCCCGGGCAACGGTGACGACACTCGCGCCTGGGGGCCGCCCTTCCTTAAAGACGCTTATGGCGAGAATACGTCGGAGGCGGCTTACTACCTGTCGGCCAACCGTAACAAGCAATCGGTGACCATCGACTTCACCCGGTCTGAAGGGCAGAAGCTTGTACGGGAGCTGGCGGCGAAATCGGACATCCTGATCGAAAACTTCAAGGTCGGCGGTCTGGCGGCTTATGGATTGGATTATGAGTCGCTTAAGGCGATCAATCCGGATCTGATCTATTGCTCGATTACGGGGTTTGGTCAGACCGGGCCGTACGCCAAGCGTGCGGGCTATGACTTCATGATCCAGGGGCTGGGCGGGCTGATGAGTCTGACCGGTCGGCCTGAGGGTGAGGAGGGGGCTGGACCTGTGAAGGTCGGTGTGGCGCTGACGGATATTCTGACCGGTCTCTATTCGACGGTGGCGATCCTCGCGGCGCTGGCTCATCGAGATCACGACGGTGGTGGGCAGCATATCGATATGGCACTGCTGGATGTGCAGGTTGCCTGTCTGGCTAACCAGGCGATGAACTACCTGACTACCGGCAATGCCCCTAAGCGTCTTGGCAATGCGCATCCGAACATCGTGCCTTATCAGGACTTCCCGACGGCGGATGGTGATTTCATTCTTACCGTGGGTAATGACGGGCAATTCCGTAAGTTTGCTGAAGTGGCGGGGCAGCCGCAATGGGCTGATGATCCGCGTTTCGCTACTAATAAGCTGCGGGTGGCGAACCGGGCGGTGTTGATTCCCCTTATCCGCCAGGCCACGGTATTCAAGACCACGGCTGAATGGGTCGCTCAGTTGGAGCAGGCGGGCGTGCCGTGTGGGCCAATTAATGATCTGTCGCAGGTGTTTGAGGATCCGCAAGTGAAGGCGCGTGGGTTGGCGATTGAGCTGCCGCATGTGTTGGCGGGGATGGTGCCTCAAGTGGCCAGCCCTATACGGCTGTCTGAGACTCCGGTCGAATATCGCTGGGCGCCTCCTTTATTAGGGGAGCACACGCTGGAGGTTTTGCAGCGGGTGTTGGGTTTGGGCGCGGGTGCGGTGGCTGTGCTCAAGGAGGATGAAGTGCTCTGAGCATTCCTTCTATATAGAAGGAATGGTGTTTCCCGCCTATTTTTGGGGGGAGGCTGGATGTTTTTTAACCGATCTGCAAGTGATTGATAGAAAAGCAAAATTAACTATTGACGGCAGATTCCAGACGTCTATAATTCGCCCCACTTCCGGCGCAGTCGAAACGGAAAACTCCTTGAGATTCAATGAGTTATACGGTTTTCGATAGCGGGTCGCTTCAGTTCATCGAAGCCTGGAAGGAGTTGAAAGAGCGGTGATGTTTGGCTCTTTTAACGGTTCGATCTTCTCGGTCGAAAGCGGATAAAAAGAGGTGTTGACAGCAGCGTGTAACGCTGTAGAATTCGCCTCCCGCTAACGAGAGATCGGAAGCGCAAGTGGTTGAAGTTGTTGAAGAATTCTTCGAAAACTTCTGAAAATAATCACTTGACA
>NZ_FYDT01000078.1:0-19200 GCF_900187585.1 Pseudomonas sp. Irchel 3E19
TAATGATTTCGGCACGTTCGGGCGGGCGAACCGGTTTGTGCGGCGGGATGAAGTTACGAATGAAGGGGTACGTACAGTCCGGGCTTGATGGGTGATTTTCAACGTCCTCTTCGCGAGCAGGCTCGCTAATGCAATCTGTCAGGCAACATCTAATCCGGCTGAAACGGCGAAGCACTGAGAATCACCCCGGTCTCCTCCACATACTGCTGCCAATGCCCGATCAAGGCGTTGAGCTTCTCCGGCCGACTCACCGCCAGATCATGAATCTCCCCCGGATCACTGGCCAGATCATACAGCTGCCACGTCGCCGGCCCCACCGGCCCCGGGATCCACACCGCTTTCCACGACCCCTGCCGAATCGCCCGGCGCCCGAACAATTCCCACCCCGTCACCGTGTGCTCGTCATGCACCTGCGCCGTCTCGCCGGACAGAAATCCCAGCCACGATTTACCGCGCAGCGGCGCGACCGGTTTGCCGCGCCAGTGCTTGCCCGGGTGACGCACGCCAGCCAGATCAAGAATGGTCGGGGTGATGTCCATCACCGTGCCGAAGCCATGGCTGATCTGTCCCTTCAAAGGCAATTGCGGATAGTGCAGCAGCGCTGGCACACGAATCCCGCCCTCGGTGGTGAACGCCTTGAACAGCCGCGACGGCGCGGTGGCGACTTGCGCCCAGCTCGGCCCGTACCAGACGTAGGAATTGGCCCGGCCGATGTTGTCGAGGCTATTGTCGTAATGCTGATTCAGATAAGTCATCAACTCCGGGCCGAATTTCGGAAACGCTTCCAGCAGCGCGCCTTCGGCACCGTTGTCGGACATGAACAGGATGAAGGTGTTGTCGAGTTGCCCTTGCTGGCGCAGGTAATCGACGACCCGGCCGATGTTCCAGTCCATGCGCTCGACCATCGCCGCGTAGACCTCCATCGCCCGCGCGGAAATCTGCTTTTGCTCGTCGCTCAGTGCGTCCCACTGCGCGGTCAACTGGACCAGCGGATGCGGCTCGACGTCTGGTTCGATCAACCCCAGTGCCTTGAGCTTTTCCAGTCGTTCGAGACGCAAGACCTCCGGGCCGGCGTCATAGCGGCCTCGGTATTTCTCGACGATGTCGGCTGGCGCCTGCAACGGCCAGTGTGGTGCGGAAAATGGCAAGTACGCGAAGAACGGGCGGGTCTGGTCGCGTGCCTTGAGGTATTGCAGCAACTTGTCGCCGAAGGCATCGGAGGAATAGAAATCCTTGGGCAATTCGTCGATGAACCGGTCGTCTTCAATGTACAGCGCCGGCGTTGACTTCAGCAGCCCCGGCGTGTGCTCGTCGTAGGTCGGCTCGAAACCGTAATGGTTGGCCGCGCCCGGCAGCAGCGAGAACGAACGCTCGAAACCTCGAGCGTGGGGCGCCAGTTCAGCAGTCAGGCCCAGGTGCCATTTGCCGCTCATCAACGTCTGGTAACCGGCCTCGCGCAGCAGTTCGGGCAATGCGACGACGCGGTCGTTGAGGTAACCCTCATAACCCGGTTTGCCGATCAGTTCCGGCGTCAGTGCTTCGGCCATGGTGCCGATGCCGGCGATGTGGTGATCGGTGCCGGTCAGCAGCATCGAACGGGTCGGCGAGCAGGTGGGCGCGGTGTGGAAGTCGGTCAGGCGCAGGCCGTTGCTGGCCAGGGCATCGAGGTGCGGCGTGGCGATTTCGCCGCCGAATGCACCGAGGTCGGAGAAGCCGAGATCGTCGGCCAGAATCAGCAGAAAGTTGGGGCGTTGCGGCATCGAAAAGCTCCTCTCAGCAAGCAATGAACGACAGCGGCAGATTGCGGATCTGCACCGGTACGCTCGGTTGGTAATGGTCGTCGCTGGTCAGCTCGTGCAGCAGCTCTTCGCGCAACTGATGGAAGTCGAAACTGCTGCGCTGGCGCGGATGGGGCAGGGCGATGTCGACCACTTGCTTGATCCGTCCCGGACGCGGCTCCATCACCACCACGCGGTCGGCGAGAAAGATTGCTTCTTCGACGTCGTGGGTGACGAGGACCGTGGTGATTTTGGCCCGGTCGCGGATCGCCAGCAGTTCGTCCTGCATCTGCTGGCGGGTCAGTGCGTCGAGGGCGCCGAAAGGCTCATCGAGCAACAGAATCCGAGGGCTGGCGACCAGGCCGCGAGCAATCGCCACACGCTGGGCCATGCCGCCGGAGAGCTGGTGCGGATAGGCGCGGGTGAAGTCGCGCAGGTCCACCAGGTCGATGAAATCGTTGATCCGTTGTTGCTTCTGCGCAGCACTCAGCGGCTCGTTGACCAGGCCCAGGCCGATGTTGTCGGCCACGGTCAGCCACGGGAATAAACGGTGTTCCTGAAAGACAATGCCGCGCTCACCACCGATGCCGCTGACCGCTTTGCCGTCGACGCTGATCTGCCCGCGAAACTGCGTATCGAGGCCTACCAGCAAGCGCAGCAAAGTCGATTTGCCACAGCCGCTGGAACCGACGATGGCGACGAATTCGCCCTCGGCGATGTCCAGGTTGAATTCACGAATCGCTTCCAGTTCGAAACCGTCGACGTCGAAGGATTTGCCTACATGGTTGAAGCTGACAATCGGTGCGTTCATGCGTGTCTCCAGCGGGTCGCGCGAATTTCCAGGCGTTGGCCAATAAGGTTGAGCAGGGCGCCGGTCAGACCGACGAGGAGCATGCCGGCCATGATCAGATCCATGCGCAGCAGTTGTTGGGCGCCGATCATCTGGCTGCCGATGCCGCCGTTGGACGGCATGAAATATTCGGCACCGATGGTGCCGAGCCAGGCATAGATCAGACTCAACCTGAGCCCGGCGAAAATCCCCGGTGCGGCGCCCGGCAGCACCAGCCGGCGCAGACGCTGGCCGAGGCTCAGGCGCAGCACCTGTGCGGCTTCGTTGAGTTGCGGCGAAAGGTTGGCGACGCTGCGTTGGGTGGCGATAAACAGCGGAAAAAACGCAGCGAGGGCGATGAATACCCACTTGGCCAATTCGCCCAGACCGAACCACGCGGTGAGCAGCGGCACCCAAGCGAAAATCGCGATCTGACGGAGCGCCGCAAGCGTCGGCCCGAGCAGGCGTTCGCTGAGGTGCGACAGGCCCAACAGCAGGCCCAAAGCAAAACCGAGCCCACCGCCCAGCAGCAAACCACCGAGGGTGCGCCCCAAGCTAAGGGCCATGCCGCTGATCAGCGTGCCATCGAGCAAGCCGTCCCATGTGGTGCTCAGCACGGCCAGCGGGCTCACCAGAATATTCGCGTCGACCCACTGCTGATCACTCGCTAATTGCCACAGCACGAACAAGCCCAGCGGCAGCAGCCACGGTTGCAGCCGCTGCCAGCCTTCATAGCGCGGGCCGCGACGAATTTCAGCGGTGGCCGGGTGCGGCCAGTGCAGCAGTTTTTTGTCCAGCAGGCCGATACCGCGATCCATCGCTACACCGATCAAGCCGATGACCACGATGCAGACGAAAACAATGTCGAGCATGAACAGTTGCCGCGCCCAGACCATCAGGTAGCCGATGCCTTCACTGGAGGCCAGCAGCTCGACGGCCAGCAGCGAGGTCCAGCCAGCGGCCAATGCCAGCCGCACGCCGGCCATGAACGCGGGAAGGGCGGCAGGCAGCACCAGACGACGGATCAGCAAATGCGACGGCAAGCGCAACACAGCAGCGGCTTCTCGCAGTTTCGGTTGCGCATCGCGCACGCCGACCAGCGTGTGCAGGGTGACCGGAACCACGATGGCTTTGATCAGTACCACCAGTTTCAGCACATCGCCGATGCCGAAAAACACCATGAACAGCGGGATCCACGCCAGTGTCGGCACTTGGGCGAGACCGGCGAAGGTCGGGAAGATCAGGCGCTCCAGACGCCGACTGAAACCCAGTGCAGCGCCGAGCATTGCACCTGCGCTGATCCCCGCCAGCAAGCCCCAGAGCAGCCGTTGCAGGCTGATCCACAAATGGCTCCACAGCTCGCCTTGAGAAAGCTCGACCGCGCTGTTCCACACCAGCGATGGCGCCGGCAGGATCTGCTCGCTCATCCACTGATTGCGCGCCGCCAGCCACCACAGGGCAAAGAGACTGAGCGGCAGCAGCCAGGGCAGCACACGTTGGGTCAGGCTTGGCCCCGTGCGGCGAGTTTTGAGCGGTCGCGCGGGCAGCGGCAGGCTGAGCAGGGAATCACGGGCCATGGGTGACCTCCGTTGTCGGGTTGCATGGCGAACCGTTTTGCTTGTGTGGGAGTGGGCTTGCTCACGAAGGCGGAGTGTCAGTCGCCGTTGAGGGGGGATGACACGGCCTTTTCGCGAACAAGCCCGCTCCCTCAGTGGGCTAGCGGCGTATGCAAAATTGGTCTAATAAAATTAAAATCAATTCTATTGAGAGATAAGCCAGACCATTTAAGGCCTCCAGCCAGACGCGCATCCAATGCATTCGAAGAATATTTTCGATGCTGTTAATGCATACGCCGCTGCAAGCCCCGTAACCGCTTGCTTAGCGTTAAAAGCTATAAAAATGTGAATTTATAGTATTTAAAGCAAGATGCAGGTTCGGCCTACTTTCGGCTCCTCAACGCCCGTCGTGATCAAGGAGCTGCACCTATGAACCTTCCCTTCAAACGCGTCATCAGCCTGTTTGCCGCTCCGGCGCTGGCGGGTTTTCTGGCGTTTACCGCCCACGCCGATGAACTCAAGGAAATCCGCATCGCCGTGCCCGATCTGAGTGCCGGCACTCAGCACAGTGGTGGCGGCATAGTCGACGTGCTGCGCGATCAGCAGATATTCGAAAAGGCCTTCGCCGAGCAGGGCATCAAGATTCAGTGGAGCTTCTTCAAAGGGGCGGGGCCGGTGATCAACGAGGCCTTCGCCAATGGTCAGGTCGATCTGGCCTATCTGGGCGATCTGGCGGCGATCATCGGCAAGTCCAATGGCCTCGACACGCGGCTGCTCAGCGCCAGCGCCCGTGGGGTGAAGCAGTATCTGGGCGTGGTACCGGGTTCGGGGATCAAGACTTTGCAGGACCTCAAAGGCAAACGCGTGGCAATCTTTCGCGGTACCGCGACTCAGCTGTCATTCGATGCGGCGCTGGCCAGCCAGGGCCTGAGCGAGAAGGATCTGAAGGTCATCAACCTTGATTTCAGCGCGGCGGTGGCGGCGCTGGCGGCCAGGCAGATCGATGCGTCGTGGGGCAGCTCAGGCTTGGCCGCGCTGCAAGCCAAAGGTCTGGCCGAATTGCCGCTGAACACCAAGGATCTCGGTGGCGCGGGTAGCGTGCAGTCGGTATTGATCGGTACCGGCAAGTTTGTCGATGCACACCCGCAAGCGGTGGCAAAACTGCTCAAGGCTCAGCAGCAGGCAGTGGAATGGCTGACTCAGGACAGCAACAAGGACGCGTACGTGCAGTTGGTCTCGGGCCTGGCAAGTTATCCGCCGGTGATCCTGACCCAGGATCTGCAGGATCAGAAGTTGAGCGAGATATTCCCCTCGACACTGGATCCGGTGTTCCTTGGCAGCTTGCAGGACAAGGTGGATCTGGCGGCGCAGCAGCGGCTGATTCGCAAGCCGTTCAAGGTGAATGACTGGGTGGTGCCTGAACTCGCTGCAGCCAAACTCTAAAACTCTGGTGTCCGGTCAGGCCTCTTCGCGAGCAGGCTCGCTCCCACAGGGATCTTGGGTGAATACAAAATCTGCATTCGCCACCGAATCACTGTGGGAGCGGGCTTGCTCGCGAAAGGGCCCTAAACAGCGACGCTGATTTGCTGCTTATCCACCGCCACCAGTGTCTCGATCATTGCTCTTGCTGCCGGCGACAAGCGAAACCCGGTGCGACTGACAATCCCGCACCGCGCATTCATGCTCTCCAGGTTTTGCGGCAAATTACGCCAGTGCAGCAACGCCAGCGAACCCTGGGCAATGTCCTCGTAAAACGCCTCTTCCGTGCCGATGCCGATTGCATTGGATTGCAGCACCACTTTCACCAGCGCCGGGAAATGCTCGGTCTCGATGGTCGGTGAAAAATCGATGCGCCCGCTGAGGTTCGCCAGCAGTTTGCGTATGCCCGGCGGGATCAGCGTGGTTGCCAGTGGGTAGTCGAACATGTCGTTGGTCGACAGGCTTTCCTTGGCCAAAAGCGGGTGCCCCGGCCGGCAGAAAAACACCCCGCGTTTGGGCGTCAGTGGTTGGGTCTGGAAGTTCGGGTCGGCCTCGAAATGGCGGATGTCGGCAATGAAGAATTCGATCTCTTCCCGGTTCAGGGCGCGGCTGAGTTTTTCCCAGTTATCCACCTGAAAACAGGTGCGCACTTTCGGGTGCGCGTTGATGAATTGCGCGACCGCGTCCGGCACCAGTTTCACTGCCGGCGCAGGGCCGCAGCCGAAGTGCACTTCGCCGGCATCGAGCTTGGTCATTTGCGTCACTTCAGCACTGAGCAATGCCGCGCCCTGCACCAGCGTCAGGGCGTGTTGCAGCACCACCTGGCCCTCGGGCGTTGGGCGCAGATCCTTGTTGCCGCGATCCACCAGCACGCAACCGAACTCTTGCTCCAGCCCTTGAATGCTGCGGCTGAACGCCGGTTGGGTGATGCCCATCGCGTCCGCCGCACGGACAAAACTGCGGTGTTCGTTGAGGGCGATGAAGTAGCGCAACTGGCGAAGATCCATATGCTTTTCCGGCATCCTAAAAATAGCTCGAAGGCATTTGCGACGAGGGTTGCTTGAGGTTTTAAATGCAAGCTCTTATTCCGTCAATGAAGCATGTAGCTATCTATTAGATGTATATGGAATATAGATAGAGCGATGTTTTGCTGCCACCCAACCGTAAGCAGTCGATGAGGGTCTACCCATGAGCAATGCCGCACTCGCTGTAAAACCCGCTGTCCACGCGCTGGAAATTCATCCGGTGGCCGGTCGTATTGGCGCCGAGATTCGTGGCGTGCAGTTGTCCGGTGATCTGGACGCCGCCACGGTCGAAGCCATTCAACAGGCACTGGTTGAGTACAAGGTCGTGTTCTTCCGTGAACAAACCCAGCTCGACGATCAGCGCCAGGAAGCCTTCGCCCATTTGCTCGGCGAGCCGGTGGCGCACCCGACCGTGCCGTCGCGTGAGGGCACCCGCTATCTGCTGGAACTGGACGGTGCCGAAGGGCAGCGCGCCAACTCGTGGCACACCGACGTGACCTTCGTCGATGCCTATCCGAAGGCCTCTATCCTGCGCTCCGTCGTCGCGCCGGCGTTCGGTGGCGACACGCTGTGGGCCAACACCGCCACCGCTTACAACGGACTGCCGAGCGAGCTGCGCGAGCTGGCGGATAAACTGATCGCCGTGCACAGCAACGAGTACGACTACGCCAGCGCCAAGCCTGACGTGTCGGCGGAGAAGCTTGAGCGCTACCGCAAAGTCTTCACGTCGACCGTGTACGAGACCGAGCACCCGGTGGTGCGCGTCCACCCGATCAGCGGCGAGAAGAGCTTGCTGCTGGGGCACTTCGTCAAGCGCATCAAGGGTTATTCGCAAGCGGATTCGGCGCACCTGTTCGGGCTGTTGCAGAGCCATGTGGTTCGTCAGGAAAACACCGTGCGCTGGCGCTGGAAGGCGGGTGATGTGGCGATCTGGGATAACCGTTCGACGCAGCATTACGCGATTGATGATTACGGCACGCAGGATCGGGTGGTGCGTCGGGTGACGTTGAAGGGTGAAGTGCCGGTGGGGGCTTCGGGGCAGCGTAGTCAGACCATCAAGGGCCCTGACATCGGCGGCGTCTGATCGGCTCTCTTCGCGAGCAGGCTCGCTCCCACAGGGGACTGCATTCCAAATGTGGGAGCGAGCCTGCTCGCGAAGCTTTTTCTTCACCAAACTCCAATCTGCACCAGTTTCTCGGTTTCCGGCTCACCGTAGCGAAACCGCTGTCCGCGCAAATCAATCTCCTGATGACTGATGGTCGTGCGCCGCTTCAAGCCGCGCACCCACTCGAACAAATACCCCGCATGCTCCTCGCGCACCGCCGCGTAAGCCGGGTCTTCACCCAAATCACGCAACTCCTGCGGATCATTCAGCAGATCAAACAGCTGCGGCCTGAAACCGTCGTACGCCAGGTATTTCCAGCGTTCGCTGCGCACCATGGTCATGCGGCAACGGTCGATCGGCTGGCCCAGTCGCTCCCGCGCGGGCGCCTGAAAGGCGTAGTCGTACTCACTGATTGCATAGCGGCGCCAATCCGGATTCTCGCCATGTAAAAGCGGTATCAGCGAGCGGCCCTCCAGCCGATGTTCGGCTTGCGGCAATCCCAACGCCTGAAGAAACGTCGGCAACGCGTCGATGGTTTCCGCCAGATGCTCATCCACCGTGCCCCGCGTGACATCCGCCGCCGCCCGAGGATCACGCACGATCAGCGGCACCCCCACCGCTTGTTCCAGCAAAAACTCCTTCTCGCCCAGCCAGTGATCGCCCAGAAAGTCGCCGTGATCGCTGGTGAACACGATCAGCGTGTCATCCCAACGGCCATTGCTCTGCAGAAAATCGAATAGCCGCCCGAGTTGATCATCCACTTGCTTGATCAGGCCCATGTAGGTGGGGATTACAGTCAATCGTACTGAATCGCGGGAGAAGTTGAGGCTTTCCTCATGCTGGCGAAAGGCAGTGTATACGGGGTGTTTGCTGGCTTCGGAGGGCGTCGCACGGACCGCTTCTAGAATCGATTTCGTACTGTACAAGGCGTGGTACGGAGCTGGTACGATATAGGGCCAGTGCGGTTTGATGTAGGAGAGGTGTAAACACCAGGATTTCTCACCTTGCTCGGTGATGAAGTCGATGGCTCGATTTGTAGTGTAGACAGTCTCTGAGTGTTGCTCGGGAATTCGTGCTGGCAAATGTGCATGACGCATTTTCCAGCCGCTGAGGATTTCGCCGTTCTCGCCTTCGGCGGCGTTGGCCCAGTCGTGCCAGGGATTGCGCCCGTCGAAACCCTGTTCGCGCAGGTAATGGGTGTAGGGCGCGGATTCACGTTTGTTGTCGAACAACGGGTCATCGGGAAAGATGCCGTCGTGGCGAAAGTACGGTTCGAAGCCGACTTCGTTGAGCACTTCGGCTTGTGCGCTTTCGGGAGTGATCGCCAGTCGCTGCAATGCGTCGACATTCGCCGTGGCGTGGGTCTTGCCGACCAGCGCGGTACGAATGCCGTGGGGGCGCAGGTAATCGCCGAGGGTCAGTTCTTCCAGCGGCAGCGGCACGGCGTTCCACGCCACTTGATGGCTGCTGACGTAGCGCCCGGTGTAGGCCGACATCCGCGACGGGCCGCAAATGGTGCCCTGGGTGTAGGCGCGGCTGAAGCGAACGCCGGCTTCGGCCAGGCGATCGATGTTCGGCGTGTGTAAATGCGGATGGCCGTAGCAGGACAGGTAATCGCGGCGCAGTTGGTCGCACATGATGTAGAGCACGTTGCGCACGGGTTTTTCAGGCTGGGACATGGGGTTCACCGGTCAGAGAGACAGGCGACGGTTTTCGCTTTCGATGGGGGTGTTCGGCAAGTGCATTTGGGGAATGGGTTTTATGCAGTGGATGCATCGGTGCCTGTGGCGACGCCTTCGCGAGCAAGCCCGCTCCCACAGGAGTACGCGTTCCAAATGTGGGAGCGGGCTTGCTCGCGAAGGCGGTGGCTCAAACGGCAAAATTCTCCAGTGAACACACCTCCTCATCCACCGCATCAATCGCCTTGATCTGCTCAATCATCGCCTCAGCCAACGGCGACAACCGATATCCCGCCCGACTGACAATCCCATAGCGGGTGTACAGCTCTTCCAGATCATCGGCCAGACCTTCGATCTTCAAACACACCAGCTCACCCTTGGCCTGATGCAACGCATCGGAATACGCGCCGACTATTCCGATCGCATCCGAACGCAGCACCACGCTGAGCAAACTCGAACTGTTTTCACACTCCACATTCGGCGTGAAATCCGGCCGGCCGCTGAGGTCGACGATGACCTTGCGCAGGTTCGGCGGGCGGATGCTAACCGCCAGCGGATAGCTCATCAATTGTTCGGCGGTGACCCGTTCAAAAGTAGCCAGCGGATGCCCGGCGCGACAGCAGAAATGCCATTTGCGCGGGCGCAGCCGATGCGTCAGGTAATCCGGATCCGCCTCGAAGTGGCGGGTGTCGGCGACAAAGAATTCGAACTCCTCACTCAGCAGGCGCTTGCTCAAGCTCTGCCAGTCATCGACCTGAAACTGCACCCGCGCTTTCGGGTAACGCCCGATGAAGCTGCCGATCGCACGCGGAATCAAGCCAGCGGCTGGGGCCGGGCCGCAACCGAAGCGCAATTCCCCGGCCGCGAGGCCATTGAACTGGCTGATCTCGTTGGCCATCTGCTGCGCGCCGCTGACCAGCCGCCGCGCATGTTCGAGCAGGACCTGGCCTTGTTTGGTTGGTGGCAATTCCTTGCGCCCGCGATCGACCAACTGACAGCCGACGCTGTGTTCCAGCGCCTGAATGCTGCGGCTGAACGCCGACTGCGACAGGTTCACCGCCTGCGCGCCGGCGACAAAGCTGCGTTGCTCAGCCAGGGCGATGAAGTGACGAAGTTGGCGCAAGTCGATATGCATTTTTCACATAAAAAATATCCGGGAAATGCATTGGATATGCATTAGGTCGACTCCTTATAAAGGCAATCTCTTATGCAGTAAATCTTTGTAAAAACATAAATAAATAACTTAAAAGAATATGCAGCGCTAAAGATGTCTGTGTGTTTTTTGACCAGGAGCCGCGCCATGAGTCCGTTGAACCTTGCGTCACCCCTCACACCACGACGGCTCAAGCGCCTGCCTCTGGCCCTGCTGCTGGCGGGGAGCGCCAGTTGGACTCACAGCTACGCCGCTGAAACCGAAACCCCGGCGCCAGCCCCTGCCGGCAAGCCGGCGGCCAACAGTTCGCAGCTGGAAACGGTGACGGTCACCACCCGCCGTCGCGAAGAAAGTTCGCAGGACGTGCCCACGCCAATGAGCGTGGTGAGCGGGCAGAATCTGGAGACGCAACGGGTCTACCGGATTCAGGATTTGCAGCAACTGGTGCCCAGCGTCAACGTCGCCTACATGCATGCGCGCCAGTCCAGCGTGTCCATTCGCGGATTGGGCAACAACCCGGCCAGCGATGGCCTGGAAGGCAGCGTCGGGCTGTACATCGACAACGTCTATCTGGGTCGCCCGGGGATGGCGGTCTTCGACTTGATGGACATCGAGCAGCTCGAAGTCCTGCGTGGGCCGCAGGGCACGCTGTTTGGCAAAAACACCACCGCCGGGGTCATCAACATCAGCACCCGCGCGCCGACCTTCACCCCTGAGCGCAGCATCGAAACCTCGATCGGCGAGGACGGCTACTTCCAGACCAAGGGCACCATTTCCGGGCCGCTCAACGATCAATTGGCCGGGCGTTTTTCCGCCTATCGCACCCGCAGCGATGGCGACATCAAGAACGAATACGACGGCCATGACCTCAACGGCGGTTCACGCGACGGCTTCCGTGCGCAACTGCTGTTCAAGCCCAACGAAGACTTCAATCTGCGCTGGATCGGCGACTACAACGAAGAGAATTCCAGCGCCGGCACCCGCGTGCTGTACAACACCGGGCCGACCATCAACGGCGTCAATCTTTACCAGGCGCGCGCCAACGTGGCCGGGGCAACATTGGTCAACGGCTCGCACCGCAAGGTCAATCTGGACAACGACCAGCATGTCACCGTGCATCAGGGCGGCACCTCGGTGGAGGCCAACTGGACGCTGCCGAGCGACTTCACCCTGACCTCGGTCAGTTCCTATCGCTTCTGGAATTTCACCCCGAAAAACGATGATGGTCTCAACGTGCCGGCGAGCTACAACGCCGGGGTGTCGGTGGAAGACAAACAGTATTCGCAGGAATTTCGTCTGGCCTCGCCCAAGGGCGAGTTCTTCGATTACGTCGTCGGTGCGTACTACTTCGGCAACAATCTGGATAACAAATCCTTCGCCTATTACGGCCCGCAAGCGGATATCTGGAACGGCACGCCGGCCGGTGCGCTGGCCAACGTCACCAGTGTCGGCAACGGCCACATCAAGACCGACAGTTTTGCCCTGTTCGCCCAAGGCACCTGGCACCTCACCGAGCGCCTGGATTTCACCGCCGGGGTGCGCGGCACCTATGAAGAAAAAAGCGCGTGGGTCACACGTAATGCCCCGCTCGGTGGCGCAACCGTCGCCGGTGCTGCCGCTACGGCGCGACGCGGGCGAGCCGGCGCCTACGATTCCGGCGACTTGAACCAGTACAGCTCCAGTCCGTCCGGGCTGCTCAACCTCAGCTATCGCATCACCGATGACGTACTCACCTATGCGACGGTGTCCCACGGCGAGAAATCTGGCGGGGTCAACCTTGCGGTGGGCTCGGCACCCGCCGCCGGGGCTGACTCGCTGCTGATCGGCACCGAACGCGCCAATAACGCCGAATTGGGTTTCAAAAGCACGCTGTGGGATCACCGTCTGCAACTCAACGCCAACGTGTTCTGGACCCAGGTCAACGCCTATCAGACCAACGCCTACGACGCCGACAACCGCGTGCAATACCTGACCAACGCCGGTTCCGTGCGTTCGCGCGGTGTCGAATTCGAAAGCACGCTGATCCCGCTGCGCGGCCTGACCCTGAACATCAACGGCTCCTACAACGATGTCAGTTACCTCTCGTACAAAGATGCCCCGTGCCCGCCAGAAGTCAGCCAGGCGCCGGGGGCTCCGGCGTCCTGCGACCTCAGCGGCCATCAAGTGGTCGGCGCCTCGAAATGGATCGGCAACGCCAACGGCGAATACAAATGGAATCTGGATAACGGCTTCGAACCCTACGTCACCGCCAGCTATGCGTTCCGCTCCAAAGCGGTGGGCACGGTCGAGGATTCCGACTACGGCCAGATCCCGAGCTACGCGGTGGTCAATTTCTCCACCGGCCTGCGCGGCGACTTCAACCAAGGCCAGTGGGACGTCTCGCTGTGGCTGAAAAACGCCTTCGACAAAACCTACTACACGACCCTGTGGACCGGCGGCAACGGCGGTTATGAAGGCCTGCTCGGCACGCCGCGCACCCTCGGCGTCACCGGTCGTTACGACTTCTGATTGATCCTTCGAGGGGCTGCGTGATGCTGCCCTGACAGGCGAAATCAATGCGCTGTGTGAATACTTTCAATGCCTGGAAAGCATGTGTTTTTCGGGCCATCGCTGCAGCCCTTGTGACGCGTGGCTTTGGCGGAATTGATCAAATCTCATATTCCATAAACGACTATGCATAACGTCAAAGATTACTTTCGGAGATAAGCGTCTAGTCCAATGATTCACCCAGTGATTCACCGTGGGGGATTCAACAAGCGGTGGGTCGGCAGTATTTGCAGAGAACGTAAAAAAGACCGCAGGGAGTGAAGCAATGGGCAATGTCCAGACCGCCGCCAGCGCAGGGGAATTGCTGTGGCGTCAGACGCCGAGTGGCGAATTGGTCGATCTCGGCCGACCGCATCGTGTGCCGTTGGGGCAACTGCGTCTGCAGCGTGCGCCCAAAAGTATTCTGAGCCGCCGCGAAGCGATTCTGCTTGGCGTGCTGGCGTTGCTGGCACATGGCGCGGTGATCTACTGGATCAGCCAGAAACCGACGCCAGTGCTGCCGATCGTGCCGCCGGAAATTCCGCCGATGACTATCGAATTCTCGCGCCCGGCACCGCCCGCGCCGCCGGTTGTTGTGCCGCCACCGCCAGCACCGGTGGTCGAGCCTGCACCGCCGGTGGAAGACGAACTGGCGGTAAAGCCGCCGCCGCCGAAACCGATTCCTAAACCCAAACCGGTGGTTAAACAGCCACCCAAACCAGCACCAAAAGCCGTCGAGCACCCCCCGGCGCCGCTGCAACCGGCAGCCGCGGTTGCCGCGCCCGCGCCTCCTGCACCACCACCGGCGCCCGCTCCGGTGACGCCAGCCTCGGCCAATGCCGCGTACCTGAAGAACCCGGCGCCGGAATATCCGTCGCTGGCCCAGCGCCGCGGTTGGGAAGGCACGGTGTTGTTGCGGGTGCATGTGCTGGCCAGCGGCAAACCGGGCGAGATCCAGATTCAGAAAAGCAGTGGCCGGCAACAACTCGACGATGCGGCGTTAAGCGCCGTCAAGCGTTGGAGTTTTGTGCCGGCCAAGCAGGGTGATGTCGCCCAGGACGGCTGGGTCAGCGTGCCCATCGATTTCAAGATTCATTAAACCGAAACCTATTTCGCGCAAAACGTTTACACGAGGGAGCACATCATGACTTTACTGGCATCTCCACTGGAATCCATCGAAAGCGCGGTGATCTGGCTGCTGGTGGTTTTTTCCGTCGCCACTTGGGGACTGGCTCTGCTCAAGGCTGTGCAGTTCGGTCGCCTGAAAGCGCAGGACCGCCAATTTCATAAACGCTTCTGGGCGGCGTCGAGCCTGGATGCCGCCGCCGAGTTGAGCGAAACCCAGCCCGGCGCCGCCGCGCGGGTGGCACAGGCCGGTTATGCGGCGATTCAGGTGGGCGAGGCGCCGCAGGCCAATGATTTGAGCCATGCGATCAACCATCAGGATCGTCTGGAGCGCGCACTGCGTCAGCAGATCGTCCGCGAGCGACGTTCGCTGGAGACCGGTCTGGCGGTGGTCGCGAGTATTGGCAGTACGTCGCCGTTCATTGGTTTGTTCGGCACCGTGTGGGGAATCATGGAAGCGTTGAAGGGAATCAGCGCGGCAGGTTCGGCGAGTCTGGAAACGGTCGCCGGTCCGATCGGTGCAGCGCTAGTTGCCACGGGTGTGGGGATCGCCGTCGCGGTACCGGCGGTGCTGGTTTACAACTACTTTTTGCGTCGTTTGAAACTGACCGCCGCCGATCTGGATGACTTCGCCCACGACTTCTACAGCCTGGCGCAAAAGAGTGCATTCCGCGTGTTGATCCACCCGACCGCGCACAAGGTTGCCGCGCCGGGCAACGCGACAAAAGTGAAGGAGGCGTCCTGATATGGCCTTTTCCACGCAAGACAGTGATGAGGTACTCAGCGAGATCAACGTGACGCCACTGGTGGACGTGATGCTGGTGCTGCTGGTGGTGTTTATCGTCACCGCGCCACTGCTGACCAACGCGATACCGATCAACCTGCCGAAGACCGAAGCGGTCGCGCCGGTGGAACAGAAAGACCCGTTGGTGGTGAGCATCGACGGTGCCGGCAAACTGTTTATCAACAAGGACGAGATTCAGCCGGACTTGCTGGAATTCAACCTCAAGTCGGCGAAGGCCAAGGACCCGGAAGTGCGTGTGCAGTTGCAGGCGGATGACGGCGTGAATTATGGCGAAGTGGCGCGGGCCATGGCCTCGATTGAGCGGGCGGGGATTACCAAGTTGTCGGTGATCACCGCGCGGTAACAACATTTTCGATTTTCCGGGGCCGTCTCCTTGGCAGGGTGCGGCCCTTTTTTTATCCCGCGAAACAAGCCTCACCCTCAAACCACTGTGGGAGCGAGCCTGCTCGCGAAAGCGGTATATCAGTCAAAAGGGATGGTGAGTCTGATGACGCATTCGCGAGCAGGCTCGCTCCCACGGTTCTATATGTCATATTCTTTTAAGGTCTTAATAAATAGCTTCTTATTCCTTAACGAATATAAATCCCATCCCTATACTCGTTCAGGAACAGACACGCAGGAGAGCTCCCCCATGCGCAACGAATCAATTCGCTACCTGATTGTGCCGGGCTGGCAAGGATCGCCAGAAGATCATTGGCAAACCCACTGGCAGAACAGCCTGCCAAACAGCGCGCGGGTGGAACAGGCCGACTGGCTGACCCCGCGCCGTGAAGACTGGGTCGCGGCGCTGGCCGAGGCCATCGCCGCCGACAGCACGCCAGTCATCCTCATCGCGCACAGCCTCGGCTGCATCACGGTCGCCCATTGGGCGGCAACTGCGCCGCTGCAATACCTGCGTCAGGTACGCGGCGCCTTGCTGGTTGCGCCGGCGGATGTCGAGCGCCCGGCCTGCGCGCCGGCGCTGCGCAATTTCGCACCGATTCCGAGCGAGCTGCTGCCGTTTCCGAGCCAGGTTGTCAGCTCCGACAACGACGCCGCCGTCAGTGCGCCGCGCGCACTGGAGCTGGCGCGCAACTGGGGTGCCGAAGCGGGGATTCTTGCGGGCGCCGGACACATCAATGTGAAGTCCGGACATCAGCGTTGGGAGCAAGGTTTTGCTTATCTCTATCGCCTGCAAAACCGTATGGAACACCACGCCCGACGTCGCGCCTGATTTTTTATTTTGTTAAATGCCCCCGTCTGCCGGCGGTTCTGGGCGGGAGTCTGCCATGAGTTTCGAAACTTTCGGTCAGCCGTTGCTGACCTTTCCCGACGCGGAAAAAAGCCCCCTGAGCATTCGCGCCAAAGCGCTGGTGTTCGTCGACCCGCGCTCGCGTCAGTTGCGTGAGGAACTTGAGCAGCTGGCGCCACGATCGGTCTCGGTATTGATTCGTGGTGAGACCGGCACCGGTAAGGAGTTGCTCGCCCGCCACATCCATCGCGCCAGTGACCGCAGCGGCCTGTTTGTTTCAGTCAATTGCGGGGCGATCAGCCCGACCTACGCCGATGCCGAGCTGTTCGGTTATGCCGCTGGCAGTTACAGCGGTTCGGCCAGCAGTCGTGCGGGCTGGTTCGGCTCAGCCAACGGCGGCACCTTGTACCTCGATGAAATTGGCGACTTGCCGTTGCCGATCCAGATCAAATTGCTCGCTGCCCTGGAAAACCATGAAGTCACCCGCGTTGGCGCACATCAGCCGAGCCCGGTGGATGTGCGGCTGGTGGCAGCGACCAGCATCGATCTGGCGCAAGCGGTGGACGCCGGGAAATTCCACGAGCGGCTCTACCATTACCTCAGCGAAGGGCAACTGGAGTTGCCAGCGCTGCGTGCGCGAATCGGCGACATTCTGTCGCTGGCGGAGTATTTCCTCGGCATCTACAGCCAGCGACTGGACCTGCCGGTGCCGCTGATCAGTGAGGCGGCGCAGCATCTGTTGGAGCAACACAGCTGGCCGGGCAACACCCGTGAGCTGGAAAACGTCATTCACTTTGCCTTGCTGGTGAGCACCGGCGACGAAATTCTGCCGGAGCACCTGAACCTGCCCGACGCGTCTGGCCCGCAGGTTCAGATCGAGCGGCTGGTGACGCAAATCAACATCGGTGGCAGTGTCGATGAGCGTAAGGCGTTGAAAGACTTGCTGATTAGTTTGAGCAAGCGGTTGTAACCGTCTCGTCCAACATGAACAAAATGGAATATGAAGCTGAATAAACGTTATTGTCCGGGAATAAAAAATCCCGGTATTGTCCGCCTCACGCCAGCGATATCACTTCACTGGCACACGTATTAGATGCCGTCGCCATCAGCGACCGTGATTTTCGATAAGGACACTGCATGAAAAAGGTTCTGTTGTTTACCGCATTGGCGGCTGCTCTGACGGCTTCCCTGGCCCAGGCCGGCGAGAAACTGGTCGTCGCGGCGACCCCGGTCCCGCACGCTGAAATTCTTGAGCTGATCAAGCCGACCCTCGCCAAAGAAGGCGTGGATCTGGAAATCAAAGTGTTCACTGACTACGTGCAGCCGAACGTACAGGTTGGCGAGAAGCGTCTGGATGCCAACTACTTCCAGACCTTGCCGTACCTGAACAGCTTCAACCAGGGCAAATACAAGGACGACAAGTCCAAGTATCTGGTGACCGTGCAAGGCGTGCACGTTGAACCGTTCGGTGGCTACTCGAGCAAATACAAGACCCTGGCTGAACTGCCGGACGGCGCAACCATCGCCATCCCGAACGAAGGCAGCAACAGCGGCCGCGCTCTGATCCTGCTGCAGAAGGCTGGCCTGATCGAACTGAAAGACCCGAAGAACGCCCTGGCCACGCCGAAAGACATCGCCAAGAACCCGCACAACTTCAAGTTCAAGGAACTGGAATCGGCCCTGCTACCACGCGTTCTGAAGGAAGTTGATCTGGACATGATCAACACCAACTACGCGCTGGAAGCCGGTTTGAATCCGACCAAGGATGCGCTGGTGATCGAAGGCGCTGATTCGCCTTACGTGAACTTCCTCGTTGCCCGTGAGGACAACAAGAACAGCGACGCCATCAAGAAACTGGCCGCTGCCCTGACCAGCCCGGAAGTCAAAGCGTTCATCGAGAAGAAGTACAACGGCGCGGTACTGCCGGCGTTCTGATCTGACGCTTGAGTGAACCCCTTCAAGTTGTGAAAACGCCGATGGCTAGTGATAGTCATCGGCGTTTTTGTGTCCCCGATGATCGTTCCCACGCTCTGCGTGGGAATGCCTCATCGGACGCTCCGCGTTCGGCTCTTGGTGGGACGCGGAGCGTCCCAGGCTGCATTCCCACGCAGAGCGTGGGAATGAGCAGGGTAACGGCTCAGGCCGTTTGCGCTTTCAACGCGCGGCGCAACGCCACCAACAATTTCACAATGTCCTGCGGATCCAGTCGCTGCGGCACTTTTACGTCCATGTTTCTCTTCCTTGTGAGGGTTCGGCCGGCGGAGTCTGGCCAAAAGCTGTTCGTCCTTGGAGGGCTTTCGTGAAAAAAAGATCCTTCCTACAGCGCAAGGGAAAATAGCCTTCTTATTCCTTCCCGGCAAACCCACAGGATAGTTTTTTGAGTGATATCAATATGCTTTAACGGTATTTAAATTCTTGTTTTTATACCTATAAAGTCACTTCCTGCCGGACAGTCACCCGCTGTCCATGGACTGCATCACCGTCGCTTACCGAGCGATGTCCAGGAAGCTTCATGACATTCGATTACGCGTTTATCCTCAGCACCCTGCCGGCATTTTTAAAAGGTTCTTCACGGATTACCGGGAAAGACGCTCTTGATTTTCATGAAAAAGAATTCGCTATCCCGGTAACCGTACGCCATCCGTTTGATAACCTTTATTCGATTGTTTATGCCTTCCAACTGCCCCGTGTGCATCGGCCAGCGAACCCGGCTGACGATTCCCCGCCAGTAACCCTTTAGCCGTTTGGCGAACAGGATCAGAGCCGGTATCGCGCTTTCATCAGCGTGGCGCAGCCATTGCTTCCAGGCTGATCTCCAGCCCCAGGCGGTACTTGGCGTCCAGAGCGTTTTGAGTTCAGCTTTCATCAAGTAGACCGTCATCAACGCTTGGTTGGCCGCCAGCAAATCC
>NZ_FYDT01000029.1:0-88189 GCF_900187585.1 Pseudomonas sp. Irchel 3E19
TGGAAAAACGCTATGAATCAGTTTGCGATTTTGTACGGAGATCGATTCATCAGGTCAAACTGGTGAAATGAAGGCCTGCCTAACGGCAGGCCATTACCAGCCCGCACACAAAAAATCTGACACTCTCTCAGGTATCAAACTCCGTGCCAGACTCTCAAAAGCCCTTTCCCATCAAAGTGTTAAACAAACGTCTGCCGCGATCGCCAAAATTCAACCACGTCAAACCACGAAAAGTGCGCAACTTCTTGCGCAGTACTGTGCAAGAAGTTGCGCACTTGGCTGGAAGCCACGCATCACAAGGCCTGCAACGATTTTGACTGATAAAAACACCGAGGGCACTGCGCAACTTCTTGCGCACTTCGCCGAATACTCCCATTTGATACACCGCATCACAAATGAAGTACCTCAAGCCCTATTTATCAATCGTCAGCCACTTCTTAAAGTTCTCTCCAACAGCAGCCCATCATCCCGACAGGCCTGCGACTGGAGATATCCCAATGCCTTTCATCAGCGTACGCATAACCCGTGATGGCGTCACTCGGGAGCAGAAAGCCCAGGTGATCAAGGAAATCACCGAAACAATGCAAAGGGTGCTGAACAAGGATCCGCAACTCACGCACATCGTCATCGAAGAAGTCGACACGGACAACTGGGGTTATGCCGGCATGACCACCACGGAGTACCGCAAAACCCGCATCGATTAACGCCAGCCGTTCCGTCAGGCAGCACCGTTATCGCCCACGTCTGGCGTTCGAAAATCTGTTCACTCAATTCATTTCGATTACATGAGGAATCATCATGAGCACGTCCAATAAAGTCGTAGTGATTACCGGCGCATCGCAAGGCATCGGCGCTGGCCTGGTCAAGGGTTTCCGTGATCGCGGTTATCAAGTGGTCGCCACTTCCCGCTCCATCAAACCGTCTACCGACCCGGATATCCTGACCGTGGCTGGCGACATCGCTGATCCTGAAACCGCCGAGCGTGTTATCCGCGAAGCCGTCGCCCGCTTCGGTCGGATCGACACGCTGGTCAACAATGCGGGCATCTTTGTCGCGAAGCCGTTTACCGCTTACAGCAAAGAAGATTACGCCCAGGTCGTGGCCACCAACATGAGCGGCTTCTTCCACATCTCGCAACGGGCGATTGCCGAAATGGAAAAGCACAGCAGCGGCCACATTGTCAGCGTGACCACCAGCCTGGTGGATCATGCCATCGACGGCGTACCGTCGGTGCTGGCCTCGCTGACCAAGGGCGGCATCAACGCGGCAACCAAATCGCTGGCCATCGAGTACGCCAAGCGCGGCATTCGGGTCAACGCCGTGTCGCCCGGCATCATCAAGACGCCGATGCATGGCGTGGAGACTCACGCAGCGCTCGGCAGCCTGCACCCGGTTGGCCATATGGGTGAGATCGATGACATCGTGCAAGCGATCCTCTATCTGGACAGTGCGAATTTCGTGACCGGTGAGATTCTGCACGTCGATGGCGGTCAGAGCGCGGGGCATTGATTGCGCTATTGTCCCTGCAACAAGGAAACGGCGCCGTCGGTGTATACCGGCGGCGCCGTTTCATGTAGTAAACACCGGGATGAAATGTCTGTTGAGACTCGGTGTCCTCCCTTATGAAACGCCACTTTGATGACTTGCAATTGGGCAGTATCGAACTGTTTTGCCTCGCCGCTGAAGCGGGTAGCTTCACCGCGGCCGCGCAGCTTGCCGGGGTGACGCCGGCAGCGGTGAGTCGGTCGATTTTGCGTCTGGAACAACGGTTAGGCTCTCGGCTGTTTACCAGAACCACGCGCAGCATCCGCTTGACCGATGCAGGTCGAAACTTTTTCGTCCAGTGCAGCCAGGCGCTGACGCAATTGGTCGAAGCCCAACAGCAAGTCATGGGCGCGCAGACCACCGCGTCAGGGCGGTTGCGCATCAGCCTTCCGACCACTTACGGGCATCACCGCATCCTGCCGCTGCTGCCGAAGTTTCGCGCGCTGTATCCCGAAGTGACCGTGGATATTCACTTGGGTAATCGCAACATCGACTTCGTCGCGGAGGGCTACGATCTGGCGATCCGCGTCCGGGCACAACCAGACTCGACGATGATTGCGCGCCTGCTGGAGGACGCGCAACTGGTGGTGGTTGCCTCCCCGGACTATCTGCACAAGGCGGGTACGCCGCTGACGCTCGAAGACCTGGATCAGCATGAGTGCATCCAGTTCGAACTGCCCAGCAGCGGGCGACGGATCTCCTGGCTGTTTCAGGAAAAGGGTCAGGATCGTGAGGTGTTTTCCAACGGTGGTTACGCCTGCTCAGACGATGTGCTCGGCGGCGTCACGCTGGCCAAACATGGTGCGGGGCTGTTTCAGACCTACCGATTCATTGTCGAACAGGAACTGGCGGACGGCCGCCTCGTCGAGGTGCTTCAGCCCTATGGCGGTCGCTCAAGGCCTTACACCTTGCTCTACCCGCACGGTCGCTATGTGCCGCAACACGTACGGGCCTTCGTCGATTTCCTCCTGCAATACCGGGATCAATGGGCGGCGCTTTAGCAACAAATACGCCGGACACCAGAGAGCGATTGCACTGGCTCTGGCCACGCAGGTAGTATTGAGAGAGATTCTCACTAACATCTGGAAAGCCCACCAGTGCACCCTTCTTCGTCCAGCAAGCTGGGATTCTTTTTCAGCGATCATCATCGATGGCTGCTGCAGCACATCAACCGGCAGGTGCGCAATCACGCGGACGCCGAAGACACCGCCGCCGATACGTTTTGCCAGTTGCTGGCGACGCGTGTCGACCCCGACAGCATCGAGCAACCCCGCGCTTATCTGTCGACCATTGCGCGCCGATTGATCTTCGACCGCCATCGCCGGCGCAAGCTGGAACTGGCTTATCTTGAGCGTCTGTCGGCCCTGCCCGAAGCATTGGCGCCCTCCCCTGAAGAACAACTGCAATTGATCGAAGCGCTGGTGGCCATCGACCGCGCCATCGACGGCTTGCCGTTGATCGTCAAGGCCACGTTCCTCTACAGCCAGCTGGATGGGCTGAGCTACGTGGCGATTGCGCAGAAACTGGGGCTGTCGGAACGCACCGTCAGTCGCTACATGAAACAGGCCTTGCGCCAGTGTTATTTGTGCGAAGTGGCGCCATGAGCCCGCCACGCCTGGACCCGGTCAGCGAACAGGCCATCGACTGGATGGTCAAGCTTCGCGCCGGCACGCCCGACGCTGCATTGCAACAGCGCTTCGACGCCTGGCTGGCCAAGGATCGGGCGCACAGCCAGGCGTGGGAAACCTTGCAGGAGCGCCTCGGCGGCTCGTTCAACACGGTTCGCGCGCTGGATCGACGCTTGCCCGGTCAGGCGGGTGAGGCTCGTCAGGTGTTATTGCAGCCACAGGCTTCGCGCCGCGACGCCTTGCGGGTGATTGCAGGCCTCGGTCTGCTGGGTGGCAGTCTGTTTCTGGGTAGCAAAACCCGCTTGGGTGAAACGCTGCTGGCTGATCTGCACACCCGGCGCGGCCAGCGGCAGACGTTCAATCTGGCCGATGGCAGCCGCCTGAGCCTGAACGCCGACAGCGCGGTGGATTTGCGTTTCGATGATGCACAACGCGTGGTCATCCTGCGTCACGGCGAATTGGTGATCGATGTCGCGCCTGACTCGCGCCGCCCGCTGATCGTGCGTACTGCCGAAGGCGAAATGCGAGCACTGGGCACACGTTTTCTGGTCTCCCAGGAACCGGACGCCAGCCGCCTCGTGGTGTTGCAGCATTCGGTCCAGGCGCGCTTGTTCGATGACACCACGCAAGTGGTTCGTGAAGGTCAGGCGGTCGTCCTTACCTCGCGCACGATCACTTTTGCCAGCGACGACGAACGCCGGCGCGCCGACTGGTTGAACGGAAAGTTGAATGTGCTGGATGAATCACTGGAGCGCGTGGTCGATGCGCTGCGCCCTTACAGTCGCGGCTTCGTGCGCGTGGCCCCCGAGGTTCGGAGCTTGCGTGTTCAGGGCGTGTTCCCGCTGGATGACGCCGATCGCACCTTGAGCGCGCTGGCCGAAACCCTGCCGATTCGCGTCAATCGCTACAGCCCGTGGCTGACCTTGATCAGTAAAAAGTGAGGGATGAAAAGTTTTTTTGAAAATCGTTCTTGTTTGTGTCCGGTTTTCATTTCTCATCCCTCCTATCTCCTGACACTTTCATAAAAACAGGAGATTGTTGTGCTCAACACGTGGCCCCGTACCCTTTCCGTCGCCGTTGCTCTGACAACGCTGGCGAGCTCAGCACTGGCGCAAGACCTGAGCTTCAACCTGCCGGCTGGCCCCCTCGCCAATACGCTCAATGCGATTGCCGGCCAGAGCGGGCAAATCATTTCGCTGGAACCATCGCTGGTACAGGGCAAACAGGCACCGGCGGTGATCGGCCAGATGCCGGCCGAACAAGCGCTGCAAAAGGCGCTGTCGGGCAGTGGTTTGCAGCTACGCGTCACGGGGCAAGGCAACTTCAGCGTCGAGCCGGCCAGCGCCAGCAACGCGGTGCTGCAACTGGGAGCCACCAACATCGTTGAGCGCAGCTTCGATGCCACCACTGAAGGTTCCGGTTCCTATGCCGCACGGGCTGTGACCATCGGCAAAGGCACGCACACGCTCAAGGAAATCCCGCAGTCGGTCACTGTAATGACCCGCAAGCAAATGGATGATCAGGGTCTCACCGACCTCAAAGACGCCGCCAACAAGACCACCGGTCTGGTCGGCGTCCAGGGCGTCGGCAAAGGCATGATCCTCACCTCACGTGGATTTCAGATTGACGACTGGCAGTACGACGGCGTGCCGATCCCGCGCAACACCTACGCGCTGGGCAACTGGGCGACCCAGGACCTGATCTTCTTCGATCGTCTGGAAGTGCTGCGCGGCGCATCCGGCCTGCTGCAAGGCGCCGGCAGCCCCGGCGGCGCGGTCAACCTGGTGCGCAAACGCGGCCAGAACGCCCCGACCGTGACCATCACTGGCAAGGCCGGCTCTTGGGATCACTATGGTTTGCAACTGGATGCCGGTGGGCCACTGAATGCCACCGGCACGGTGCGTGGGCGTTTCGTCGCCGACGAAGACCAGAGCCAGTCGTTCGTCGATTACGAATGGAGCAAGACTCACTCGCTGTACGGCGCACTGGATTTCGACCTGAGCGACGACACCACGCTGGGCGTGGCGGTCAGCCACTCCGACGGCGAGTCGCGACCGATGATCCGCGGCCTGCCGCGCTACACCGACGGCAAACCGCTGAATGTGCCGCGTTCCACCTACGGGGGCGCACGCTGGAACCATTTGGACATCGACGTCACCACGCTTTATACCGATCTGGAGCACCGCTTCAACGACGACTGGGCGTTCAAGGCCGGCGCCGTGCGCATGAGTGAAACCAACAAAGGCAAAAGTCAGCGGCTGCAAACCAGTGGCGACGGAATCAAGCCCGATGGCAGTGGTATTCAATACGCCGACTTCGTGACCGATTTCGACGCGACCAAGCTCGGTCTGGATACCAACATCACCGGCCACTTCGAAGCCTTGTCGATGGAGCACGAAGTCATGCTGGGCGGCAATTACGCCAAGTACACCTCCGACGATAAAATCGCCCGAACCTTCAACAACAATGCCACCGACACGATCTTCGGCATCGACCACGACCGTCAGCAAATCAGCTACGAAGGCTTGCTCAATACGCCGGGCGGCCGTGCCACGCCGAGCAAATACGAGATCAGCCAAAAAGGTCTGTATGGCAGTTGGCGAGTCAAACCGATCGAACCGTTGACCCTGGTGCTTGGCTCGCGGGTGAGCTGGTATGACTACAACTACCAGTCCGCGGCCCAAGTGGCTTTCAGCGACGTCGTTACGCCCTTCCCGGATAGCACCGCCAAGGAAACCGGTGTCGTCACGCCCTACGCCGGCATCATTTACGACCTGAGCCGCGAATGGGCGGTGTATGCCAGCTACACCGATGTGTTCGAACCGCAAACCAACCGCGACGCCAGTGGCCAGACGCTCAAACCGGTGGTGGGCAGCAACTACGAGGTCGGCCTCAAGGGCGAATTGATGGATGGCCGGGTCAACACGTCGTTGGCGCTGTTCCGCTATGACCAGGAGAACCGTGCCGTCAACGACCTCGCGTCAGGGATGATCTGCGACGGCTGGTATTGCTCCTCGCCGGCCGGCAAAGTCCGCAGCCAGGGGATCGAAGCCGAGATCAGCGGCGAAGTCCTGACCAATCTGCAACTGTTTGCCGGCTATACCTACAACACTACCAAGTACCTGGATGATCCCGATAACGAGGGCAAAGTCTTCAGTACCTGGACGCCGAAACACATGCTGCGGGTCTGGGGTGCCTACCAGTTCAGCGGCGACTGGGAGCGTGTCAGCACCGGCCTGGGTTTCACCACCCAAAGCCATACGCTGGGTTATGAACACACCTACGACGTCGCCGGTTACACCGTGTGGAGTGCGCGGCTCGGTTACCAGTTGAGCAAGGAAATCGGTCTGGCAGTGAACGCCAACAACCTGTTCGACAAGCGCTACTACACCGCTGCCTACAACCAGCTCAACGGCAACAACAACTTCGGCGACCCGCGCAATGTGATGTTCAGCGTGAAGTACACGCCGCAGTTCTGAGGCCTTTTTGCCACATCTATCCGCCGGATGTTGGTCTTCGGCGGATCAACCTGAACATCAGACAGCCAGCAGTTGCCGAGTGGTCGCCATCGACGTATTGAGCGACTGCCCCGTGCGTTGCAGCTTGTTCAACAAGCTGGCACCCAGCCACAGCTGATACAGGGTTTCCGCCAAGTGCCGCGCGTCCCCCGCAGGCAGACTCTGTTCAGCCTGGCCCTGCTCGATGCACAAGGTGATGCGAGCCACCACTCGTTCGGCGCCATCACGCAAGGTGAGGCGCATGGACTCGGACAGGTCGGCCACTTCGGCGCTGAGTTTCACCACCAGACACTCATCGCCATGCCCTTCAAGGGTGCAACGGTTCTGCCAGCCCTGCCAGTAATTCATCAGCCGCTCATAAGCCGTCAGCCCGGGCAACGTCAGACGCCGCTCCATGTCAGCCAGATAACCGACAAAGTAATCCTCGAGCAAGGCCTGGCCGTAAAGCTCCTTGGACTTGAAGTAGTGATAGAACGAGCCCTTGGGCACGCCGGCGGTTTGCAGGATTTCATTGAGGCCGACACTGGTGAAGCCCTTCTCGGCCATCATCCGGTGGCCGGTGTCGAGCAAGTGTTGGCGGGTATCGTCGTAGGTCGGTTTCATGGGGCGCAAAGTACCAGACAATAGACCAGTCGTATATTTCAAAGGAACGCAAGTTTGCCACACCTGTCACTGAAAAAGCTTCGGATAAAAAATTACTAGACGACTGGTCTAATTGGACTCTATGCTGCGCTCCGACAACTCATCTTCCGGTGTCGCCACTGCGCAAATCCGTTGCGCAGCGACGCCACCCGATCAACCCCAGGGTGCTCTATGAAAATCTTGATGGTTCTGACTTCGCACGATCAACTCGGCAGCACCGGCAAGAAAACCGGTTTCTGGCTGGAAGAGTTCGCCGCCCCCTACTTCGCCTTCAAGGACGCCGGTGCCGACGTCACGCTGGTGTCCCCGGCCGGTGGCCAGCCGCCGCTGGATCCGAAAAGCGACGAGCCCGACGCGCAGACCGCCGAAACCGATCGCTTTCGCAATGACCCGGCGGCGCAACAGGCGCTGGCCAACACCGGTCGCCTGGCGGATGTCAACGCAGACGATTTCGATGCCGTGTTCTACCCAGGTGGCCACGGCCCACTGTGGGATCTGGCCGAAGACCAGCAGTCGATCGCGTTGATCGAAGCCTTCGACCGCGCCAACAAGCCCCACGGTTTTGTCTGCCATGCGCCGGGCGTGTTGCGTCACGTCGTCAAGGCAGACGGCAAGCCGCTGGTTCAGGGTCGCGAAGTCACCGGTTTCACCAATTCCGAAGAAGCGGCTGTCGGCCTGACGGATGTGGTGCCTTTCCTGATCGAAGACGAGTTCCAGCGCCTCGGTGGCCGTTACTCCAAAGTCGCTGACTGGCAGGTGCATGTGGTGGCCGATGGGCAACTCGTTACCGGCCAGAACCCGGCCAGCTCCGCCGCCGTTGCCGAGAAACTGTTGAAAATGCTCGGCTGATGCCAGCCGCCCTGCTCTGCTCATAAAGAGCCGCCCGAACGCCGTGTACGTGTCACACGGCGTTCTTTTTAACCCGATTAATAGTCGACTGGTCTAATAAACCGTCACAAGGTCATCCATGAACAACAGCGTTTACTTCAATCCCGCCAAACTGGGTCTGCACACCCTGAAAAACCGCATCGTCCTGCCGCCCCTCACCCGCCAGCGCAGTACTCAACCGGGCAACATTGCCAATGAGCTGATGGCCGAGTATTACCAGCAGCGGGCCGGCGCCGGTTTGCTCGTCACCGAAGGCACGCAGATCGAACCCCGTGGCCAGGGTTATGCGTGGACACCGGGCATTCACACGCCCGAGCAAATTGCCGGATGGCGCAAAGTCACCAAGGCCGTGCATGCCGTCGACGGCGTGATCTTCGCCCAGCTCTGGCACGTCGGCCGTGTGTCCCACACCGCGCTGCAACCTGACGGCGCAGCGCCGGTGTCGGCTTCCGCCGTGGCCACTGATCGAGTCAGCGTGTTCATCGAAACCGCACCTGGCACCGGCGAACTGGTACCGCCGTCCGCTCCTCGCGCACTGAGCACCGATGAGGTTCAGGCACTCGTTCAGCTGTATATCCAGGCTGCGCGCAATGCGATGGAGGCCGGATTCGACGGCATCGAACTGCACTGCGCCAATGGCTACCTGGTGAACCAGTTCATTTCCGCCCACAGCAACCTGCGCACCGATCAGTACGGTGGTTCGCTGCACAACCGCCTGCGTTTTCTGCGCGAAGTGGTAGCCGGTGTCGCCGAGTGCATCGGCAAGGAAAAAGTCGGCGTGCGTTTCGCGCCGCTGTTCAGCACCACCGATGAAGCGCGGACTTACCTGGGCATGGTCGAGGAAGATCCGCACACTACTTACATCGAAGCGATCAAAGTGCTGGAAGAGGTGGGCATTGCCTATCTGTCGATTGCCGAAGCTGACTGGGAGAATGCGCCCGCGATGCCAAAGTCATTTCGCCAGGCGGTGCGCGCCACCTTCAGCGGCGCGATCATTTACGCCGGGCGCTACAACGCCGAGTCTGGCGCGCAGTTGCTCGATTCTGGCCTCGCTGACTTTGTCGCCTTCGGACGACCGTTCATGGCCAACCCGGACCTGCCCGCGCGAATCGCCAATGACTGGCCGCTGAACGCACTGAACCCGGCCACGGTGTATGGCGGCAATGCCGAGGGTTATGTGGATTACCCTGCTTACCCCGCCTGACGCAAAGATCTCGACAAAGTGCTCCCGCTCCTGCGGGAGCACTGCTTTACGTCGTCCAATCCGTCTCCCGTTCTGAGAGGCGACTGGATGTAACGCCTTCCCATCTTCACAAAAAGAAAGACGCGCCATTGTCAGCTCGATTATTTCGGCCTATCTTTATTAAAAACCTATACAAGGCATGCCGCAATGTATAACTCAGAGCCGTGGCCGCTGACGCTTTATTTTGACGGTGAATGCCCGCTCGCTGCGCGAGAAATCAAGCAGTTGCGCCAACCCTGACGGCAGCCGTCGTTGTCACGCCAGCCACAACTGTTGTCGCACTCCTGTCCTGTCGCAACGCCGCGAGAAATCCGAATGACTCAATCATTAGCCAATCAGTACCGTGAAATTCTTCTCGGCGTCGGTGAAAACCCCGACCGCGAAGGACTGCGGGACACGCCCAAGCGTGCCGCCAAAGCCATGCAGTTCCTGTGCGACGGCTACACGATGAACCTGGAAGGCATCATCAATGGCGCGTTGTTCGAGTCACAGAACGATGAAATGGTCATCGTTCGCGACATCGAACTTTATTCATTGTGCGAACACCACATGCTGCCCTTCATCGGCAAGGCCCATGTGGCCTACATCCCCACTGGCCGGGTGTTGGGGCTGTCGAAAGTGGCCCGGGTGGTCGACATGTTCGCGCGCCGTTTGCAGATCCAGGAAAACCTGACCAGACAGATCGCCGACGCGATCCAGCAAATTACCGATGCCGCCGGTGTGGCCGTGGTCATTGAAGCCAGGCACATGTGCATGATGATGCGCGGTGTGGAAAAGCAGAATTCGATCATGACGTCATCGGTCATGCTCGGCGCCTTTCGAGAGTCCTCCTGCACGCGTCAGGAGTTTCTCCAACTGATCAGCCGATGAGGTTGATTTCGTTGCGGGTTTGTCGAGTCAAATACGCCGGTAAACCTGTACAAGCATAGATAGCTGTACAAGCAATTTTATGGAATGTCCTCCACCTTGACCTGTGTATTCAGGGAGTAAAAACAATGACCCGTTTTTTGGTTTTACTGGCTCTGGTACTCAGCCTTTCGAGCTGTGGCAGCGTCGATGTCGGCCACTATGCCGACCAGCAACCAGCCTTCAACCTGGAGAAGTTCTTCAGCAAACCGGTGAAAGCCTGGGGAATGTTTCAAAAACGCTCTGGCGAAGTCGTCAAGCGCTTCGAGGTCAACATCGAGAGTCGCCGCGAGGGCAATAACCTGATTCTCGACGAGCGTTTCCTCTACAGCGATGGCACTCGCGAACGCCGCGTCTGGACCCTGACCCCGGAGGGTGCGGGCAAATGGCGCGGTCGCGCTGGCGATGTGGTCGGCGAGGCAGAAGGTCAAGTGGCCGGCAACGCCTTGCGTTGGCGCTACATCCTGAGCCTGCCGGTCGATGGCTCCGTTTATGAGGTGAGCATGGACGACTGGATGTACCTGATGGACGAGGACACCTTGATCAACCGCACCACCATGTCCAAGTTCGGTGTCGAGATCGGCCAGGTGACCTTGTTCTTCCGTCGCCAGAGTGCGGGAGACAATCAATGACTGATTCGCTCAGCATGAACTCCCTGGGCGACGGCTACCGCGCCTTGGTGATCGGCGCCAGCGGTGCGCTCGGCACGGCATTCTGTGACTGGCTGAAGCAGGACCCTCGGTGCGCAGCAGTTCGCGAGCTGGGGCGTAAAACAATTCCCGCACTTGATCTCGAACACCCGGAGACGATCGCCAGCGCCGCCGCCGAATTGGCGACAGAAGCGCCGTATCAGTTGATCGTGCACGCCGCCGGCCTGCTCCACCGCGACGCGATCAAACCGGAAAAAAGCTACAGCGCGCTGGAAGACGCAGCGCTCCAGGCCGTCTTTCAAGTGAACACGCTGGGGCCGGCGATGGTCTTGCGCCACTTCCTGCCACTGCTCGATCCCCAAGGTGCGATGGCGATGCTCTCGGCCAAGGTCGGCAGCATCGGCGATAATCTTGGGCGGCTGGTACACCTATCGCGCCTCCAAGGCTGCGCTGAACATGCTGATCAAAACCGCGGCCATCGAACTGGCCCGCACTCGCCCGCACAGCCGCTTGCTGAGCCTGCATCCTGGCACGGTCGTTTCGGCGCTGTCGCAACCTTTTCGCGGTGCATCGGCGGCCCGCCCCGCCAGCGTTGCCAGCCATGAACTCTTGACCCTGATCGACCGGCTGACGCCAGCCGACAGCGGCCATTTCTTTGCCTACGACGGAGAACGCCTACCCTGGTAGGCAAGGAGTTATCGATGAATCTGCAAACGCTCACCGAACGCGCCGCCAACAGCGAAATACGTGAACTGGAACTGCTGTCGCTGGAAGGTGGTTTTTATCTGGCGCGCATCCGCATGGATGACGGCCAGTTCACCTTGCTCGACGATGCCGCCAAACCCATGCGCCTGCGTTCAATCAGTCATCTGCGGGACTTGCTGCAAACCGTTCCGGCATTTCCCTGCGTGTTGGTGCAGCAATGTGTCCACGACGAAATGTGCGGTCGGGATTCAGGCCCGGTCGAAGAGTTGCGGCTGCCTTTTTCGCTGACAGCAACTTGATGAACCGCACGCTGCCGGAATGTTGCCAATGAGCAAGGTCAATCGCTTGTGCCTGATCCTCGGTGATCAGCTGTCGTTTGACCTGGCTTCACTGCAGGGGCTCGACCCCGAACAGGATGCGGTGCTTATGGTCGAGGTGATGGAGGAAGCCAGCCATGTGCCTCATCACCCGCAAAAGATCGCCCTGATCTTCAGTGCCATGCGTCACTTTGCCAAGGCGCTGCAAGCCCGAGGCATGCGTGTGGAGTACGTCACGCTTGATGACCCGCTCAATAGCGGATCAGTGCCAGGCGAATTAGGTCGCTGGCAGACACGCCTGCAACCGGAAGAACTGCACGTAACTGAATGCGGCGACTGGCGCCTGGAGCAGTCTCTGCAGGACTGTGAGCTAGCCATTCATTGGCATGCCGATACGCGTTTTCTGTGCAGTCGCAGCGAATTCAGCACGTGGGCGTCGGGTAAAAAACAGCTGCGCATGGAGTACTTCTACCGCGAGATGCGCCGCAAGAGCGGCCTGTTGATCAATGGCGACGGCACGCCGGTCGGCGGCGCCTGGAACTTTGATGCCGAAAACCGCAAAGCCTTGCCCAAAGGGGTGAAAGCCCCCTATCCGACTGGTTTCGCCAACGACGCCATCACCCTCGAAGTCCTCGCACTGGTCAAGGAACGCTTCAGCCAACACTACGGTTCTCTGGATGACTTCAACTATCCCGTGACCCATGCCGACGCTCAATCGCTGTGGCATTACTTCCTCGATTATGGCCTGGCCGGGTTCGGCGATTACCAGGACGCCATGGCCAGCGATGAACCCTTTCTGTTCCATGCGCGGATCAGCGCGGCGCTCAATATCGGTCTGCTGGATTTGCGCCAGTTGTGCAGTGACGTGGAGTCGGCTTACTGGTCAGGCGGTATTGCGCTCAATGCCGCCGAGGGATTCATTCGGCAATTGATCGGCTGGCGCGAATACGTGCGCGGAGTTTACTGGCTGAAGATGCCTGACTATGCCCAAGGCAATTCATTCGGTAACCAACGGCCCTTACCGGAGTTCTACTGGACGGGCGAAACGCAGATGAACTGCATGCGTCAGACGATCGGGCAAAGCCTGAAACACGCCTATGCTCACCATATCCAGCGGTTGATGGTGACGGGGAACTTTGCCTTGCTCGCCGGCATTGCACCGAGCCAGATCTGCGAATGGTATCTGGCCATTTACATGGATGCCTTCGATTGGGTGGAGTTGCCCAACACCCTGGGGATGGTCATGCACGCCGATGGTGGCTATCTCGGTTCCAAGCCTTACTGCGCCAGCGGCCAGTACATCAACCGGATGTCTGACTACTGTCGCGATTGTGCTTACAAGGTCAGCGAAAGCACCGCTGACAACGCCTGCCCTTTCAATGCGCTGTACTGGCATTTCCTGATGCGCCATGGCGATCTTCTGCGCAGCAACCAGCGCATGGGGATGATGTACAAAAATCTCGATCGCATGCCTGAAGCCAAACAACAGGCACTTTGGCAACGAGGCCAAAAGTTGCTTGCCACACTGGATAACGGCGAGTCGTTATAAAACGGCGCGTCTGCGCCACTACGGGTGCAACTTAACCGTCAGGCGGCGTGTCAATGTGAGGATTCCCGGTGTTCGATTGAACCGAGTTGAATGAACTCAAACAACAATCAAGAAGGCTCGATTGGTGGAAATTCTGAAGCATCTTACCCGCGAGGAGCTTGAGGCAGAGGTGATGCGCCTGCGCCTGGCTCTGGAGAGTGGCGCGGCTGCAACCCCGGATATGGCCGCACAGCTTGCCGCCAGTCGAGTGGCGCTCGCCAATAGCGAGGCGCGCTTCAGTACCATTCTGGAAACCATCGAGGCCGCATTCGCCATCGTCAAAGTCAAATTCGACGCCGACGATCGCCCCGTGGATTACTACTTCGTCGAGGCCAATCCGGCGTTCGAACGTCAGTGCGGCGTCAACTTGCGGGGCAAATGGGTCACCGAGTTTGCGCCTAACCTTGAGCGTTTCTGGTTCGAGACCTATGGCCACGTGGCCAAGACCGGCGAGCCGGCAAACTTCGAAAACTACGCCAATACCTTTGAGCGCTGGTTCGATGTGCGTGCGGTGCGGGTCGGCGATCCTGCCGACCGACAGATCGCGATCTTCTTCAGCGACGTCACCGCCCGCCGGGATGCCGAGGAGCGGCTGCGTATCAGCGAGGCGGTCGCGCGGGAAAACGTCGAGCGCGTGCAACTCGCCCTCGCGGCCGGCGCCATTATTGGCACCTGGCACTGGGATCTGCCGACCGATCGCTTCACCGTGGACGAATCCTTTGCGAAGATTTTTGACCTTGACCCCAAGCTGGGCCGCCATGGCCTGAGCCTGGAACAAGTGGTGATGTCCGTACACCCCGAAGACCGGGATGGACTCACCTGTGCAATCAATGAAGCAATTGCCCGCGGTGGCGCCTATTCGCATCAATACCGGGTTCGCCGCGCGGATGGAAAATACAACTGGATCGAGGCCAACGGACGCGTCGAATGCGCAACTGACGGTACCCCGCTGCGCTTTCCCGGCGTGCTCATCGATGTTGAGCACCGGCGCAATGTCGAGGAGGAACGCGACCGCGCCAACGCCGCGTTACGTGCACTCAACGACACTCTGGAGCAGCGGGTATTGGCACGCACGGCCGATCTCATGCAGGCCGAAGAGAAACTGCGCCAGTCACAGAAAATGGAAGCGGTCGGCCAACTGACCGGAGGCCTGGCCCATGATTTCAACAATCTTCTGGCCGGCATCTCGGCCGCCCTGGAACTGATGCACAAGCGCATTGCTCAAGGCCGTTTCAAGGATGTCGACAAGTACATGGTGACCGCGCAAGGCGCGACCAAACGTGCGGCGGCCCTGACGCATCGCCTGCTGGCCTTCTCCCGTCGCCAGACCCTCGACCCACGGCCGACTGACGTAAACAGCCTGATCGTCGGAATGACCGAGTTGATCCAGCGCACCGTCGGCCCGAGCATTCGTTTGAATACGGTGGCTGCACCCGGCCTCTGGAACGCGCTCGTGGACGCCAGCCAACTGGAAAACGCCCTGCTGAATCTGTGCATCAACGCCCGCGATGCGATGCCCGATGGCGGACGCATCACGGTGGAAACCGCCAATCGTTCGATTGAGAGCGAATCAGCCCGCGCCCTGGATATGCCCGCTGGCGAATACCTTTGCCTGTGTGTCACGGACACCGGCACCGGCATGAGCGCTGATGTCATCGCCAAGGCATTCGACCCGTTTTTCACCACCAAGCCGCTCGGCCAAGGCACGGGGCTGGGGCTGTCGATGATCTACGGGTTCACCAAGCAATCTGGCGGTCAGGTGCGGGTGCATTCGCAAGTGGGCCAAGGCACAGAGATGTGCATCTACCTCCCTAGGTATCGCGGCCATGCTCTACAACAGCAGGATCCTATGGGCAGCACTACAACGCCGCTGGCCAAAACAGGTGAAACCATCCTGATTGTCGACGACGAACCGACGGTGCGGATGCTACTCAAAGACGTGCTCAGCGAACTCGGCTACAACCTGCTGGAAGCGGCCGACAGCATCGAAGGGCTCGAAGCGTTACGCTCCAGCGCCCACATCGACTTGCTCATCACCGATGTCGGTTTGCCCGGCGGCATGAACGGGCGGCAGATGGCCGATGCGGGCAAACAGATCAGGCCGAGATTAAAAACCCTGTTCATCACCGGCTATGCCGAAAACGCCGTGATCGGCAGCGGCCAACTGGGGCCCGGAATGCAAGTGCTGACCAAGCCGTTTGCCGTCGATACCCTGATTACCCGCGTGAGCAACTTGATGTCCGCCAAACTGGAATGAGGCTGCCGTGAGCAATCATCTGGATCGCCGCAATAACCTGTCGCTGGACAGCCTCAATTTTTTCCTCGCGGATGTGCGCGACGGCCTCGGGCCCTATCTGGCGATTTACCTGTTGGCGGTGCATCACTGGGACCCGGCCAGCATCGGCGTAGTGATGACGATTGCCGGGGTCGCGGCGCTCATCACCCAGACGCCCGCCGGCGCGCTGGTCGACAGTACCCGAGCCAAACGCGCATTGATTGCGATCGCAGCGCTGCTGGTGACGGGAAGTTGCCTCGCGTTGCCCTTCGTGACCTCCTTCAGCCTCGTAGCGCTGACCCAGGCCCTGAGCGCTGCAGCGGCTTCGATCTTCGCCCCGGCCATTTCCGCCATCACCCTGGGCATGACGGGACCACGGGCGTTCACGCGACGAACCGGGCGCAATGAAACCTTCAACCATGCCGGCAATGCCTGCGCCGCACTGCTTGCCGGCCTGTTCGCTTATCTGTTCGGCCCCGTCGCGGTGTTCTATTTGATGGCGGCCATGGCGCTGGCCAGCGTCATCGCCATCAACTTCGTGTCGGCACAAGCCATCGACCATGAACTGGCCCGCGGCCTCGAACCGGCGAACGCAGGCCACGGCCAGCCTTCCGGGTTTTCCGTGCTGCTGACCAACAAATCGCTGCTGCTGTTTGCCGTGTGCTGCGCGCTGTTTCACCTGGCGAACGCGGCGATGCTGCCATTGGTGAGTCAGAAACTCGCGCAAACCAATTTGCAGATGGCCACACCGCTGACCTCCGCCTGCATCGTTGCGGCTCAACTGGTCATGGTTCCGGCGGCGTTACTGGTCGGCGCCAAAGCCGACGTGTGGGGACGCAAGCCACTGCTGCTGGCAGGCTTTGTGATCCTGCCGATACGCGGCGTGCTCTACACGTTGTCCGACGATCCGTATTGGCTGGTCGCGGTGCAAATGCTCGATGGCGTTGGCGCGGGTCTGTTCGGCGCGTTGTTCCCTGTAATGGTCAAAGACCTCACCCACGGCACCGGGCATTTCAACATCAGCCTCGGCGCACTGACCACCGTGTTCGGCCTGGGCGCGGCGCTAAGCAATGGCCTCGCCGGGTTTGTCGTGCAAGGGGCTGGCTACAGCGCCGCGTTTCTGACATTGGCCGCGATTGCGGCTCTGGCGGTAATCCTGCTTTGGGTGGGGGTACCGGAAACGTTGCGTGAAAGGGAGCGTCACTCACAAAACCCTGTAGGCACTGTCGAGTAAAACGAGGCTGCGATCTGTTGATCTTGATAAAACCAAGATCAACAGATCGCAGCGTATTGCAGCGCGAAACGCTACGCACAAACCGTTACTAGATCGGCGATAATGATCTGCTTGCGACCGGCCGCCACAATGCTTACGAAAATGACGCCATGCTATGCTCTGAAAGAGAACATAAGGGGTTCCCAATGACCAGATCAGCCACTGGCAGCGTTGCGACTGAAGTTCGCCAACTCGCCAAAGAAAATGAGATTACCGCCGAGCGCGACAGCCTAAGCCGTATGGCCGCTACGATTACGCGCTTGGCCGGTGATGCCGTGGAACTGGATAGCATTGAGCAACTGCTCGTCAACCTCAAAAGAAAAGGTGTTCTGAGCAAGACAGAAATCATGGCTCTGCAAGGCCGCTATCTGCAGGAAAAGAGGCGTTGCGAAAAGCAGATCAGCGCATGACTTTCGACCCTTTCGGCGATTTTGAAACTGAAGGCTATCTTCAAAACTCGCTCAAACTCAAAGACCCCATTGAAGTAAAGGAATCGGAGCACCTCGCCTTCGAAGCCAGCATCGACGACGCTCTTGCCTATCTCGCCAAGAAAAAGCCAATCGACTACAACGCCGTCCTCAAAACACACGAAATCCTTTTCTCCGGTTTTTACCCTTGGGCAGGGAAAGACAGAAATGAACTGGTCCCCCATTTGGCAGTTTTCAAGGGCACGAAGGATGACCCGCATCACACGATATTTGAGCGTCCCGAACTTATCAAAAGGTCCATCGAATATGCCCTTGAACTGGCGGCAAATCAAAAACGCTTCCGGACCCGTCCTGGCGAGGTGATGGGACAACTGGCATCTGCGCACCCTTTTCTCGATGGTAATGGCCGCACCATCCTGCTCGTTTACATGGAACTGTGCTTTCGGACCAAATTCGCTATCAACTGGTCAAAGACGAGCAAGGATGACTATTTGCGGGCACTCAGCGACGAAATCAGAGATCCTTTTCAAGGCCATCTGGATAGTTACCTGAAACCTTTCATCACCGATATCTTTAGCCGCGACGAATGGCCGGAAATGATTGGCGGCATAAAGGGGTTGGATGGACTGGATAAAGAAGGCATCACTTACGAGAGTCTGGACGATCCAGAGGTTCAGCAGCTTTATAAAACGTATCGTGCGATGCCTCTCGAATAGCCCATACTCCCGATAAATCTGCGCAGAATGTAAATTCCGACGTCAACGAACAAAAGCCTGCTTTTCAGGGCAGGCTTTTCGATTGGCGGCTTCGGCTTATTTTTGCTGAGCCGTGAGCGCCGCATAGCCATTCATCAAGTTGCGGTAGTTCGGGATGCGCTGCGACAGCAAGTTGCCCAAGCCTTCAATGTCGTTGCGCCAGTCGCGGTGCAGCTCACAGGCAACCGAGAACCAGTTCATCATCTGTGCGCCGGCCTGGGTCATGCGATTCCATGCGGCTTGTTGCACGGTGGTGTTGAAGGTGCCGGAAGCATCGGTCACCACGAACACATCAAAGCCTTCCGCCAGCGCCGACAGGGTCGGGAACGCTACGCAGACATCCGTCACCACACCGGCAATGATGATCTGCTTGCGACCGGTCGCCTTGATTGCATTGACGAAGTCTTCGTTGTCCCAGGCGTTGATCTGGCCTGGGCGAGCGATGTACGGCGCATCCGGGAACATCTCTTTCAACTCCGGCACCAGCGGGCCGTTCGGGCCTTGTTCGAAACTGGTGGTGAGGATGGTCGGCAGTTCGAAGAACTTGGCCAGATCGGCCAGCGCCAGCACATTGTTCTTGAACTCGTTCGGCGAGAAGTCCTGCACCAGAGAAATCAGACCGGTCTGGTGGTCGACCAGCAGAACCACGGCGTCGTCTTTGTTGAGGCGGTTGTAGGTTGGAGTGTTCATCTGTGCATCCCTTTATAGTTGTGGAAGTTCGTTTGCGTTCAAGATGGGCACAGATTACGGGTACTCCGGTGAGGGATAAATCGGCTGAAAAGCGTTTCACCGTCAACTGATACAGGACAATCCAGCGCTCATGAATGTTGATTCCGACCCCACCCCGAGCGTCCCTGCGATCCTCGTCATATCGTTGCCTGGCGTGACGGCTGAAACGGCAGGCGAAGCCATTCGGTTATGAGTTAATAACGCCTTCATTAAACGGTCGCTCAAACGTTGTACTAGCATAGGATCCAATGCTGCGATTTTTCGTCGTTCAAGGACACCGTCGACGACGCCGCAATAGCTTTATACCCAAGTAAATTCATGGATGACGTAGATGAATTCATATCTGTTCCCGCACATCGGCAAGGTTATCGCGAGCACCGGCAGCCGGCATTTCCCGCGCATGCTGCATGACCTGATCCTCACCCAACTGGCGGTCGACGCCACGCACATCCGGCAGGTGCGCCTCGAACCGGTCGGCCGCTCGGTCAATCGCAGTGAGCACGAGCCGATGCAAGACCCGGCACTGCTGGCCGAAACGGTGTATTCCGACCGCAGTGTCGCGACGGCCGACAATCTGCCGAACGCAGAATCATCGACTACTGCCGATGCCTCGCAACTGCACCTGACCCGGCGCAAGGACGGTTATCGCTATGTGATCTCGGTGTACCGCAACGGCCATTCGCAACGTTTTTCCGCACAGGAACGCAGCCTGTTGCAGGACATCTCCCCGGTGTTGTTGCCGATGGTGGAAAAGCACATCGATGCCCTCCAACCGGCCAGCCCTGGTGCAGAAAGCCCGGCCGAGCCTCGCGAAGGCACAGGGCTGGAAACCCTGCGAATGCGCTTTACCGAACGCTTGCAGCAATTGGGGCTGAGCCTGTCGAATCGCGAAACCGAAGTGTGCATCGGCCTGCTCGCCGGGCGCACGGCACCGGAACTGGCCGGGCATTTGCAGTTGAAGGTCAATACGGTGGAGAGCTATCTCAAGCGGGCGGCGATCAAGTTGGGGATCAGCGGGCGGCATTCGTTGATGCGCTGGATGTATTCGCCGCAGGAGGCTGCGACCTCGACGGCGGCCTGATATATCACCCCTGTAGGAGCTGCCGCAGGCTGCGATCTTTTGATCTTGTTTTTAAAAGCCAAAGTCAAAAGATCGCAGCCTTCGGCAGCTCCTACAGGGGATCGGTGAGCACCATCAGTCGCGAGCCAGGGCCTGGATCGGATCCAGCCGCGAAGCATTCCGTGCCGGCACGAATCCAAACACGATGCCGATCAATGTCGAGCAGACCACCGCAGTCAGTACAGAGGCCAGCGAGAACACCATCTCCCACTCTTTGATAAACACTGAAAACAGATGGCCGATGGCGTAGGACAGCGAAATCCCGATGGCCCCGCCCAACAGACAGACCATCACCGCCTCCACCAGAAACTGCTGACGAATATCTGACTGGCGCGCGCCAACCGCCATGCGAATGCCGATCTCGCGAGTACGCTCGGTGACCGAGACCAGCATGATGTTCATCACCCCGATACCGCCGACCACCAGCGAAATCACCGCAATCAACGACAACAACAACGCCAGCGAGCGACTGGTTTTCTGCACCGTCTGCAAGACGCTGTCGAGGTTGTTGGTGAAGAAGTCCTTGGTGCCATGGCGTTGTAACAGCAACTGGGTGACGTGATCTTCCACAACCTTGCTCGGCTGACCGTCCTTCATCCGCACACTGATACTGTCCAGATAGCGCTGGCCCAACACCCGCCCGGCAGCGGTCTCATACGGCACCCAGACGTTGAGGGTCTTGCCCGACGCGAAGAGGTTTTTGTTCTCCGCCGCCACGCCGATCACCGTACAAGGCAGATTGCCGATCAGGATGACCTGTCCCAGCGGATCAACGCCTGCGCCGAATAATCGCTGGCGGGTGTTGTGATCGATCACTACCACCTGGGCCTGGCGCCGTGCATCGCTTTCGCTGAACGCGATACCCTCGGCCATTTTGATCCCGCGTACCTGGAAATACTGGTGACTGACGCCGTTGACCTGAGCGTCCAGGTCGATATTGCGATAGCGCAGCAACAGACTGCGGCCGATCATCGGCGTAGCACTGTCGACGTAATACAGTTGATTCAGCGCCGTGACATCGGCGGGTGACAGGGTTTCGATCGTCGCGGCACGCTTGTCGCCAAAACTGCTGCCGGGGTAGATATCGATGGTGTTGCTGCCAATCGCCGCGATGTCCTTGAGCACGTAGTTCTTGGCGCCCTCGCCCACCGCCGAGATCGACACCACCGAAGTAATGCCGATGACGATGCCGAGCATGGTCAGCAAGGTGCGCATGCGATGCGATACCAGCGCGACCCAGGCCATGCTGAACGCCTCTTTGAACAAGCCGAGGCTGGCCACCATCCGGCGTGAGGCGGTGGCTTTGGGCGTCACCGAGGCTTCATCGGGCAGTTGGGCCGTGTCACGCACGTTGCTGCGGTCGCTGAGGATTTCACCGTCGCTGACCTCGATGATGCGCTCGGCATTGGCCGCGACTTTCGGGTCGTGGGTCACCAGAATCACCGTGTGCCCAGCGGCGTGCAGCTCCAGCAGGATGTTCATCACTTCCTTGCCGCTGGCAGTGTCGAGCGCGCCGGTCGGCTCGTCGGCGAGAATCACTTCACCGCCGTTCATCAAGGCCCGGGCGATACTGACCCGCTGCTGCTGACCGCCTGACAACTGGCTCGGCCGATGAGCCAAGTGCCCTTCCAGCCCCAGTCGAACCAATAGCTCACGCGCCCGGGCATGCCGTTGCGCCTGCGGAGTCCCCGAATAAATCGCCGGAATCTCGACGTTGTGCATCGCGCTCAGGTGCGGCAGCAAGTGATAACGCTGGAAGATGAAACCGAAGTAGTCGCGACGCAATTCAGCCAGCGCCTGATTGTCCAGGTCGCGGGTTTCCTGGCCGTTGATCCTGTAGCTGCCGGCGGTGGCGTAATCGAGGCAGCCGAGGATGTTCATCAAGGTCGATTTACCGGAGCCCGACGCGCCGATGATCGCAACCATTTCGCCGGCATTGATTGTCAGGTTGATGTTTTTCAGCGCCAGAAATTCACGGTCACCGGCGGTGAAACTACGGGTGATGCCGGTGAGCTGGAGCAGTGGTTGAGTCATGCTCATGCCCCCGCCACGTTGGCCACTGGATCACCAATCACTACGCGATCCCCCTCGGCCAGCCCCACATTGATCTGCACCTTGACGTTGTTGTTGATCCCGGTATGCACATTGCGCGACTGCGCGTGGCCCTTGGCGTCCAGCACCCGTACCGGAAAACTGCCATCGGCATTGCGCGGCCCGAGCGCCGCCGCCGGCACGGTCAGCACCGACTTGGCGGTGTCGAGGATAATGCGCACCTGCGCGGTCATCGATATGCGCAAACGATGGTCGGGGTTCGGCACCTCGAACAAGGCGTTGTAGAACACCGCGCTGCTTTGCTTCGGCGTACCGGCGGGCGGCGTTTCAAGAAAGTTCTGTGGCGCCGGGTCCGTGCCGCGCAGTTTCGCGTAGTAACGTTTGTCCTCGCCGAGAATGGTGAAATACACCTCCTGCCCCGGGGCGATGTGAATCACATCGGCCTCGGAGACCTGCGCCTTGACCGTCATGGTGTCCAGATCCGCCAGTTTCAGCAGGACCGGCGCCAGTTGGCTGGCGATGACCGTTTGCCCTTCCTGCGTCACCACGCCGACCACATCGCCATCGATCGGCGCAACAATCCGTGTGTACGCCAGATTGACCTTGGCCGTGTCGATCTGGATATGCGCACTTTTGATCTGCGCATCCAGCGACATCAGATTGGCCTGCTGCACCTGATAGTCAGACTCGGCGGTTTCAAAATCCTGGCGCGAGATCGACGCGTCGTCCTGCAAGTTCTTGTAGCGCTCGTAAATCGCTTTAGTCTGCCTCAGTTGGGCCTGGGTGGCGCGTTTCTGCGCTTGCAGGTTTTCCTCATCGACCTGGGCCTGACGCAGCGTGTTCTGCAACACCAGCGGATCAATTTCCGCCAGCCACTGCCCTTTCTTCACCTTGTCGCCAACCTTGACCTTTAGCGACTTCAATTGCCCAGACACCTGCGCACCGACGTCCACTTGTTTGATGCCTTCGAGCAATCCGGTGGCCAGCACCGCGTTTTCAATATCACTGCGTTCAACCGGAGCGGTCAGGTATTGCGGCGCCTCGGCCGGCGCCTGCACCGTGTAGAACGCCAATCCCGCTACCACCACCAACGCCAAACCCATACCGACTTTGCGCAACTTCGACTTTTCCATAAATGACCACAAGTCCGTTCAGGGGTGAGCCCGGCTTAACGCCGGGCTCCAATTGAAAACAACATTCACGACAACACTTGGCCGGCCGGCACTTTCAGGCCGTCATGCCACCACGCCGCGAGACTGAAGACATTGGGTGCCTTGAGAATCGTGAAGTGGTTGCCCGGCCCGTACCACACCGCCAGATCCGCAACCTGGCGTTGCCAGCCCTCGACCATCGCCGCTTGCTCGCGCTGATTGCCCCAGGCATCCAGCGTCGGGTCGTCGACCAGCGCCAGCCGCACCGGCCCGGTGTAGGCCCGTTGCGGTTGATAGACCGTGCGCAGCGCGGTGGCGAAGGTGCGGACCGGGCCGTGCATGGCCTGCGCTGACGAACGCGCAGACAACACACCGGCGCGCACCATGCCCTCGTGCAACAGGCGCATTTGCGTGGTGTCGTCAGCCTCGGCGAACACCAGCGGATCGATGCCCAACGACTTGCCGCTGGACAGTTGCAGCGTCTCGATCAAGCGTTCCAGCGCGGCAGTCGTTGTGTACGGTTTGCCCGCTGTGCCGTTGCCGCCTGGGGATTCGCTGTCGATCAGGGTCAACGACGCCACCTCCCGCCCAGCCGCCTGCAACAGCGCGGCCATGGCATGCGCGACCCAACCGCCGAACGAATGGCCGATCAGGTGCACCGAGCCTTGCGGATACAACTGTTCAACGGCTTGCAGATAACACCTCGCCGCCGCTTCCACCTGACTGTGCGGCACGCCCTGGCCATCGAGTCCGCGCGGTTGCAGACCGTAGATCGGCCATTCCGGGCCAAGCGCTTCGGTCAAGTGAATGAACCCGGTGACACTGTCGCCCGCCCCCGGCACGCAAAAGATCGGCGCATGCCCGGCGTGCCCGCTCTGGATCGTCAACACGGGCTGATACGCCTGTGGTTGCGGGGCCTGCGCAGCGGCCATCGCCTGACTCAAGGCCTGGCCGAGTGCCTGGACATCCGGGTTTTTCATCATGCTGCGGTGATCCCCCGGCACATCGATGCAGCGCAGCAAACCTGTACCGACCTTGTTCTCCCAGCCACGAGTCGGATTCGGTTGTGCCTGCCCCGGCATCAGTGCCTGAGCGCGGAACAAGTGCACCGGCTGGCTGGCCGGACTGACCCGATATTGCGCCAGCGCCAGACCATGAGCGGCCTCACGATCAAAGTAACTCCAGGCCTGCGCCGGCGTCAGTGCGGCCAGTTCCGGGTCGGGCAATTGCTGTTCGCAGCAGCGCTGGAACAGCTCGTCGAAGGCGATCAGTTCGACTTCAGCCTCAAGCTTCTCTACGTCGGCCAACTCTGGCAGCCCTTCTGCCCCCCGCATCTGCGAACGCGCGCGGCAGTGTTCAAGCAATTGACGCTTGTCGCGATGCTCACCGCTCCAGCGGGTTTTATCCTGGCTGGCCGGATGTGGCGCGTAGGTATCGAGCAGGCCGACAAACGCCACGGCCTCATCGAGACCGAGCAATTGCTGCGCGATTTCATACGCGAGCAAGCCGCCGAACGACCACCCGGCCAGACGATACGGCCCATGCGGCTGCACCGAGCGGATGATCCCGACCATCCGCGTGGCCATACATTCAAGGGTATGCAGTTGCGGCTGCCCCAACGGCACACCGGGCAAACCGTAAATCGGAAACTGCCCCTCGATGTGCATCCCCAATGCCGGGAAATACACGTCCCGACCGCTGAATTCATGGATCAGGAACAGCGCATTGCCGCCCTCGCCCGGTCGCACCACGACCAGTCCTTGCGGATGTTCGGGCAATGCGCTGCGCTGACTGAGCAGTGCCGCCAGCGACTCGACACTCGGACGCTGGAACAGCTCCGCCAGCGTCACCTGCTGCCCCGCACGTTGCAGCAGGTTGACCAGACGAATCGCCAGCAACGAATGGCCGCCCAATTCGAAAAAGTTGTCGTGGCGGCCGAGCTGCTCGACCTTGAGCACCTCGCCCCACACCTGCGCGAGCAAGCTTTCGACCTCGCCTTGCGGAGCTTCGTAGTGTCGGCTGAGCACGGCGTCGATGCCCGGCGCCGGCAGCGCCTGACGGTCGATCTTGCCATTGGGACTCAAGGGCAAGGCGTCAAGCACAACAAACGCGCCCGGCACCATGTACTCGGGTAATTGTTCTAGGATGAACGCGCGCAGCGTGTCGATCGCGGGCGCTGCACTGCCCTCGCGCACCGTGAAATACGCGACCAGACGCTCGTCGCGCATCAGCACGACCACCTCGCGCACATCCGGGTGCTGGATCAACCGCGCTTCGATTTCACCGAGTTCCAGACGCAAGCCATGCAGCTTGACCTGGAAGTCGTCGCGCCCGAGGAATTCGAGGTTGCCGTCGGCGCGGTAACGCACCAGATCGCCGGTGCGGTACAAGCGATCACCGGCCACGAACGGGCTGTCGATAAAGCGCTCGGCCTGCATCTGCGGCAGTCCCATGTAACCACGCGCCACGCCGATGCCGCCAATGTGCAACTGGCCAATGACGCCCAACGGCACCGGTTGGTCATGCACATCGAGCACATACAGACGCGTGTTGCAGATGGCTTTGCCGATCGGCAATTGCGACGTTGGCACCGGCATGTGCGGTTCCAGTGTCCATGCCGTGCTGTCGACCGTGGCTTCGGTCGGGCCATATACGTTATGCAGGCGCACCCACGGCAGGTGCTGGCGCACGGCAGCGGCCAGCGCCGCCGTGAGTTCGCCGCCACCGCAGAAAATGTCGGTGAGGCTGGTGCATTCACTGACCTTCTGCAGTTCAACAAACTGCTGTAACAGCGCCGGCACAAACTTGACCACGGTAATCCGTTGCTGACGAATCAGTTGTGCCAGATACGCCGGTTCCCGATGGCCGCCCGGCCGTGCCAGCACCAGGCGCACACCGGCCGTCAGCGGCCAGAAGAACTCCCACACCGAGCCATCGAAACTGAACGGCGCTTTCTGCAACAACGCGCTCTCCGGAGTCGGTGGGCAGATCTGCGATCCCCAATGCATCAGATTGCACAAGCCACGATGTTCCAGCATCACGCCTTTTGGCGTACCGGTCGAACCTGAGGTGTAGATCATGTACGCCAGATTCGCAGGGTTCAGGCCAGGCACCTGCGGATTGCCCTCCGATTGCGCGTGCCAGCTGCATTGGTCAAAGTCGATCACAGCTACGTCGGTCCCGGCAAACAGCGATCGGGTGGCCGTGTGAACCAGCACTGCCACCGGCGCGCAGTCCTTGAGCATAAAGTCGAGGCGCTCTGCCGGATAAGCCGGATCCAGCGGTACGTAGGCACCACCGGCCTTGAGAATGCCAAGCAGCCCCACCACCAGATCGAGTCCGCGTTCGACGCACAGCGCCACCCGCGCATCCGGCCCCACGCCCTGCTCGCGCAGGTGATGCGCGAGGCGGTTGGCACGGGCATTCAGCTCGCGATAGGTCAGGCTGTGTTCGCCCGACTGCACGGCGATGGCGTCCGGCTGACGCTGCACCTGCGCTTCGAACAGGCTCTGGATCGGTTGCTCGACCGGGCAATCAACTGCCGTCGCGTTGAAATCGCCGAGCAAGCGCTGCTGTTCATCCGCCGCAAGCAGATTGACCTGCGCCAACACCGCTTGGTCATCGGTGACCAGCGCCGTCAGCAAGCGCTGCAAGTAACCGCTAAAACGCCGCACGGTCGACTCATCGAACAACGCCGTGGCATAGCGCAGTGCGCCACGGATGCCTTGCGGGTTTTCGCCGAGGCTCAGCGACAGGTCGAACTTCACAAAGTGATTTTCCCCGGCCAGACCTTCCAGCGTCAGACCGCCCAACGCCAGGGCGGGCGCGACGCTGCTGTCCCAACTCACCAGGGTCTGGAACAACGGGGTGTGGGAAAGGCTGCGCAGCGGTCGGGTGATTTCCACCACGTGTTCGAACGGCAGATCCTGATGCGCCTGTGCCGCCAACGTCTGCGCCTTGACCCGCGCCAGCAGCGCCGCAACGGTCAGATCGCCGGAGGTATCGATGCGCAGCGCAAGGGTGTTGACGAACATGCCGATCAACCCTTCGATTTCGGCGCGGGTACGGTTGGCCACCGGCGAGCCAATGACCACATCGGACTGCCCGGACAGGCGCGCGAGCAACAGCGCCCACGCGCTCATGAGCACCATGTATGGCGTCACTGCGTGGCGCTGACACAACGCCTTGAGACCGGTGCTGGTCTGCGCGTCAAGCACGATCTCGACACTGCCGCCGTGGTGATCCTGTTGTGCCGGACGCGGGCGGTCGGTTGGCAGGCTCAACAATGCCGGGGCACCGGCCAGGGTCTGCTGCCAGTAATCGCTCTGGCGCTGCAACACCTCGCCGCTGAGCCAGCGCCGTTGCCATACCGCGTAGTCGGTGTATTGCAGGGCCAGCGGCGGCAGCGGGTCGTCCTCACCGTGACTGAACGCTTGATACAGCGCCATCAATTCACGGGTCAGCACACCCATCGACCAGCCGTCGGAAATGATGTGGTGCATCGTCAACAAGAGCACATGGTGCTCATCGGCCAGACGCACCACCCGACCGCGAATCAAAGGATCGTCCTGCAAATTGAACGGTCCGCGCGCTTCAGTTTCGACCAGCGTGCGCAAGGCCTCGTGGGTCTGCGGTTGTTGCCGCCAATCTTCCACAATCAGCGGCAGGCCAGTGTCGACCGGGGCAATCAGCACCTGCGCTTCATCGTTCAATTGCGCGAAACGACTGCGCAGGCTTTCGTGACGCGCGACGATCCGCGCCAATGCCCGTTGCAGGGCCACAGCGTCGAGTCGGCCGCGCAAATGCAGGCCCAAAGGAATGTTGTAGGCGGTGTTGCCGCCGTCCATCTGCGCGAGGAACCACAAGCGTTGCTGGGCGAACGACAATGGCAGCGCCTGATCGCGCGGCGCCGGCAGAATCTCCGGCAAGCGGCTGCGTTCGGCCTGACTCAACACCTCGGCGACTGCCGCCAGTTCCGGGTTGGCAAACAGATCGGCCAGTGCCAGCTCCACATCCAATTGCTGGCGCACCTGGGAGAGCATGCGCATGGCCAGCAATGAATGGCCGCCGAGTTCGAAGAAGTTGTCATGGCGCCCAACCTGTTCGACCTGCAACACCTCGGCCCAGACCTGCGCCAGACTTGCTTCCAGTGGATTGGCCGGTGCCTCGTAGATCCGACTGAGCAGCGCCTCCTGAGTCGGTGCTGGCAGCGCCTTGCGGTCAACCTTGCCGTTGTTGTTCAGCGGCAATACCTCGAGCTGCACCCACGCCGTCGGCAGCATGTATTCCGGCAGACGGGCATGCAATTGCGCGTGCAGTCCGGCGCTGTCCAACAGTCCCGCGTGCGCCGTGTAGTATGCCACCAGACGCGGGCTGTCCTGACCGTCACGGCGCGCCAGCACCACTGCTTCCTTGATGCCCGGGCAGTTCAGCAAACGGTTTTCGATTTCTCCCAGCTCGATGCGGAAACCACGGATTTTCACCTGATCGTCGTTGCGACCGATGCAATCGAGTTGCCCCGGCGCCAGCCAGCGCGCGAGGTCACCGGTGCGATAGAGCAACGCGCCCGGCGTCTCGCTGAATGGATCGCGGAGGAATTTCTCGGCGGTCAGATCCGGCCGGTTCAAGTAACCCAGCGCCACGCCCTGCCCGCCGATGTACAACTCGCCGGTGACGCCCATCGGCACCGGTTGCTGATACGCGTCGAGCACGTACACCTGCGTGTTGCCGATGGGGCCGCCAATAGGCACGCTTTCGGCGTCGTCTGCCACTTCCTGCACTTCGAACGTGGTGGCATAGGTGGTGGTTTCGGTCGGGCCGTAGCAATGCACGATGCGCAAAGCCGGAGCCTCGGCCAGTAGCCGGCGGAACGCCGCCGGATCACCACGTTCACCGCCACACAAGAGGATGCGCAAGCCCTTGAGCGCCTGCGGAATCAGTTGCACGTACTGGTTGAACAGCGCGGTGGTGACGAACAGGATTGTCGCGCCACTGGCACGCAGTTCGCGGCCGAAGGCATTCGAATCGAGCAAGGTTTGATGGTCGATGATCACCACACGACCGCCATTGAGCAACGGCCCCCAGATGTCCATGGTGCTGGCATCGAATGCCGGGTTCGAGGCGAAGACCACCCGATCCTGCGCATTGAAATCAGCGTAACCGTTGTTGATCACCAAGCGGCCGATGCCCCGGTGCGGCACCATCACCCCTTTCGGCGTGCCGGTGGAACCCGAGGTGTACATGATGTACGCCAGCGACTCGGACGACTGCAGCAGGTTTGGATTGTGCGTCGGCTGGCCGCTAAGGGTCAGCGTGTCGAGGTCGATACGCGGTGCGGCGTAGTCGATGACTTCGCCGCTGAGGGTCAACAGCGCCACCGCCTGACAGTCCTCGACCATGAACGCCTGGCGCTCGCTCGGTGCATTAATGTCCAGCGGCACATAGGCCGCCGCGCATTTGGCAATGGCCAGTTGCGCCACCAGCAACTCCAGCGAACGCGGCAGCAGGATCGCCACGTGATCGCCCGGCTGTACGCCCTCTTCGGCGATCAGGTGATGGGCCAGACGGTTGGCCTGAGCGTTCAGCTCAAAGTAGCTCAGCGAATGTGCGCCATGCACCGCCGCCACAGCCTTGGGATGCGCGGCGGCCTGATGTTGGAAAATCCCGTGCACGGTCAGCGTTTGCGGGTAGTCACGCGCGGTGGCGTTGAAGTCGCCGAGCAAGCGCTGACGCTCATCCGCCGCCAGCAACGGCACGCTATCCAGCACCACTTGATCACTGGCAATCATTGCTTCGAGCAGGCGTTCGAAGTAACCGATGTAACGCACAATCGTCGGTGCATCGAACAGTGCCGTGGCGTAGTTCAGCGCGCCACGAATCACCCCGTTGACCTCACCCAGTGTCAGCGTCAGATCAAACTTGGCGACCTCGCCCGGCCCGGCAACGCCCTCCAGGGTCAAATCGCCCAACGCCAGTTGCGGGCCAACGCTGCTGTCCCAGTTCAGCGTGGTCTGGAACAGCGGGCTATGGGCCAGGCTGCGCACCGGCCGGGTGATTTCCACCACCTGCTCGAAAGGCAGATCCTGGTGCGCCTGCGCCTCAAGTGTCCGCGCCTTGACCTGTGCCAACAGCGCTTCGACGCTCGGTGCGCCCGAGGTGTCGATGCGCACGGCCAGCGTATTGACGAACATGCCGATCAGGCCTTCGACTTCAGCGCGGCTGCGGTTGGCCACCGGCGCGCCGATCACCACATCGGATTGCCCGGACAGGCGACTCATCAGCATCGCCCAGGCACTCATCAGGGTCATGAACAGGGTCGCGCCGTGACGCTGGCTCAGCGCTTTGAGGCCGGTACTCAGACGCTCGTCCAACCGCACTTCGACGTGGCTGCCGGCATAGTCCTGTTGTACCGGTCGCGGGCGATCGGTGGGCAGGGTCAACAAGGCCGGCGCGCCGTCGAGGGTCTGCTGCCAGTAGTCGCTTTGCCGCTGCAGCACGTCACCGCTGAGCCACTGACGTTGCCACACGGCGTAGTCGCCGTATTGCAGGGTCAGTGGCGGCAGCGGATCAGGCTGACCGTGGCTGAACGCTTGATACAACGCCATCAACTCAGCGGTCAGCACGCCCATCGACCAGCCATCGGCAACGATGTGATGCACGGTCAACAGCAGCACATGATGATCGTCGGCCAGACGTACCAGTTGTCCGCGAATCAATGGATCGTTCTGCAGATCAAAAGCAGTCGAGGTTTCCTGCGCTATCAATGTCTGCAAAGTCTGTTCGGCATGCAGCTGTTGACGCAGGTCGTCAACGCGCAACAGCAAACCGCTATCGACCGGGGCAATCGATACGTGTGCGCTGTCGGCGAGGCTGATGAAACGGCTGCGCAGGGTTTCGTGACGGGCAACGATCCGTGCCAGCGCCGCTTGCAGGGCATCAACGTCGAGGTGGCCGCGCAGGCGCAAGCCGAGGGGAATGTTGTACGCCGAGTTGCCACCCGTCATCTGCGCCAGGAACCACAGGCGCTGTTGGGCGAAGGACATCGGCAACGCTTGATCACGCGGTGCCGGCACAATGTCCACAAGCGCACTGCGTGCGGCGTGGTTCAATACTTCAGCGACGGCGCTCAATTGTGCGTCGGCAAACAGATCACTCAATGCCAGTTCGACGCCGAGGCGCTGACGGATCAGCGAGACCATGCGCATCGCCAACAGGGAATGGCCGCCGAGTTCGAAGAAGTGATCGTGACGGCCGACCTGCCCGACCTGCAGCACTTCGGCCCAGATCTGCGCCAGAGCGATTTCCAGCTCGCCTTGCGGCGCGGCATATTCGCGGGCCGGCAGCGCGGTAAGGTCCGGCTTCGGCAAGGCTTTGCGGTCGACCTTGCCATTGGCCGTCAGTGGCAAGGCATCAAGCCGGACGAACGCTGCCGGGACCATGTAGTCCGGCAGTTGCGTCAGCAACTGGGCACGCAACTCGCCCACTGCCAAGGGTTCGACGGCATCTTGTTCGGTGAAATACGCCACCAGTCGCGGTTCACCGGGCTCGTCCTCGCGAGCCAGCAACACTGCTTCGTTGATACCGGGGAGCCGACTGAGCCGGGTCTCGATTTCACCCAATTCAATGCGCATGCCACGGATTTTCACCTGATCGTCGTTACGCCCCAGATAGTCGATGGCGCCGTCGTCACGCCAGCGTGCAAGATCGCCGGTGCGGTACATGCGCGCATTCGGCGCGCTGCTGAACGGGTCATGCAGGAAGCGTTCGGCGGTCAACTCGGCACGGTTCAGATAACCGCGAGCCACCCCCGCGCCGCCAACGTACAACTCACCCATGACGCCCATCGGCACCGGGCGCTGCTGCTCGTCGAGCACGTAGACAGAGGCGTTCGCCACCGGTTTGCCGATGTGCAACGCCGCGCCGACATCGACACGCCCCGAAGTGGCGACCACAGTGGCCTCGGTCGGACCGTAGTTGTTGATCACTGCGAACGACGGCTGGCGATTGAACTGGCGCAAACGGTCGCCGCCGATCAGCAGCGTGCGCAGCGTCGGGTGATCAAGATTCTGGCTGAAGGCGTATTCGGCAATCGGTGTCGGCAGGAAACTCACGTCCAGCGGTTGCCCGCGCCACCAGTCGAGCAGCGCGTCGATGTCTTCGCTGCCGTCGTGTACCGGCGCCAGATGCAGAGTCGCACCCACACACAACGCCGGCCAGACTTCCCAGGCCATGGCATCGAAGCCGAATCCGGCAAGGCTTGAGGTGTGCCCTTCGGCGCGCAGATCGAACGTTTCGCAGTGCCAGTCGACCAGATTCGACAACGTCTGATGCTCGACCATCACGCCTTTTGGCAAGCCGGTCGAACCCGAGGTGTAAATCACGTAGGCCAGATGCGCCGCGCTCAGCTCCGGCACCACGGGGTTTTGCTGCGCCTGCGCCGGCCATGCGCACAGGTCGAGATCGATTGTCGGCACGGCCAAGGCCGGCAGGCGCTCGCGCAGATCGCTGTGGGTCAGGATCGCGACCGGCTCGCAGTCATTCAGCAAATAGCTGATCCGCTCGGCAGGGTGCGCGGGATCGACCGGTACATAGCCGGCGCCAGCCTTGAGGATGGCGACCAACCCGACCAAGGTGTCCAGACCACGGCGGGCAACGATGGCCACGCGGTCATCAGGTTTAACACCCAGTTCGATCAGGTGATGCGCCAAGGCATTCGCCTGGCGATTGAGTTGCAAGTACGTCAGTGGCTGATCGGCAAATATCGCGGCCACTGACTGCGGACGTTCGGCGACCTGCGTTTCGAAACGCTGGGCAATCGTCAGCCCACTTGGGTAGTCAGCCTCGGTCGCATTGAAGCGCACCAGCAACTGTTCACGTTCTTGCGCCGGCACGACCGACAACCGGTCAAAACCCATGTGCGGCGTATGCTCCAGCGCATCGAGCAGTACGCTCAACGCACTGCGCATGTAGGCGCAAATGCGTTGCGCATCGATGCCGGTATCGGCCAATACCTTCAGGCTGAAATCTTCACCGAGATCGTCAACGCTAAGGGTCAGGCGATAGTTGGTGTGCTCCTCGGCCTTAAGTAATTGCATACCCTGCCACGCCGCTTGCACCTCGGCCGATACCGGGCCGGCCGGTGCACTGTGACGATAGTTGAGCAATGTGCTGAACAGCGGCGTGCCCGATGGCATCGCACTGCACTGTTGCACTTGCGCCAATTGCGCATGTTCGTGGGCCAGCAGCTGACTGAGGCGTTCATGAGTCGCCAGCGCCGCGCCTTTTACGCTGTGTGCATTCAGTTCGATGCACAGCGGCAGGGTATTGATGAATACCCCGAGCGCCCGCTCAGCCCCTTCACCACCGTGCAGTCTGCCGAGCAAAACCGTGCCGAACACCACGGCTTCGCGCCCTGACAACTGCGCCAACACTTGCGCCCACGCGAGGTGCATCAGACTTGCAGCGCTGACGCCCAGACGCCGTGCCTGCTGACGGATGCTATGGCTCAGAGTGCTTTCCAGGGTCAGTTGCGCCTGTTGCGCAGGTGCTTCTGGCGAAGAGCCTTTGTCCGCCAGATTCTGGCCATACGGTAACGTCGGTTCACTGATATCGCCGAGCATCTCGCGAAAGAACTTTTCGTGCTCTTGCTCACTCAGCCCGGAACGGGTGTGCGCCACGTAATTGCGGTACGGCACCGGATTGCTCAAACACTGCGGCTGATCAAGCAGAAACGCCTGCATCTCGTGTTGCAATACTTCCAGTGCGACGTGATCCATTACCAGATGATGGAACAGCAGCAAGGCCACCACGCGTTGATTGACCGCATCCCGAGCGTGCACCACACGCATCAGCGGTGCTTCGGTGACCGGCATGCGGTAGTTGTCGACGGTGAATCGTGCGCGCAACTGGCTCAGGACATCGCCCGAATCAGCGTCTAGCGCCAGCGCCTCGCAAGCAAGCGAAGCCTGACGCCAGACCACTTGCACCGGGTCTTCCAGCCCCTCCCAGAACAGCGCTGTCCGCAGAACGTCATGCCGTTCGATCACGCTTTGCAGGGCATCGACAAAGGCCTTTAACCGTTGCTCATCGGCAAAGGCAAACTGCGCCTGCAAGACATACGGATCGCCCTGAGCGGCCGACACGTGATGGAACAGAATGCCGGTCTGCAACGGCGCCAGCGGATAAATATCCTGAACGTTGAGGGCTCCGCCGGGAACACTGGCAACGACTCTGTCGATCGTCGCTTGATCCAGTGCCACCAACGGCAGCAGATCGGGCGTGATGCGCGTGCAGTTGCGCGGGATGAGGTTCGAAGCAACCACGGCTTCAGGCGCACCGCCCACTGCGGCAGCCAACGCGGCCAGCGTCGGTTGGCCAAACAACACACGAATATCTGCCGACAGACCGGCCCGGCGCATACGCGCAACCAGATTGACCGCCATCAACGAGTGACCGCCCAGTTCGAAGAAATGGTCGTGACGCCCTACCCGCTCGACCTTCAACAACTCGGCCCAGAGACCGGCAATGACCGTTTCGACTTCACCGACCGGGGCTTCGTATTCGCGGCTCAACAGCGCTGTCTGGCCAGGCGCCGGCAAGGCCTTGCGATCCAGTTTGCCGTTGGGGCTCAACGGCAAACTGTCCAGGTGTACAAACACGGCGGGCACCATGTAGTCCGGCAGATGCTTGAGTAATTCGGCGCGTAACTGATCGACCTGCAGAGGTTCGCCGCTGTAGTACGCCACCAGGCGCTGATCGCCCGGCACGTCTTCGCGGGCCAGCACTGCCGCTTCGCGCACGCCGTTGATGTGCACCAGATGCGCCTGAATCTCACCCAGTTCGATACGCAAACCACGGATTTTGACCTGATCGTCGTTGCGCCCCAGGTACTCGATATTGCCGTCGGCCCGATACCGCGCGACGTCGCCGGTGCGGTACAAGCGTGCGTGCGGTTGATCACTGAACGGATCGCTGAGGAAGCGTTCGGCGGTCAGCTGCGGCCGATTCAGATAACCCCGCGTCACTTGCATGCCGCCGAGATACATCTCGCCGACGACACCGAATGGCACCGGTTGCTGATAAGCATCAAGGATGTACACGCGGGTGTTGCACAGCGGTTTGCCGATCGGCGGCGTGCCTTGCGGTACCGGCGAATTCGCCTCCAGCGTCCATACGGTGCTGTCGACGGTGGCTTCGGTCGGGCCATACACGTTGTGCAGTCGCACCCGCGGCAGACGCTCGCGGGCGCTGCGCACCAACGCGGCGGTCAGCTCACCGCCACCACAGAACACATCGCTCAGGCTGCTGCATTCACCGACTTCTTCCACTTCAAGAAATTGCTGCAACAGCGCCGGTACGAACTGGATGACATTGACCTGTTGCTCACGAATCAGTTGCACCAGCGCGGCTGGATCGCGGTGGTCATTCGGGCCGGCGAGAACCAGGCGCATGCCGCAGCTCAACGGCCAGAACAGCTCCCACACCGAGGCGTCGAAACTGAACGGGGTTTTCTGCAGCAGCGCGGCGCCGGTAGAAAGCGGGCACAGCCCGGCGCTCCAGTGCAGCAGATTGCCCAGGTTACGGTGCTCGACCATTACGCCTTTCGGCGTGCCGGTGGAGCCGGAGGTGTAAATCACATAGGCCAGATTTGCCGCGCTCAATTCCGGCACCTGCGGATTGCTCTGCGCAAGGTCTTGCCAGGTGCACTGGTCGAAATCGACCCGCACGCCCGCCCACTCGCCGATCAGCGCACGCGTCGGTGCATGCACCAGCACCGCCACGGGCGCGCTGTCCTCAAGCATGTAGGCCAGACGTTCGGCGGGATAACCCGGGTCGAGCGGCACATAAGCGCCGCCAGCCTTGAGAATCGCCAGCAGACCGACCAACAACTCCGGCCCACGCTCGACGCAGATCGCCACCCGCGAATCGCGATCGACACCGCACTGGCGCAAGTGATGAGCGAGTTGGTTAGCGCGGCGGTTCAACTCGGCGTAGCTCAAACGCAGCTCACCGGCCACCACGGCATCAGCGTCAGGCGTGCGCAACACCTGCGCCTCGAAGCGACCATGAACGGTCTGCTCGAGATCGTGGGCGACGGCGGTTGCGTTCAGATCGAACAGCAGATGCTGACGCTCGTCATCTGCCAACAGCGCCACCTGCTCCAGTACCGCTTGATCGTTGTTGACCATTACCTGCAACAGTCGCTGGAAGTAACCGACATAACGCTCAATGGTCGATTCGTCGAACAGGGCAACGGCGTACTCCAGCACACCGCGAATCCCGCCCGGCGCGTCTGCCAGCGTCAGCGACAAATCGAATTTGGCAAAGTGGCTCGGCTCGGCGACGCTTTCCAGCGTCAGCTCGCCCAGGCTCAGGCTGGCGCCGTGGCCGCTGTCCCAACTGAACATCGCTTGAAACAACGGACTGTGCGCCATGCTGCGCAGCGGCCGGGTGATTTCCACCACTTGCTCGAACGGCAAATCCTGATGCGCCTGCGCTTGCAGCGTGCGCGCCTTGACCCTTGCCAGTAGCGCCTCAGTGCTCAACTCGCCAGAGGTGTCGATGCGCAGGGCCAGCGTGTTGACGAACATGCCGATCAGGCCTTCGATCTCGGCGCGGGTACGGTTAGCCACCGGTGAACCGATGACCACTTCCGATTGCCCGGACAAACGACACAACAGGCTCGCCCAGGCACTGAGCATGAGCATGTACATCGTCACGCCATGTCGCTGAGCCAAGGCCTTGAGTGCGGCGCTCAAGCGTTCGTCGAGCACCACCTCGACGGTGTTGCCGGCGTAATCCTGCTGTGCCGGGCGCACGCGGTCAGTCGGCAGGGTCAGCAGCGCTGGCGCGCCGGCCAAGGTCTGTTGCCAGTATTCACTTTGGCGCTGCAACACCTCACCACTGAGCCAGCGTCGCTGCCACACCGCGTAATCGCTGTATTGCAGCGCCAGCGGTGGCAGCGGATCCGGCTGACCGTGGCTGAACGCCTGATACAAAGCCATCAGCTCACGGGTCAGAACCCCCATCGACCAGCCATCGGAGATGATGTGGTGCAAGGTCAGCAACAGCACGTGATGATCGTCGGCGAGGCGCACCAACCGACCGCGAATCAGTGCATCGTCCTGCAAATCGAACGGCCCCGAGGCTTCGCCCTGAATCAGCGCCGCTAAGGTTTCGTCGGGTTGCGGGTGCTGGCGCAAATCTTCAACGCGCAACAGTAGACCGCTGTCGACCGGGGCGATCAGCACTTGCGCCTCGTCATTGAACTGGGCAAAACGGCTGCGCAGGGTTTCATGCCGCGCGACGATGCGCGCCAAGGCTTGTTGCAGGGCCGGTTCATTCAACTGCCCACGCAGGCGCAGGCCGATGGGAATGTTGTACGCGGTATTGGCGCCTTCCATTTGTGCGAGAAACCACAAGCGCTGCTGAGCGAACGACAACGGCAAGGCGCCGTCACGGGCCACCGCAACTATTTCCGGTTGCGTGCTGCGCCCGGCCTGCGCCACCGCCTCGGCAACCGCTGCCAGTTCGGCATTGGCAAACAGATCGCCCAGTGCCAGCTCCACGCCAAGGCGCTGGCGAACCTGGGACACCATGCGCATGGCCAACAGCGAATGGCCGCCGAGCTCGAAGAAGTGATCCTGACGTCCTACTCGCTCGACCTGCAGCACCTGTGCCCAGATCTGCGCCAAGGCGCTTTCCAGTTCGTTGTGCGGTGCCTCGTATTCGCGGGTGAACAGCGCCGCACGCTCAGGTTTTGGCAGGGCCTTGCGGTCGACCTTGCCGTTGGCGGTCAACGGCAGTGTGTCGAGTTTGACGAAGGCCACCGGCACCATGTACTCCGGCAACTGAGTCAACAGGTGCGCGCGCAACTCGGCCACGGCCAGCGGTTCGACCTGACTCTGCTCGGTGAAATACGCCACCAGGCGCGGCTGGCCGGGTTCATCTTCGCGCGCCAGCAACACGGCTTCCTGAATGCCGGGCAACTGATTGAGGCGAGTTTCGATTTCGCCGAGCTCGATGCGCACGCCGCGGATTTTCACCTGATCGTCGTTACGCCCCAGGTACTCGATCGTGCCGTCCGCACGCCAGCGTGCGAGGTCACCGGTGCGGTACATGCGCGCATTCGGCATGGAGCTGAACGGGTCATGAAGGAAGCGCTCGGCACTCAGATCGGCACGGTTCAAATAGCCGCGAGCGACCCCGGCGCCGCCAACATACAACTCGCCCATGACGCCAATCGGCACCGGACGCTGCTGTTCATCCAGCAGGTACACCGTGGCATTGGCCACCGGTTTGCCGATATGCAAGGCATCGCCTGCCTCGATTCGTCCAGAGGTGGCGACCACGGTGGCTTCGGTCGGGCCGTAGTTGTTGATCACATCGAATTGCTGGTTGCGGCTGAACTGGCGCAAGCGGTCGCCACCGATCAGCAGCGTGCGCAGCGTCGGGTGTTCAAGGTTCTGGCTGAACGCGTATTCGGCGACCGGTGTCGGCAGGAAACTCACGTCCAGTGGCTGCGCGCGCCACCAGTCGAGCAGCGCATCGATGTCCTCGCTGCCCTCGTGCGTCGGTGCCAGATGCAGGGTCGCGCCGGCACACAACGCCGGCCAGACTTCCCAGGCCATCGCGTCGAATCCGAACCCGGCAAGGCTGGAGGTGTGGCGACCGGCGCACAGATCAAACGCGCTGCAATGCCAATCGACCAGATTCGACAAGGTGCGGTGTTCGACCATCACCCCTTTGGGCAGGCCGGTGGAACCGGAGGTGTAGATCACGTAGGCCAGATGTGCGGCCGTCAGGCCCGGCACCTGCGGATCAAAGGTCTCGCTCAGCGGCCAGGTGCGCGGGTCAAGATCGATCACCGGCACCGCCAGCGCCGGCAAGCGCTCCCGCAGATTGTTTTGGGTCAGCACAGCGACGGGGCCGCTGTCGCTGAGCAAGTAATGCAGACGCTCGGCCGGGTGCGCCGGGTCAACCGGCACATAACCGGCGCCCGCCTTGAGAATCGCCACTAGCCCGACCAGCGTATCGAGGCCACGACGGGCGACGATGGCGACGCGATCATCGGGCTTGACCCCCAGTGCGATCAGATGATGGGCCAAGGCATTGGCATGCCGGTTGAGCTCGGCATAACTCAGTTGCTCACCGAGGTATTGCGCGGCCACGGCTTCGGGCCGCTGCGCCACTTGCGCTTCGAAACGTTGGGCAATGGTCAACGTTGCCGGGTAGTCAGCGTGAGTGGCATTGAACGCCAACAGCACCTGCTCGCGCTCGGCCGCCGGCAGAATCGGCAACTGGTTGAGTGCGGTATCGGGCGCCTGCTCCAGCGCCAACACCAGACTTTCCAGGGCGCAATGCAGGTAAGCGCAGATGCGTTGTGGATCGACCTCGGTGGTGGCCAGCAAGGTCAGGCTGAAGGCATCGCCGAAATCATCGACGCTCAGGGTTAGCGGATAATTGGTGCGTTCTTCGGAACTGATCGTGCTGATGCCTTCCCAGGCGGCAAGCGTCTCGGCGCTGGCCGTTGCCGCCGTGTGGCTGTGCCGGTAATTGAGCAAGGCACTGAACAACGGCGTCGGCGCGACCACGCCACTGCAACGCTGGGCCAATGCCAGCGGCGCGTGCTCGTGGCGCATCAGCGTGGTCAGGCGTTTGTGCGTCGCCTCCACCGCCGCACGCACGCCCTGCGCATCGACATCGACCCGCAGCGGCAAGGTGTTGATGAAAATCCCCAGCGCCCGTTCGGTGGCTTCGGCGCCTTGCATACGGCCCATCAGCACCGTACCGAACACGACGTTTTGTTTACCGGTGAGCACCGCCAGTACCTGCGCCCAGCCCAGATGAAACAGGCTCGCGGCACTCACGCCGAGCTGCCGCGCCTGCGCCCGCAGACGCTGGCCGAGCAACGGGTTGATCGGCAGGCTCAGCTCGGTGATGCCGAGGCCGTCACCCTGCACATCCTGCAACCCGTAGGGCAGCGTCGGCTCGGCAATGTCAGCGAGCATCTCGCGGAAAAAAACCTCGTGTTCGGCTTCGCTGATGCCCAGCCGCGCTTGCGCGACGTAATTGCGAAACGGCACCGGGCGCCCGAGCGATTGATCGTCGCCGGTGAGGCAGGCGAGCAGTTCGTGACGCACCACGTCGAGCGCCGAGTGGTCCAGGGCCATGTGATGGAACAACAACGTCGCGACCACGCGCTGACCGTCCTCGTCCCACGCGTAGGCCAGACGCATCATCGGCGCACACCGGACGTCCAGTCGGAAATGCCGTGCATCGAAACGTTCGTGCAGTTGCTGCAGCGCATCACTTTCGCCGTCTGCCAGCACGACCTCTTCCATCGGCAACTGTGCCTGACGCCAGACCACTTGCAGCGGCACGTCCAGCCCCTCCCAATGCACCGCTGTGCGCAGGATATCGTGGCGATCAATAACCTTTTGCAACGCCTGGGCGAAATCCTGCAGACGCTCGCGACTGCTGAACGCAAAATACGATTGCATGACGTACGGATCGCCCTGCTCGTTGCTGGCGTGGTGATAGAGAATGCCTTCCTGCAACGGCGCCAGTGGGTAGATGTCCTGCGCATTGGCGGCGCCGCCCGGTACCTCGGCGATCAAGCGGTCAAGGGTCGGCTGATCCACCTCGGCCAGGGTCACCATCGCTGGCGTGATGTACGTGCTGCCGGGGAGAATGCCGTTAGCCGGAACGTCGATCTGGCCGACACGGGTGGCTGAGTATTGGCCGGCCTTGATCAGTTCGATCAGCGCTGGTTTGTGCTCGCGCAACGCGGCCAGCAGCGCCGGGTCGCTCAACGCCTGTTTGTTGCCATTGACGCGCAATTGCTCATCGGTCACCGCCAACTGAATGTCTTTTGCCTTCAGGGTTGCCAATAGTTCGAGCACATTCACAGGACGATCTCCATTCTTTCCGTAATTGCGGCGTAGCCGGCCAGGGTCGGTTGTTCGAACAACGCCCTGACATCGGCTTCCATGCCTTCCTGACGTAACCGGCCGATCAGACTGACCGCCAGTAATGAGTGACCACCCAGTTCAAAGAAGTGGTCGTGGCGCCCTACCCGTTCGACGTTGAGCAGCTCGGCCCAGAGCCGTGCGAGGGTGATTTCGACTTCGCCCACCGGGGCTTCGTATTCGCGGGTTTTCAGCGACTGCTGATCCGGCGCCGGAAGCGCCTTGCGGTCGAGCTTGCCGTTGGGGCTCAGCGGCAAGGCGTCGAGATGCACGAACACGGCTGGCACCATGTAGTCCGGCAAGTGCTCCAGCAGTTGACTGCGCAGCAGGTCGATTTCCAGGCGTTCGCCGGTGTAGTACGCGACCAGACGTTTGTCGCCCGGCACGTCTTCACGGGCGACCACCACGACTTCTAGCACACCTTCGATCTGGGCCAGGCGCGCCTGAATTTCGCCCAGTTCAATACGCAGACCGCGAATCTTCACCTGATCATCGTTACGCCCCAGGTACTCGATATTGCCGTCCGGCCGATACCGCGCAACGTCGCCGGTGCGATACATGCGCCCGCCAGACTGGAACGGATCGTTGAGGAAGCGCTCGGCACTCAGCTCAGGCCGGTTCAGATAACCGCGCGCCACCTGCACGCCAGCGATATACAACTCGCCGATCACGCCTTGTGGCACCGGCTGTTGTTGCGCATCGAGGATGTACATGCGGGTGTTGGCGATCGGTTTGCCGATCGGCGTGTTATCCGGGGTCTGCTCGATGGACCCGGCGCAATCCCACGCCGTCACGTCGACGGCCGCTTCGGTTGGGCCATACAGGTTGTGCAAACCGCTACCCGGTAATTGCAGTTTGAAACGCCGCACCAGACTGCCCGGCAACGCCTCACCGCTGCACATCACCTGACGCAGGCTGTCGCAGCGTGTGGTGTCACTGTTGGCGAGGAACACATCGAGCATCGACGGCACAAAGTGCAGCGTGGTGATGTGTTCGCGCTCGATTACATCGCTGAGGTATTGCGGATCCTTGTGCCCGTCGGGCCGCGCCATGACTAGGCGTGCGCCGGTCATCAGCGGCCAGAAGAACTCCCACACCGACACGTCGAAGCTGAACGGGGTTTTCTGCAACACCGAATCGGCAGCGCTCAGGCGATAGGCGTCCTGCATCCACAGCAAGCGGTTGACCACACCTGCGTGTTCGTTGACCACGCCTTTCGGTTGGCCGGTCGAGCCGGAGGTGTAGATCACGTAGGCGCTGTGTTGTGGCGTCAGCGCCGGGATCTGCGGATTGTCGGTAGACAGGGATTGCCAAGTGTTTTGGTCAAGATCGACCACTGCCGCTTTGACATCCCCCAGCAACCCGCTGGTAGCACCGTGCACCAGCACCACGGCCGGTGCGCTGTCCTCGAGCATGTAGGCCAGGCGCTCTGGCGGATAAGCCGGGTCGAGCGGTACATAAGCGGCACCGGCCTTGTTGATCGCCAGCAGACCGATGACCATTTCCAGGCTGCGTTCGACACAGATCGCCACCCGCGAATCCACCTGCACACCGAGACTGATCAAGTGCCGGGCCAAGCGGTTGGCGCGCCCATTCAACTGCGCGTAGCTCAATGCCTGCTCACCGGCGACTACGGCCACAGCCTGTGGCGTACGCCGCACCTGCGCTTCGAACAAGCCGTGCAGCGTCTGCTGCAAATCGTAATCGACGTTGGTGTCGTTGAAGTCATACAGCAGAGTCCTGCGCTCCTCCTCCGGCAGGATCGGCAGACTGTTCAATGCTGAGTGTGGGTTTTGCTCCAGCGCCGTCACCAATCCCTGCAGAGTCGTCAGCATCATGTTGCAAATCCGCGATGCCCCCACCCCAGGGTCAGTCAATGCCATCACGCTGAAAGCGTCACCCAGATCATCGACATTCAACGTCAACGGGTAGTTGGTGCGGCCGTCATGATTTAGCGTCTCTATACCTTGCCAGGCCTGCTCAAGCAGTTGCTGTTGCGCGCGCCGGTCGCTGTGGCGGAAGTTGAGCATCGAGCTGAACAACGGCAACGGCGCCGCCACGCCACTGCAACGTTGTGCCAACGCCAGCGAGGCGTGCTCATGCCCGAGCAATACGCTCAACCGCTTATGAGTGTTGCGCACGGCGGCGCGCGCCCCCTGATCATCGACATCGACCCGCAACGGTAATGTATTGATGAACACGCCTAACGCCCGGTCTGCCCCCTCGCCGCCCTGCAAGCGCCCGACCAATACGGTGCCGAAGACCACATTGTGGCGACCGGTCGTGGCGGCGAGCAGTTGTGCCCAGCCGAGGTGAAACAGGCTGGCCGCACTGACACCGAGCGTGCGCGCCTGTGCGCGCAGCCGTCGGCTCAATTCATCCGGCAACAGCAGCCGATGCTCTTCGATAGCGCTGCCATCCCCCTGCACGTCCTGTAAGCCGAACGGTAGGGTCGGCTCGTCGATGTCAGCCAGCATGTCGCGGAAAAACGCTTCGTGTTCCTGCTCGCTGACTCCCAGCCGCGCCTGCGCGACGTAATTGCGGTACGGCATCGCCACGCTCGGCGGAGCTATCTGTCCGAGCAAGTACGCCTGCATTTCCTGACGCACCACATCAAATGCCGTGTGATCCAGCGCGATGTGGTGAAACAGCAACACCGCCACCACGCGCTGGTGCAACGGATCCTGCGCATACATCAACTGGATCAGCGGCGCCTGGCTGATGTCGATCCGGTATTGCCGGGCATCGAAACGGTCCTGCAAACGCGCTCTGGCATCGCCCTCCATCGGATCCAGCAAAACCTCCTGCACAGCCAGTTGTGCCTGACGCCAGACCACCTGCACCGGCTGATTCAAGCCTTCCCAGATCACGCCAGTACGCAAAATGTCGTGACGCTCGATCACCCGTTGAAAGGCCTCGGCGAAGCGTTGCAATCGCTCAACACTGTCGAACGCCAACTGCGAGTGCAGCAAGTACGGATCGCCTCGCTCGGCGGTGATGTGGTGATACAGAATCCCCTCCTGCAACGGCGCCAGCGGATAAATATCCTGCACGTTGGCCGCGCCACCCGGCACCGTGGCGACGATGCGTTCGAGGCTGGCTTGGTCCAGTTGCACCAGCGGCAGCATGTCAGGGGTGATGTGCGTGCAATCGGCCGCAATCAGATTGTCCGGCACTGCGACCTCGCGGCCACTGCCCACCGCTGCCGCCAGCGCGGCCAGAGTCGGCTGGCTGAACAGCACGCGCACGTCGGTGCTCAGATCGACCTGACGCATGCGTTCGATCAGCGTCACCGCCAGCAATGAATGCCCGCCCAGTTCGAAGAAGTTGTCGTGACGGCCGACCTGTTCAACGTTCAAGACGTCCGACCAGATCTGCGCCAGCGCGATTTCCACCGAACCTTGCGGCGCGGCATATTCGCGGCTCAGCCAAGCAGTCTGATCAGGCTCCGGCAACGCCTTGCGGTCGAGTTTGCCGTTGGCGGTCAGTGGCAGTGCTGGCAGGCGCACGTAAGCGGCGGGCACCAGCGCTTGCGGCAAATGCGTTTGCAGATGACTGCGCAAATCCTCGATCTCGACGCTCAGGCGCTCGGTAAACCACGCCAGCAACTGGCCGTCGCGCACCAGTACCACGCAATCCTGCACGGCCGCGTGACCGCTCAACGCCGCTTCGATTTCGCCCAACTCGATACGCACACCGCGCAATTTCACCTGATCGTCGTTGCGCCCCAGGTATTCGATAGTGCCGTCGGCCAGCCAGCGTGCAAGGTCGCCGGTGCGGTACATGCGCGCCTGCGGTTCGTCGCTGAACGGGTCTTCGAGGAAGCGTTCGGCGCTCAGCTCGGGCCGGTTCAGATAACCGCGCGCCACGCCGGCGCCGCCCACGAACAACTCACCCGCAACGCCGACCGGCACCGGCCGCTGTTGCTCGTCGAGCAGATACACCTTGGCGTTGGCCATCGGTCGACCGATATGCAACGTCTGCCCGGCCTCGACCGCGCCAGACGTGGCGACCACCGTCGCCTCGGTCGGGCCATAGTTGTTGATCACCGCGAAGGTCTGATTGCGAGGCAATTGCCGCAACTTGTCACCACCGATCAACAGCGTGCGCAAGGTCGGGTGACCGAGGTCGCGACTGAAGGCATATTCGGCCACCGGCGTCGGCAGGAAACTCACCTGCAACGGCTGCGCGCGCCACCAGTCGAGCAAGTCATCGAGGTGTTCGTTGCTGATCGACTGCGGCGGCAGGTGCAGGGTCGCACCCACACACAGCGCCGGCCAGATTTCCCAGGCCATCGCGTCGAAACCGAATCCGGCGACACTCGCGGTGTGGCTGCCGGCCTGTAGATCGAACGCCTCGCAGTGCCAGTGCACAAGGTTTTCCAAGGTCGCATGCTCGACCATGACGCCTTTCGGCTCACCGGTTGAGCCGGAGGTGTAGATCACATAGGCCAGATGCGCAGGGGTCAGCGTCGGCAGTGACGGGTTGGTCCCGGACAAGTGCTGCCAGGTGGCGTTGTCCAGATCGATCACCGGCATCCGCCCCAGCAGATCGCGGGTCGAAGCCTGTGCGAGCACCGCCACGGGATCGCTGTCCTGCAACAGATAGGCAATGCGCTGCGCGGGATACGCCGGATCGACCGGCACATAACCTGCCCCGGCCTTGAGGATCGCCAGCAACGCTACGAGCATGTCCGGGCTGCGGCGCAGGCACACGGCGATGCGGTCATCGGGCTGCACGCCGAGACCGAGCAAGTGATGGGCCAGGCGATTGGCGCGCTGATTGAGCTGAGCGTAGGTCAACTGCTGCGCGCCCTGAACCACTGCCATTGCATCTGGCTGCTGCTCGGCCTGCGCCTCCACCAATAGATGGATCGTCGCGCCACGCGGATACGCCGCTGAATGCTGATTGAAGCCGACCAGCAGGTGCTCGTATTCCGCGACCGAGAGAATCGGTAAACGGTTCAGCGGACGTTGCGGCGCCTGCTCGAGCGCTGTCACCAGATGTTCGAGCGCGGTGTGCATGTAGCTGCAAATCCGTTGCGCGCCGATCTCTGCGACCGCCAGCACGTCGAGGGCAAAACCTTCGCCCAGATCATCCACGGATAGCGTCAATGGATAATTGCTGCGTTCCTCGCCACCGAGCATGCGCACGCCCTGCCAGATACCCTGGCCGTCGCGCGGCTGCTGCTCGACGGCGCTGTGCCGGTAATTCAGCAACGCACTGAACAACGGTGCGGAACCGGCCATGGCGCTGCAACGCTGGGCCAGAGCCAGCGACGCGTGCTCATGGCCGAGCAGCGCCGTCAGCCGTGCATGGGTGGATTTCACCCCGGCGCGCACGCTTTCACCCAGATCAACGCGCAGCGGCAAGGTGTTGATGAACACCCCCAGCGTACGGTCGGCGCCCTCGCCGCCCTGCATCCGTCCCATCAGCACGGTGCCGAAGACCACGTCGCGACGTCCGGACAACACGCCCAGCACCTGCGCCCAGGCCAGGTGCATCAGGCTCGCCGGGCTGACGCCCAGTTGTCGCGCCTGTTCGCGCAGGCGCAGATTCAGACCGGCATCCACTGGCTGCAGCGCTTCTTCAATGCCGCGACCGTCGCCCTGAACATCCTGCAAACCGAAGGGCAAGGTCGGCTCGTCGATATCGCCGAGCATCTCGCGAAAGAATGCCTCATGCGCTTGCTCATCCGCGCCCAAACGCGCCTGCGCCACATAGTTGCGGTATGGCATCGGCGGCGTCAGCGTGTCGAATTGATCGAACATCAGCGCGTGCATTTCGCGGCCGATCACGTCCATGGCGGTATGGTCGAGAATCGAGTGATGGAACAGCACGATCGCCACCACTTGCTGCTGCAACGGGTCCTCGGCGTAGACCATGCGGATCAACGGTGCCTGATTCAGGTCGAGGCGGTAATGCCGCGCATCGAAGCGTTCATGCAACTGCGCGAGTATGTCGCCGTCCTGTGCCGCCAGAGGCACGTGTTGCACGACCAGTTGCGCCTGGCGCCAGACCACTTGCTGCGGGCTGGGCAGGCCTTCCCAGACCACGCTGGTGCGCAGAATGTCGTGGCGTGCGATGACTTGCTGCAAGTGCTCGGCGAAGGCCTGCAAACGTTCGAGGTTGTCGAAGGCCAGACGCGATTGCAGTAGATAAGGGTCGCCCTGTTCGGCGCTCAGGTGGTGATAAAGAATGCCTTCCTGCAACGGTGCCAGCGGGTAAATATCCTGCACATTCGCCGCGCCGCCCGGCACCGTGGCGACGATACGCTCGATGCTGGCCTGATCCAGTGTGGTCAGGGTCAGCATGTCCGGGGTGATGTGCGTGCAACCGGGCGCAATCAGGTTGGCCGGCACTTCAATTTCACGCCCGCTGCCCAAGGCACGCGCCAGCGCCGCCAGGCTCGGCTGGTTGAACAGTACGCGCACATCGGCGCTCAAACCGATCTGGCGCATGCGCTCAATCAGGCTCACCGCCAATAGCGAGTGCCCACCCAGTTCGAAGAAATTGTCGTGGCGGCCGATGTGTTCGATCTTCAGCACGTCGGCCCAAATCTGCGCCAAGGCGATTTCGACCGCACCCTGCGGTGCCTCGTATTCGCGGCTGAGCCAGGCCTGCTGGTCAGGCTCGGGCAAGGCCTTGCGATCAAGTTTGCCGTGGGCAGTCAGCGGCAAACTGTGCAGTCTTACATACGCCGCCGGGACCAAGGTGTCCGGCAGGCGGCTTTGCAAGTGATGGTGCAAGTCGCCGGTCTCAACGCTTGCGACTTCGGTGAACCAGGCAACCAGACGCCCGTCACGCACCAGCACCACGCAATCCTGTACGCCGGGGTGAGTGCTCAGCGCCGCTTCGATTTCACCGAGTTCAATACGCACACCGCGCAATTTGACCTGGTCATCGTTGCGCCCCAGGTATTCGATATTGCCGTCGGCGAGCCATCGCGCAAGGTCGCCAGTTCGGTACATCCGCGCGTGCGGATCATCACTGAACGGGTCGTCGAGAAAGTGTGCGGCGGTCAGTTCCGGGCGATTCAGATAGCCACGCGCCACTCCGGCGCCACCGACATACAACTCACCTTGTACACCTGCCGGCACCGGTTGTTGCTGGCGATCGAGCAGGTAGATTCTGGCGTTGGCGATGGGCCGACCGATGTGCAGAATCCGTCCGGGTTCGATCAGGCCGGAGGTCGCCACTACTGTAGCCTCGGTTGGCCCATAGTTATTGATCACGGCAAACGTCTGCTCACGCGGGAATTGCCGCAACTTGTCGCCACCGATCAGCAGCGTGCGCAGGGTCGGATGCCCCAACCCACGGCTGAAGGCATATTCGGCCACCGGGGTCGGCAAGAAGCTCACTTGCAACGGCTGCGCGCGCCACCATTCCAGCAGCTCATCGAGGTGTTCATTACGGATCGACGGCGGCGGCAGGTACACGGTGGCGCCGACGCTCAGCGCCGGCCAGACTTCCCACGCCATGGCATCAAAACCGCAACCGGCAACGCTGGCGGTGTGACTGCCTGCGTGCAGATCAAAGGCTTCGGCGTGCCAGTGCACGAGATTTTCCAGGGTCCGGTGCTCGACCATCACGCCTTTCGGCTGGCCGGTAGAGCCCGAGGTGTAGATCACGTAGGCCAGATTCGCCGGGGTCAGCCTCGCCAGTTGTGGATTGGTGTCCGGCAGGTGCTGCCAATCACTGGCGTCCAGATTGATCACCGGCACGGCGCCGAGCAGATCCTGCGTCGACGCTTGTGCGAGCACCGCTATCGGGTCGCTGTCCTGAATCAAGTAGGTGATACGCTCCGCCGGATAATCCGGGTCAATCGGCACGTAACCGGCGCCAGACTTGAGCACGGCCAACAATGCCACGAGCATCTCCGGCCCGCGACGCAGGCATACGGCGACGCGATCATCAGCCTGCACACCAAGGCCGATCAAGTGATGGGCCAGGCGATTGGCGCGTTGATTCAGTTCGCCGTAGCTCAGCTCCAGATCGCCCTGCACCAGCGCCAACGCTTCGGGACGCATCACCACTTGCGCTTCGAACAAGCGCTGCACGGTCTGCGCCACCGGGTATTCACGACCGCTGATATTGAAACCGACCAGCACCCGCTGGCGCTCGCCCGGTGACACGATCGACAAGTGCTGCAATGGCACCGCCGGCGTGTACTCCAGCCCCGCGACCAGACTGTGCAACGCAGTTTGCAGGTAATCACAAACCCGCGCGCCGTCCACTTGCGGCACAGCTTGCACGCTCAATCGGAAACCTTCGCCGAGGTCGTCGACACTGACCACCAACGGATAATTGCTGCGCTCGCGGGAGCTGAGAATCTGCACGCCCTCCCACGTGACCGCAGGCGATTGCGGGGCACTGTGACGGTAGTTGAGCAAGGTACTGAACAACGCCTGCGAACCCGCAACACCGCTGCAACGCTGGGCCAACGCCAGCGAGGCTTGTTCATGACCCAGCAACTGCGCCAGACGCGCATGGGTGGCACGCAAGCCGTCCTGCACCGAGCCGGCACCAACGCTGATGCGCAAAGGCAAAGTATTGATGAACATGCCCAGTGCCCGGTCAGCGCCTTCGCCGCCCTGCATGCGCCCCAGCAACACGGTGCCGAACACCACGTCTTGCTGGCCGGAAACCTGTGCCAGCACTTGCGCCCAGGCCTGATGCACCAGGCTGGCGACGCTGACGCCGAGTCGACGCGACTGCTCACGCAAGCGTTCGCCGAGGCCGGGGTCCAACTCAGCATGACTGTCGACAATGTCGCTGCCGTCACCGTGCACATCCTGCAAACCGAACGCCACGGTCGGCTCGTCGATGTCGCCGAGCATCTCGCGGAAAAAAGCCTCGTGCGCCTGCTCATCAACGCCGAGCCGCGCCTGCGCCACATAGTTGCGGTATTGCACTGGCGTCGGCAGATCGACGCTTTGGTCAAGCATCACGTCGTTCATTTCCGCGACCAGCCCGTCCAGTGCAGTGTGATCGAGGACGATATGGTGCAGCAGGAGCATACCGATCCAGCGCTGGTTCGGCTGATCCTCGGTGTAGGCAAAACGCATCAGCGGCGCGCGTCTGAGATCGAGGCGATAGTGACGCGGATCGAAGCGCGCCTGCATTTGCTCCAGCACATCGCCGTCGAGTTCATCGGCGTCGACCCGCTCCAGCGCCAGCGGCGCCTCGCGCCAGACCACTTGCACCGGCTCTTCAAGGCCTTCCCACACCACGCCGGAGCGCAAAATATCGTGACGGGCAATCACTGCATTCAACGCACGGACGAACGCCTTGATCTGCGGCAAACCATCGAAGGCGAACTGCGCCTGCAACACATAAGGATCACCGGCGCTGGTCGCCAGATGGTGATAGAGAATCCCTGCCTGCAACGGCGCCAGGCCATAAATGTCCTGCACATTGGCGATGCCGCCCGGCACGCTGGCAATAACACGATCAATCTCTGCTTGATCGAGATCAGCCAACGGCAACATGGCCGGAGTGATGCGCGAGCAACCGGGTTCGATCAGGTTGCCTGGAACGAGAATGGCACCCGCGCTGCTCAAGGTCGCCGCCAGCGCCGCCACGCTTGGCTGACCGAACAGAACCCGTACATCGCAATGCAAATCCTGTTGGCGCATGCGCTCGATCAGCTTCACCGCCAACAGCGAATGCCCACCCAGTTCGAAGAAATTGTCATGCCGGCCGACCTGTTCGACACCCAGCAAGGTTTCCCAGAGCCCGGCGATCAGCGTTTCCACGGCCCCGACCGGAGCCTCGAAACCGCGATGGGCGAAGGCCTCGCTGTCGGGTTGTGGCAAGGCTTTACGATCGAGTTTGCCGTTGGCGGTCAGCGGCAATGCCTCCAGACGCACGAACGCGTTTGGGACCATGTACTCGGCCAGTGAAACCAGCAGTTGATCGCGCAAGTGCGCAACGTCAGGTGCAACGCCGTCGTCGGCCAGCCAGTACGCCACCAGACGCTGATCGCCGGGGCTGTCTTCACGGGCAATGACCACCGCTTCGCGCACACCCTCACAGGCAGACAGGCGGGCTTCGATCTCGCCTAACTCGATGCGGAAACCGCGAATTTTCACCTGATCGTCATTGCGGCCCAGGTAGTCGAGGCTGCCGTCGGCGGCCCAGCGCGCCAGGTCGCCGGTTTTGTACAGTCGCGCATCGCCGCGCCGGCTGAACGGATCAGCGATAAAGCGCTCGGCTGTCAGTGCTTCGCGATTCAGATAGCCGCGCGCCACACCGGCGCCGCCAACGTACAACTCGCCAATCACCCCGGCCGGTACCGGCTCACGCTGAGCATCGAGAACATACAGTTGCAGGTCAGGAATGCGCACGCCAATCGGGCTGACGCCAATCAGTTGCGCGTCGGCGGCATGCAGCGGCCGATAGGTGACGTGCACGGTGGTTTCAGTGATGCCGTACATGTTCACCAGCCGCGTACCGGCGTTACCGACTCGCGCATACCACGGTTTAAGCAACCCCGGTTCCAACGCTTCGCCACCGAAAATCACTTCCCGCAGCGAGTGCTGCAACGTGCTGCGACCCTGGGCGGCGATCAGTTGACGAAAGGCACTCGGCGTCTGGTTGAGAACGGTCACGCCGGTGTTGCACAGCAGCGCATAGCAATCATCTGGCGAGCGGCTGACCGCTTGCGGCACCAACAGCAGTTGCCCGCCGAACGCCAGCGCCCCCCAGATTTCCCACACTGAAAAGTCGAATGCGAAGGAATGGAACAACGCCCAGATGTCTTGTTGATTGAATTGAAACCACTCGTGGGTGGCCGAAAACAGCCGCGCAACGTTGCGATGCTCGACCATCACGCCCTTGGGCAAACCGGTGGAACCCGAGGTGTAGATCACGTACGCCAGATGCGCCGCCGTCAGCTCGGGAATCTGCGGGTTCACGTCGAGTTCTGCCTTGAGGTGGCCGCTGTCGAGGTCCACCTGCGGGAGGTCGAGACCGGCAACGCACTCTTGTGTTGCCGCGTGCACCAGCACCGCCACCGGGGCACTGTCTTGCAAGGTGAAGCGGATTCTGTCGAGCGGATAGGCCGGATCGATCGGCACATAGCCGGCGCCGGCCTTGAGCACGCCGAGCAGACCAATGATCATTTGCGGCCCGCGCTCGACGCAGATGGCGACGCGATCGTCAGGGTGGATGTTCAGCGCGAGTAAATGGTGGGCGACCTGGTTGGCGCGGCGATTGAGCTCGCCGTAACTGAGCGTCTGCCCCTCGAAAATCAACGCCGCCGCGTCAGGTCGAGCCTGCGCATGGGCTTCAAATTGCTGGTGAATCAGCGGGGTGTCGAGGAACTGCGTCAGCGGTAAATTGCTGCCGCGCAGCAGGTGTTCACGTTCGCTGGCCGGGAGGATTTGCAGCGTTTGCAGCGGCACATCGGTGCTGATTTGCAGCGCCGCGACCAGACTCTCCAGCGCCGTGTTCAGGTAAGCGGCCATGCGCTCGGCCCCCAGCGCTGCATCCGCCAGCGCGGTGATGCGCAGGTCCACGCTGAGGTCATCGATGTTGATGGTCAACGGATAATTGGTGCGCTCGCGGGCGCCGAGCACCTGCACACCGGGGGCAATGTCGACCACGTCAGCGACTTCTTCGACGCTGCTGTGCCGGTAGTTGAGGATCGCGCTGAAGAGCGGCGTCGGCACCGCGACGGCGCTGCAGCGTTGTGCCAGGGCCAGTGACGCTTGCTCGTGCGCCAGCAGCGCGGTCAGTCGCCGATGCGTTGCCAGCACGCCGGCGCGCACGCTGTCTTCACCGACATCGACTCGCAGCGGCAAGGTGTTGATGAACATGCCCAACGCCTGCTCGCCGCCCTCGCCCGCGTCCATCCGCCCCAGCAGCACGGTGCCGAACACGACCGCCGTGCGCCCGGACAGTTGCCCCAATACGCGCGCCAGCGCCAGATGCATCAGGCTCGCAACGCTCACGCCGAGCTGCCGTGCCTGTTCGCGCAACTGCCGGCTCAAGCGGCTGTCGAGCATTACCGAGGCTTCCTCGATGGCGTGGCCGTCACCCTGCACATCCTGCAAGCCACACGGCAGCGTCGGCTCTTCGATGTCGGCGAGCATGTCGCGGAAGAACGCTTCTTGCGCCTGTTCGTTGCCGGCCATGCGCGCCATGGCCAAATGATCGCGATACGGCACGGGCGCAGCGACCTGCGCAGTCTGCCCGAGCAGGCAGGCCTGAATTTCCCGGCGCAGCACATCGAGCGCGACGTGATCCATGATCATGTGATGAAACAGCAGCAACGCCACCACACGGCCCTGCGCCGGATCCTGCGCGTAGACCATGCGCAGCAACGGCGCCTGCTGCATATCCAGGCGGAAATGCTCCGGGGTGTGCTGTTCAAGCAGTTGCGTCAGGACATCGCTACGGTGATCGACAGTGATCTCGTGGCAAACCAGCGGCGCCTCGCGCCAGACCACCTGCACGGCTTCATCGAGGTATTCCCAGACGAACGAGGTGCGCAGAATGTCGTGACGTTTGACCACCCAACGCAACGCGTCGGCGAACGCGTCCAGTCGCTCCTGGCTGTCAAAGACGAAGCGCGCCTGGGAGATGTAGGGATCGCCGGCAGCGGCCGAGAGATGGTGATAAAGCATGCCCTCCTGCAACGCGGACAGCGGATAAATGTCCTGCACATTGGCCGCGCCACCCGGCACGGTGGCGACGATACGGTCGATGGTTTCCTGACTCAGTTGCACCAGCGGCAACATGTCCGGCGTGATGCGGTACGCCGGGCTCAACCAGTCGCCGCCGTGTTCGGCGACCAGCTCCAGTAGCTGCGACTTATGTTCGGCGAGGCTGTCCCACAACGCATCATCCAGCGCGTCGTCGCTGCCCAGAATGACCAAGTCTTCATCTTCCTGTTGAAGGCGGATCGCATGGGTCGAAATAACAGCCATCAGTTCGCTGAAATGCATGAGATAACCTGCTGTAAATACGAGAAAAAGGAGCGCGCAACAGCGAGTCCGTGCATGTGGCGCGCAGCCTGGAAAAACTAAAACATCGGGGCATGGGTGTCTGACATGGGAAGCGGGGACAAGCCGCTGGCTTGAGCACCGCAGCCCCTACAGGGTTTGCGTCCAGCGGTCAGAGGCGGCGTTTGCGGTTGAGGTTGGGGATGGTGGTCCGGGCGATTTCCAGCTGTTTTGCCTGGCGTGTGGTTTGCGCTGCCAGCGCTGCCAGCGTCGGTTGGCTGAACAGCGTCCGTGCATCGACATGCAGCCCGGCCTGACGCAAGCGTGCCACCAGGCTCACCGCCAGCAGCGAATGCCCACCCAGCTCGAAGAAGTTGTCATGGCGCCCGACCTGCTCGACCTTGAGCACTTGCGCCCAGATCTGCGCCATCATGTTCTCGACTTCGCCTTGCGGCGCCGCATAAGGCCGATTGAGCAACGCCTCCGCCCCCGGCTCAGGCAGTGCCTTGCGGTCGATTTTGTCGTTGGGCGTCAACGGCAGCGCCGCGAGCAGCACGTAGGCGCCGGGCACCATGAATTCCGGCAGGCGCTCCAGCACGTGCGCGCGCAATGCATCAAGACTCGGCGCCGCTACCCCTGCCCGCACGCTGTAATACGCCACCAGACGCTCGTCGCGCACCAGCACCACCGCTTCGCGAATGGCCGGATGTTCCAGCAGCCTTGCCTCGATCTCACCGAGTTCAAGACGTACCCCGCGCAATTTGACCTGAAAGTCATTACGACCGAGGAACTGCAGATTGCCATCGACGTCGTAACGCACCAGATCACCAGTGCGATACAAGCGGTCGCCAGCCACGAACGGACTGTCGATAAAGCGCTCGGCCTGCAATTGCGGCAGCCCCAGATAACCCCGCGCCACACCGACACCGCCAATGTGCAAGTGACCGCTGACGCCGAACGGCACCGGTTGATCGCAGGCATCGAGGACATACAGCCGGGTATTGCTCAAGGCCTTGCCGATCGGCACCAGCGTTTCCGGTACAGGCACGTGCGGCTCCAGCGTCCAGCCACTGCTGTCGACCGTGGTTTCGGTTGGCCCGTAGACGTTATGCAGGCGCACCCACGGCAGGCGCTCGCGTACTTGCTGCGCCAACGCGACGGTCAACTCGCCGCCACCATTGAGCACATCGGTGAGACTGGTGCACTGACTGACATCGTCCTGCTCGATGAACTGTTGCAACAGCGCCGGCACAAACTTGACCACGGTGATTTTCTGCTCGCGAATCATCTGCGTCACATAAGCCGAATCACGGTTACCATCGGGGCGCGCCAGCACCAGACGCATGCCCGAGCACAGCGGCCAGAAGATCTCCCACACCGAACTGTCGAAACTGTAGGGAGCCTTTTGCAGCAGCGCACCGTGTTCGGTGGGCGGTGACAGCTGCGAGCCCCAGTGCAGCATGTTGCAGGCGCTGCGGTGTTCGATCATGACGCCTTTGGGCGTGCCGGTGGAGCCGGAGGTGTAGATCATGTAGGCCAGATTCGAAGCGCCAAGGCCCGGAACCTGAGGATTTTCGTGGGGATGGTCGCGCCATGCGCCGAGATCGAAATCAACCAGCGGCACGTCAGGATCGCCGAGCAAATCGCGCGTCGCGCCATGCACCAGCAGCGCCACCGGCGCGCTGTCCTGCAGCATGTAGTTGAGGCGTTGCAGCGGATAATCAGGATCGAGCGGGACGTAAGCGCCACCTGCCTTGAGAATCCCTAGCAGTCCAATCACCAGCGCCGGCCCACGCTCGACACAGATCGCCACGCGTGAATCCGCCTGCACACCCAATTCGCGTAGATGATGCGCCAAGCGGTTGGCCTGCTCGTTCAGCTCGCGATAGGTCAGCCGCTGCTCGGCGAACTGCACGGCGATGGCGTCCGGTCTGTACCGGACCTGTGCTTCGAACAAGGCCTGAATCGGCTGGTCCAGCGGGCAATCGGCTTCAGTGGCGTTGAACTCGATCAGGAGCCGATGCAACTCCGCTTCTGGCACGATCGGCAGACAATTCAGCGGCCGTTGCGGCGTGTTCTCCAGCGCCTCGACCAAGCCACTCAACGCCAACTGCACATAGGCGCAAATCCGTAGCGCGCCAACGCTTGCCAGGGTTCTGCTGATCACGCGCGCGCCCGTGCCGAAATCATCGACACTCAAGGTGAACGGGTAATTGGTGCGTTCCTCGTTGGCCAGGGTTTCGATACCCTGCCAGGTTTGCCGAGAGCCTTTTTGCTCGACATCATCACTGTGACGATAATTGAGCAAGGCACTGAACAGCGGTGCCGGCGCGGCAACGCCACTGCAACGCTGGGCCAGCGCCAGCGACGCGTGCTCATGGCCGAGCAAGGCCGTCAGTCGTGCATGGGTGGACTTCACGCCCGCGCGGGCGCCCTCGCCGACATCAACCCGCAGCGGCAAGGTGTTGATAAACACCCCCAGCGCCCGATCCGCCCCGACGCCGCCCTGCATGCGGCCCATCAGCACCGTGCCGAACACCACACTTTGCTGTCCCGAGGTTGCCGCCAACACTTGCGCCCAGGCAAGGTGAATCAGGCTGGCGACACTGACCCCGGCCTGACGTGCCTGCTGCTGCATGCGCTGGTACAACTCGGGTGCCAGCGTTTGCTCAGCCTCTTCGATATCGCTACCGTCGCCCTGCACGTTCTGCAACGCGAATGGCAAGGTCGGCTCGTCGATGTCGCCGAGCATCTGCCGGAAGAACGCTTCATGCTCCTGCTCGCTGACGCCGAATCGCGTTTGCGCCACATAGTTGCGGTATGGCACCGGTGCCGCCAGCGGTTCGGCGCTCCCGGACAGGCTGGCGTGGATTTCTTCACGCATCGCCTCCAGCGCAATGTGATCCATGGCCAGATGATGGAATAACAGGATGCCAACCACTCGATCATGCGCCGGGTCGCGGGCATACATCAGGCGCAACAGCGGTGCCTGACTGACGTCGAGGCGATAGCGCCGCGCGTCGAAGCGCTGATGCAGTTGATCGATGATTGCGCCTCGGGCGGGATCGAATTCGACTGCCTGCACCGGCAGAATCGCCTCGCGCCACACCACCTGCACCGGTGAGGTCAGGCCTTCCCAGACCACTGCCGTGCGCAGGATGTCATGCCGTGCCATGACCTGCCGCAACGCAGCGGCGAAGGCCTCGACGCGCTCGATGCTGTCGAACGCCAGAAGCGATTGCAGCAAGTACGGATCGCCCTGCGCGGCGGTGATGTGGTGATAGAGAATGCCTTCCTGCAACGGCGCCAAAGGATAAATGTCCTGCACATTGGCGGCACCACCGGGTACCGTCGCAACGATACGCTCGATCATCGCTTGATCCAGTTGCACCAGTGGCAGCAGGTCAGGCGTGATGTGCGTGCAATCGGCCGGAATACGATTGGCCGGCACCGCAACTTCGCGACCGCTACCCTCCGCCGCCGCCAGTGCGGCCAGTGTCGGTTGGCTGAACAGCACGCGAACATCGCTGCTCATGCCAATCTGGCGCATGCGTTCGATCAGGCCGACGGCGAGCAAAGAGTGGCCGCCCAGCTCGAAGAAATGGTCGTGACGCCCTACCCGTTCGACCTGCAAGACCTCGGCCCAGATCTGCGCCAAGGCGATTTCGACGTCACCTTGTGGCGCCTCGTAATGCCGACGAATCAGCGCTTCCGGCCCCGGTGCCGGCAAGGCCTGGCGATCGAGCTTGCCGTTGGCCGTCAGCGGCAACGTCGCCAGGCGTATGTAAGCGGCGGGCAGCATCGCGACTGGCAAACGCGAAGTCAGGTGCGTGTGCAGTTGCAGGATGTCCAGCGCTTCGCGCTCGGTGAACCATGCCAGCAGTTGACCGTCGCGCACTAGCACCACGGCTTCTTGCACCGCGTCATGGCTGACGAGAGCGGCTTCGATTTCGCCCAGTTCGACACGCAAACCGCGAACCTTCACTTGGTCATCATTACGCCCGATGTACTCAAGATTGCCGTCAGCACGCCAACGGGCAAGGTCGCCGGTCCGGTACATGCGCGCATCCGGCTGCGCACTGAACGGGTCGTCGAGAAAGCGTTCGGCGGTCAATTCCGGGCGATTCAGATAACCCCGGGCGACCCCGGCGCCGCCGACATACAACTCACCGATGATGCCGATCGGCACCGGGCGCTGCTGATCATCGAGCAGATAAGCCGTGGCATTGCTCACCGGTTTGCCGATGTGCAACGGCTGCCCCGGCGTGATCAGCCCCGAGGTGGCAACCACCGTGGCTTCGGTCGGGCCGTAGTTGTTGACCACCGCAAAAGATTGCGCGCGGTTGAACTGGCGCAGGCGATCGCCGCCGATCAGCAAGGTGCGCAAGGTCGGGTGATCGAGTTGTTTGCTGAAGGCATATTCGGCAATCGGCGTTGGCAGGAAGCTGACGTCCAGCGGCTGCGTACGCCACCAGGCCAGCAGCGCATCGATGTCTTCATTGCCTTCACTTGCGGGCGACAAATGCAGCGTTGCCCCGGCACACAGCGCCGGCCAGACCTCCCACGCCATCGCGTCAAAACCGAAGCCGGCCAGGCTCGAGGTGTGCTGCCCAGGACCGATTCCGAATGCCGCGCAATGCCAGTCGAGCAAATTGCCCAAGGTGCGGTGTTCAACCATCACGCCTTTGGGCAACCCCGTTGAGCCGGAGGTGTAAATCACATAAGCGAGGTGGCAGGTGTTCAACCCCGGCACGTCGGGATCGGTCAAGTTGTCGAGCGACCATTCGCGCCGATCAAGCTCGATCACTGGCAGCGCTGTGGCGGGTAAGCGCTCGCGCAAATCACTTTGCGTCAGCAGGGCCACCGGAGCACTGTCGCTGAGCAGATAACTCAAGCGCTCGGGTGGATGCGCCGGGTCAATCGGCACATAAGCGGCGCCAGCCTTGAGAATCGCCAGCAGCCCGATCAATGTCTCCAGGCTTCTGCGCGAAACGATCGCCACCCGATCATCAGGGCGCACGCCGAGGCCGATCAGATGGTGGGCCAGCGTATTGGCTTGCTGGTTCAGCTCGGTGTAACTCAGTGACCGCCCCTGATAAGTGGCGACCATTGCGTCCGGCTGCTCGGCCACCCGGGATTCGAATCGCTGATGAATCAGCTGCCCCTGCGGATAACTGACGCGGGTGTCGTTCCACTCCTTGAGCAGGGCCAGCTCTGCCGGGCTATTGAGGTTGAAATCGGCGATGGGCAGCTGCGGACGTTCCAGACCTTGTTCCAGAATCAGCAACAAGCGCTCGGTGAATGCCGCAATCTCCTGCGCTGCGAAATAGGCCGGCGAGTACACCAGATGCAACCAGGCCTTGTCGTTGTAACGATTGCTGCGCAGGTGGATGGCTAGCGGTGTCGCCTCGTGCTGGTTGGAAACTTTGACCACGTGCCCCGGCGCCTCAGCGTAACGGTAGTCATGGTCGTCCTGCTCGTAGGACACCGACAGCTCGAACAGTTGCGAGCGATCTTCGCGCAATAGACCCAGCGCACGGTTCATCTCGCTCAGCGGATAGCGTTGATGGCGGAAGTCCTGTTTGAGGCCATCGCCGACCGCCTTGATCAAGTCAGCGAATGACAACTCACGGCCAAAGCCCATGCGCATCGCACTGACCTGGGTGAACAAGCCCAAGGTGCTTTTGAAACGGGCACCGGAGCGATTGAGAATCGGCAAGCCGACAACCCACTCATCACGCTGGGCGGTACGACTGAAATACACGTGCAGCGCCGCCAACAATACGTGAAAGGCTGAACCGCCGAGGTGCCGCGCGGTGTCTTTCATGCGCTCGTGCAGCAGGGCCGGAAAAGCCTCGACGTGAATGCGACTGGGCGCCGTTTCAGGGTCAAGGGGTTCGCGATGACGGGGAATCAACAAGGGTTCGGGAAGGCTGCGGTACTTGTCCAGCCAGTAGCACTGATCAAGCTCATAGCGTGGTGACTGGTGATAGCGAGCGTCATCTTCGATGAAACCGATATAGGACGGTGCCGGCACATCTGGACGCTCGCCACGGGACAGCGCGCTGTAGATGTCGCCCACCGATTTGAACAGCAGACCAAACCCCCAACCATCGATAATCAAATGGTGGGCCTGCGCCGCCAGCCAGTGGCGGTGCTGATCGAGGCGAATCAGACAGAAGCGGAACAGCGCTTGTCCGCTCATCACGTACGCCTGCGCCATTTGCTCTTCGACCAGCGCCCGTGCCGCTGACTGTGGATCGGGGTGTCCGCTGAAATCAAACAGCGGCATGGCCACCGGCAGCGTCTGTGCGAATCCTTGCAACGGCAGCCCGTCGTGGCCGACGTCCGCCAGCAGCACGATGCGCAAGGCGTCGTTCGCTGAGACCACGCATTCGAGTGCCGATTGCATCAATGCCGGATCCAGCGGCCCGCTCAGTTCGACGTAACCGCCAATGTTATACAGCGGCGAATCACCGCGGCTCAGTTGGTCCAGCCAGATATCCCGTTGGGCGGCAGTCAGCGCGAATGTCTCGACAGGCACGGACAGATCGCCCGCCACGTTGGCAGAAGTAGGCTGCATAAGATCCTTCTCATGAAATTTTGCCGGTATTCAAGCATCGGCCCCGCCACCGACATGACACCTGAAACCCGGACAACCACTCCCCTGATACGCGCCATGGGCGTGCTCATCACAGGCGAGGTCTAAAAAATCGGAGAGGAAATACTGAAAAGTTTGTAGGAAAAGAACCACATACCAGCGCCGCCATTTGCCCGAGTGCTGCCGATCAAAAATCAGCATCTGCCGGTTTACCGGGCCTGCGACGTGACTGAACAGTCACTTATGACGAGACTTCTGACATTTATGCCGTCAGAACCCCGGCGCCAACATTCAGAAATAGTGGCAATTTGTGTCCCCGATTTCCCCTACAGACGTAGGACAAATCCATAGGCTTAAATCCTGCTCCAGATCATGTTCAAGGAGAAATGGCTGGGTGGGTGGCTTTTACATAGAAGGCAGACGATTCAGTGATGGCTCTGTACCGGGGATGACAAGGATATGAATCTGACTGGCAGTATTCGCAATATGGAAAACCCGCACTTCTACTGGCAACTCGGAGAGTTGATCGCAAGCACGGGCGATGATCACTTCGCCACGAACATGTTCCAGTTGGTCGACACGCTGGTGCCGGTCAACCGGGTCGATCTCAGCGAGTGGACGCTGGATGAGCGTCAGGCCAGTGTGGTCGAGATCAAGCCGCTGGGCAGTGCCGGTCTACCGCAGACGTTCCCCCCGCCCGATCCGCTGGAGCGTCCTGACGATCATCCGTTGTTGCAGAAAATGATCGAGATGAATGACTCGCTGTTGATTCAACTCAAAGCCTCGCTACTGCCCCGACATCCGCAGCACAGCGTTCACCAATGCAATCTGGTGTCGCGCACGTCCAACCGCCGCTGTGTCATTTCGTTCTACCGCCCGCACACCCAGCGGGTGTTTTCGCTGCCGGAGCTGTCGTTTCTCAAGAGCCTGTCCGACACCCTGCTGCCGCTGATCGAACGCCATGCGCAGATCAGTCGGCAAACCCTTTCCAAACAACCGCGCTTGCCCTCGGTCGATCTCGATAAAGCCCCCCTTGCACTGGTTTTCGATGAACGCCTGATGTTGAGCGGCGTGGTTCTATCGGCGCGAGAGAAAGAAGTCTGCCTGGGCCTTTTGACCGGCGGCACGGTGCCGCACATGGCGCAGAAGCTGCAGGTCAAGAACAGCTCGATCGAGACCTACCTCAAACGCGCCACGGCCAAGCTTGGGGTCAGTGGCCGGCATGGTTTGGCGAAGTGGATGGCCGGAACCTGATCTGGACTGAGCGTGTGAACGCCCTTTTTGAGGCTCCTCTTTCACGTATGAGGCTGTTCGATGTCCACCCTGCGAATTTCACTGCTGACCATGGCCATGCTGATGGGCGGCTGTTCTTTGATTCCCGACTACCAGCGCCCCGCTTCGCCCAGTGCCGCGCAATACCCGCAAGGCCCACAGGCTGCAACGACCAACGAAGACTGGCGCACGCTGTTCAACGACCCGGCCCTGCAACAGTTGATCGAGAGTGCGCTGGTCAACAACCGCGACCTGCGTGTAGCTGCGCTAAATGTCGAAGCGTTCCAGGCGCAATACCGCATTCAGCGCGCCGATTTGCTGCCGGCGGTGTCGGCCAATGCCAGCGAATCGCGGCAACGCCTGCCGCCGAGCGTGACCAAAAGCAAAGCGCTGATCAACTCGACTTACGCGGTCAATCTCGGCGTCAGCGCCTATGAGCTGGATTTCTTCGGTCGCGTACGCAGCCTCAGCGAGCAGGCGTTGCAGACTTGGCTGTCAACCGAAGAAGCACGGCGCAGCGCGCAGTTGAGCCTGGTGGCCAACGTCGCCAACGCCTACCTGACCTGGCGCGCCGATCAGGAGTTGCTGGCACTGACCCGCGAGACCCTCGCCGCCGATCAACAGAGCCTGCGCCTGACCACGCGCAACCGTGAGGCCGGTAAGTCGTCGGCACTTGAGCAGGCCCAAGCGAAAACCAGCGTCGACACCTCTCGAGCCAATCTGGCGCGCTATCAACGTCAGGTCGCGCAGGACTTGAACAGCCTGACCCTGCTGGTCGGCGCGCCAGTGCCCGAGTCCCTGCCCGCGCGGCCGCTGGCCAGTGATATGGTGCAACAACTGCCGGCAGGTCTGCCGTCAGACCTGCTGCAACGGCGGCCGGACATTCTTCAGGCCGAGTACAAACTCAAAGCCGCCAACGCCAATATCGGCGCGGCGCGGGCGGCGTTTTTTCCCAGTGTCAGCCTGACTGCCAATGCCGGTACCTCCAGTCGTGATCTGGCTGGCTTGTTTGGCGCAGGCTCCGGTGCCTGGACGTTCCAGCCACAGATCAGTCTGCCGATTTTCAATGCCGGCAGCCTGCGCGCGAGTCTGGATTATTCGAAGTTGCAAAAAGACGTAGCGATCGCTGAGTACGAAAAATCGATTCAGACGGCGTTTCAGGAAGTCGCCGACGGCTTGGCCGCGCGCAGCACTTATCAGCAACAACTGCAGGCGCAGCGCGATCTGGTGCAAGCTACGCAGGACTATTACAACCTGGCACAAAACCGTTACCAGAACGGCGTCGACAGCAGTCTGGTGTTCCTCGATGCCCAGCGTTCGCTGTTCAGTTCGCAGCAAGGTCTGATCACGGATCGTTTGGCGCAACTGGTCGCCGAGGTGAACCTGTACACCGCGCTGGGCGGTGGCTGGCGTGCTGCGCAGGAGGCTGTTCAGTAAGCACTCGTCACTTTTTCTTACACCTTTTGTCGCCCTGCGACACCCTGTCAGCCGATCGAAAACCGACTCGCCGGTTCAGTTTGGTATCATGCGCCGCTTTTACGGTTAACCCCTCGCCAGTCCTGTCGACTGACGGGCTGCAAAAGGCGGTATTAGATGACGGCTTTGTTGACTCGCCGCAAGGTACTTGCGGGAATGGGCGTACTCGGGCTCGGCCTGCTCGCCGGCTGCGACACCCGCGGCCAATTGTCGTACAAGTACGGCAAGGATCTGAGTAACAAGATCATGGGGCGCACCTTCAAACTGAAGAACACCGACGGCGAAACCATGACCCTGTCGAGCTTTCGCGGTTTGATGCCGATGGTGTTCTTCGGTTTCACCCAGTGCCCGGCAGTCTGCCCGACCACCCTGGCCCGCGCGGCCAAAATCAAGAAACTGATGGGCAAGGACGGCGATCGCTTGCAGGTGATCTTCATCAGCCTAGACCCCGAGCGCGACACGCCAGAAATCCTCGACGCCTACATGAAAGCCTTCGACCCGACGTTCGTCGCGCTGTACGGCACGCTTGAGGAAACCAAGGCCACCGCCAAGGAATTCGACGTGTTCTTCGAGAAGGTGCCGGCCGGCGACACCTACACCATCTCGCACACCGCCACCAGTTACGTCTTCGACTCGCGCGGCGAACTGCGCCTGGGTCTGTCCACCTCACTTTCGGCAGAAGAATGCACGGAAGATTTGCTTACTGTTATGGAGGTTTGCTGATGCACCCCGTTCTGAACAACATCAAACGCGCCGTATTCGCTCTGTCCCTGCTCGGCCTCGCCTCCCAAGTCTCGGCACAGACCAAAGTCGACGACGCCTGGGTACGTGCGACCGTGCCGACCCAGTCCGCCAGCGGCGCATTCATGACCCTCACCGCCGACACCGACAGCAAGCTGCTCAGCGTCGCGACCCCGGTAGCCAAGGACGTGCAGATCCACGAAATGAGCATGAAGAACGACGTCATGACCATGGGCCCGGTGAAGTTCGTCGAGCTGCCGGCCGGCAAAGCCGTCAAGCTTGATCCGAACGGCTACCACGTCATGCTGATGGGCCTGAACGGTCAGTTGAAAGAAGGCGAAAGCGTGCCATTGACCCTGACGGTGGAAAACGCCAAGGGCGAGAAAGAAACCGTTGAAGTGAAGGCCGCCGTGCGTTCGCTGACCAACATGGAAGGTCACGATCACAGCAAGATGCATTGATCTGACTGAGCGGCAATAAAAAAGGGGCGGCCTGATCGATGATCAGGCCGCCCCTTTTTGGGTTTGGGAAATCGGTTTTTGTGGAAAGCAGGCTTTACATTAAGAAAATCTTTCGCAATTATGTAAAGGGTATTTTACATAGGAAGTAAGCATGAACCGGTATTACCTGGAAATGGGCGCAGCACTGATCCTTTACACGGTGGCGTTGGTCGCCTCACTGGTTGCCTCGCAATACCTGATGGATGCCAACATTATTCTGCGCTCAGCTGTCGCGCTGATGCCGATCCTCCCGGCAGGTTTGATGTGCTGGGCCATCGTGCGCAACATGCGCCGCATGGATGAAATGCATCTGCGCATCCAGTTCGAAGCGCTGGGCTTCGCGTTTGCCGCTTCAGCGCTGCTGACCTTCAGCTACGGTTTTCTGGAAAACGTCGGCGCGCCGCACATTCCATGGACTTGCGTGTGGCCAGTAATGGGCTTGATGTGGATCCTCGGCCTGCAAATCGCCCGACGTCGCTACCAATGAAAAACCGCCTCAAGGCACTGCGCGCCGAGCGCAAATGGTCACAGGTCGATCTGGCTGAAAGGCTCAACGTGTCACGCCAGACGATCAACGCCATCGAAAACGAACGCTACGATCCGAGCCTGCCGCTGGCGTTTCAGATTGCCCGGGCGTTTGAGTTGCCGATTGAAAGCATTTTTGATGATGGCTTGAACTGAGCAAAAGTCGGTGCAGGCGGATTCCAGTTTCGGTTAAACAGCCTGAAACAAAAAAACGCCTGCACCGATTCGCCTGCCGTATCCCGGTTAATTGTCAAACACCCCCCCTGACTGGGCCCTAGCCCAGTGCCCACGCTTACAAGTCCGCCCGACATCGGATCACCTTCAAGTTTAAAAGGCGATCAGACCGCTGACCCTTGGTATCATCGCCCACACTTTTTTGACGATTTAATGACTGGAAGGTCTTTTTTTGTGAGCGCTCTTTTTCGCTGGTTGCGGCAGCCGCATGCCCGCCTGTTCTCTCTGATTCTGCTGGTACTGATAGTGCCGGTGTGCCTGCGCGCGACGCTGGGCTGGTCGACACCGCTGGGCTATTTGTCGGATCTGGCCATTGGCAGTGCGCTGGTGGTTTTGCTGCATCGCCGGGCATGGTGGCTGGCGATGCCGGTGCTGGTGTTCTGGGCGCTGTTGGCGGTGGCAACGGCTGAGTTGGTCAGCGCCGTTGGCCGTTTGCCGAGTCCTTCCGATCTGCATTACCTGATTGATCCGCAATTTGTCGAAAACTCCACCGGTGGCGGTTTGGCGCACCCGGCGCTGGGCACCACGTTGCTGCTGGCCTTGGCGTTCTGGCTGCTGACGCAGTTCACCGGTCGCGGTATTGTCCCCCCACCCCTGCCCCGCGCGTTCTGGAGCGCGCCATTGGTGCTATTTGCCGCGCACTGGGGCGCGCAAAACCTGTGGCCGAGCGAGGACGATCCGTGGCGGGCGTACAACTTGCCGCATCAGTTGCTGGCCACGCAGGTTGCTGATTTGCAGATCCAGGCCGAGGAATGGCTGGACGGCGATGTCGAAGAAGCCACGCCAGCGATGGCCGGGTTGACCGACGTCGATCTCAATGGCCACAAACTGCTGAGCGCCCCGGGTCAGGCGCGCAACGTGCTGGTCATCGCCCTGGAAGGCATTCCCGGCGCCTACATCCGCGCCAACCGCGAAGCCATCGGCAGCCATTATCAGGAAGACCTGATGCCCAACCTCAGCCGTTGGGCCGAGCGCGGCATGAACACGCCGGATTACGTACTGCACACCCACCAGACCATTCGCGGTCTGTACGCCATGCTCTGCGGCGATTACGACAAGCTCAACAACGGTACGCCCAAAGGCGTGGAAATGCTCACTCAGCAGGAGCGCAATCAGGCTTGCCTGCCGGCGCAACTGCGCGAACATGGCTTCAGCACCCACTACCTGCAAGGCGCCGGCCTGCGCTTCATGGCCAAAGACAAGATCATGCCGCACATCGGCTTCGATGCGACCCATGGTCTGGAATGGTTCAGCAACGCCAACTATCTGGAGTTCCCGTGGGGCAAGGATGACAAGGCATTCTTCGAAGGCGCGCTGGATTATGTCGGCCAATTGAAGAAGCACAAGCAACCGTGGATGCTGACGTTGCTGACCGTGGGCACGCATCAGCCCTACTCCGCACCGGAAGATTATCTGCAGCGCTACGAAACACCGAAACAGGCCGCGGTCGGTTATCTGGACGATGCGCTGGATCAGTTCCTCAGCGGGCTTGAACGCCAGGGTGTGTTGAAAGACACCCTCGTGGTAATCACCTCGGATGAATCCCACGGTATCGACGGCGTGCGTCTGGCCTCCTCCTGGGGCTTCAACCTGACGCTGGCACCCGAGCATGAACAACTGCCGCGCCTCAACGCCGGGGTCTATGGCCACGTCGATCTGAGTACTTCAATCCTCGATTACTTCGACCTGCCGGTGCCGACCGCGCTGAGCGGTCGCTCGCTGTTTCGCGATTACGATTCCGGTCGCGAAATCATGTCGTTCACCAACGGCAAACTGCGCTATCACGACGGCAAGGGCATCTTTTCCGAATGCGACATGCCGCGCCGCTGCCGCTACTACGAAAGCGCCGGCTTCATCGCCGAAAGCGCCACGTTCAAGGGCTCCTACAGCGGTCAACGAGCCCGGCAGATTGCCGCCCGCGCCAATGCTCTGGATCTGTCGCTGCTGCGCACCCCGCTCAATCAGCGCTATCAGTTCGGCAGTAACAATGTCATCGCGCTGCAAGCGCAGATCAATGACGACTGGGCCGACAACCTGATCGGCGCGCAATACCTGGAAATGCCCAAGGGCTCACACACCCGCGTACGCCTGACCGTGCGCTCGGTCGATCCGCAGCAGGCGGCGTACATCCAGCTCAAGGCCAAGGAGTTTGAACAGGACGTGCAGCTGGGATTGCCATCGGAAATGGTTGCCACAGCGGATCAACCGCTGGAGATGGATTTCAGCTTTGAAAATCCGCAGCAGCGCAAGGCGTTCTCGTTCCATTTGTTGGGTTATGGCTTGGGCGCGGTTGAGGTCACGGATTTCAGTGTGATCACCGAAGTGCCGGGGCAAGAGGACATTGTCGACGACGTGCTTGAGGACGAGGCCGCGCAGTCGAGTTGACTGCGCAACTCCTGCAGAGCAATCCCTGACCGTGGGGACGTATCAAATAAATCCGTCCCCATCAAACTAGCGGATTGCTGATATCAAATGAAACGAACGCGTTCCGGCCATCCGGCAATGTAAGATCAGCAGTTCCTTTCACGCCGAATCGATGTTCGCCATCTCTTTTAAAAGTAACGATTGCAAAACCTGACGCGACGGTACAATGGTTACTATCGATCAGCACTTCCCAAAACTGATGCCCTTGATAACAGGCCACTTTGTGCGGGCCGTCACCTTCCAGAGCTGTGGGAACTGTGAGCAATATCCCGTTTTTGCGTTCACCCCCAAAAACAAGATATTCCTCATCTGCCTTATGAAATAAAACGAAGTTGCTCTGAAAAAATGGCTGTCTATCGAGAGTGGCACTCAATGTACCGGTTGAGGACTTTTTTTCAGCCAAAAACTTGCTGATTTGCGGGTTCATCGTTTTTGCTCCTTCCATTATTTAAGTTTTAAACTTTTTACTCCACCGTTGGCAAGCCAAGCGATGAACGAACATTCCATTTTTCGTGATAGGGGTTGGACGCGTTTGAAGTCACGGATTACAGTGTGATTGCAGAGGCGCAGGGGCAAGACGATCTGCTGGACGAAGTGCCTGCATATCAACTAAATCCATCCCCATCAAGCCACTTGCTTAGTAATATCAAACTCCCCGACAACTTGCCTTTTATCTTCCAAACTAAAATCAAAATTTCCACGCACACTGATGCGATGCTTGTCAAAAGTAACTGTGACGGTGCCTGAAGCGACAACATGATTGACACCGTCGATATTAACGGCCCACGTAAGCCCGTCAGCATAGTGGTTCACTACATGCGGCCCCTCGCCCACCAGAGAGCTGGGCACAGAAAAAACTACCCAATGATCATTACCGTCGTACCCCCCAATCAAATAATGTTTGTTCGCATCGTGAAAAGTAACACTGGTACTGTTCAGAAAACCCCTGTCATCAACAGAGGCAGTAAGCGTGCCCGACCCAAGTCTTCTTTCATTTAAAGCCATAATGTTTTCCTCCGCATCAAATAAATCCGCCCCCATTAAGCTGCTTGCTTGTTAGCAATATCAAATTCCCCGACAACTCGCCTTTTATCTTCCAAACTAAAATCAAAAGTTCCGCGCACACTGATGCGATACTTGTCAAAGGTAATCGTGGCGGTGCCTGACGCGACAAAATTATTGACACCGTCGACATTAACGGTCCACGTAAGCCCGTCGTCATAGTGGTTCACTACATGCGGCCCCTCGCCCACCAGAGAGCTGGGCACAGAAAAAACCACCCAATGATCATTACCGTCGTACCCCGCAATTAAATAATGTTTGTTCGCATCGTGAAAAGTAACGCTGGTACTGTTCAGAAAACCTCTGCCATCAACAGAGGCAGTAAGCGTGCCTGACCCAGGCCTTCTTTCGTTTAAAGCCATAATGTTTTCCTCCATGAGAGTTTCAAAGCAATTTACGAGGCACCACCCAAGTCAAAAGTACGTTAACAACAACCGCTGTCATATATGACAGTCCTTTAATCGTATTTGATATAAAAACAACTTTAGATATTCCCAATACTAAAATCGAGAGCCCGCAAGGGCCGGTGGAAGTATCGGGTTATCAGCTGACGCGTCCGTGACGCAAAAACCTTGTTCCTGCGACCATTCATCCGAATGACTGCAGCACCTGTAATTTCTGACAGTATCCCTCCCGGCATCATTTTGTCGTGTACAGCCGTGGCAGTGTGGAAGCACATGTGGTGGTCAAAAATGCGCCGGGCTCGGCCACTTCGTTCAAGAAGAGGGTGAACTGCGATGTCAAGAAACCCGGAGATACCACCTGCCCCGAAGGATGAAGTGGCGAAGCTGACGGGGAGTCGGTGAAAGGTTCTGCCTATCAGCCTCCAATAGCCGGGCTATTAGCCGACTCGCCAAGTCGGGTCTAGCCTTACAAGTCCGAAGTCGGCACGAGCCGGCCGTACAAGACCTGATAAGGACTCGAACATGGCAAACGAATCGAAATGCCCGTTCAACCACGCCGCCGGTGGTGGTACGACGAACCGTGACTGGTGGCCGAATCAACTCAACCTGAAAATCCTCAGCCAGCATTCGCCCAAGTCCGATCCGCTGGGCAGGGACTTCGACTACGCCAAAGCCTTCAAAAGCCTGGACTTCCAGGCCCTGAAACAAGACCTGCGCGCCCTGATGACCGACTCCCAGGACTGGTGGCCGGCAGACTTCGGCCATTACGGCCCGCTCTTTATCCGCATGGCCTGGCACAGCGCCGGCACCTATCGCACCGCGGATGGCCGCGGTGGCGCCGGCTCCGGGCAGCAACGGTTTGCCCCGCTCAATAGCTGGCCCGACAACGTCAGCCTCGACAAGGCCCGCCGCCTGCTGTGGCCGATCAAACAGAAATATGGCCGCAACATCTCCTGGGCCGACCTGATCGTCCTCACCGGTAACGTCGCCCTGGAATCCATGGGCTTCAAGACCTTCGGCTTCTCCGGCGGACGCCCTGATGTGTGGGAGCCAGACGAAGACGTCTACTGGGGTTCGGAACACGAATGGCTGGGCGGCGACAGCCGTTACGGCAAGGACAAGTCTGCCATGCAGGAACCCGGTGACGGCACATTGGTGGCTGAACCTGACTTGCACGGTAAAGAGGAAAGCCGCACCGATCAGGGCGAACGCAATCTGGAAAACCCGCTCGCCGCCGTACAGATGGGCCTGATCTATGTGAACCCGGAAGGCCCCGAAGGCAACCCCGATCCGGTGGCCTCGGCCCGCGACATCCGCGAAACCTTCGGCCGCATGGCCATGAACGATGAAGAAACCGTGGCACTGATTGCCGGCGGTCACGCCTTTGGCAAAACCCACGGCGCCGGCCCTGCCGATAACGTCGGCCCCGAACCGGAAGCCGCCGGACTGGAAGAGCAAGGCCTCGGCTGGCGCAACGCCTTTGGCACCGGCAAGGGTGGCGACACCATCACCAGCGGCCTCGAAGTGACCTGGACCACCACGCCGACCCAATGGAGCAACAACTATCTGGAAAACCTGTTCGGTTTCGAGTGGGAACTGACCAAAAGCCCGGCCGGCGCGCACCAGTGGCAACCGAAGAACGGCGCGGGGGCCGGCACCGTTCCGCATGCCCACGACCCGAGCAAAAAACTCTCGCCGACCATGCTCACCTCCGACCTGGCGCTGCGCTTCGACCCGGCCTACGAACAGATCTCCCGGCGCTTCCTGGCCAATCCCGATCAGTTGGCCGACGCTTTCGCCCGCGCCTGGTACAAACTGATCCACCGCGACATGGGCCCGCTGTCGCGCTACCTCGGCCCGGAACTGCCCAACGAAGAGCTGCTGTGGCAAGACCCGATTCCTGCGGTCACTCATGCGCTGATCGACGACAACGATGTGTCCTCGCTGAAAAGCAAAGTGCTGGCCTCGGGGCTTTCTGTCTCGGAGCTGGTTTCGACCGCTTGGGCAGCGGCTTCGACCTTCCGTGGTTCGGACAAACGTGGCGGCGCCAACGGTGGCCGTCTGCGTCTGGCACCGCAGAAGTTCTGGCAGGCCAACCAGCCAGAGCAATTGGACAAGATGCTGAAGACCCTTGAGGGGATTCAAAACGAGTTCAATGGTGGCGCATCGGGCAAGAAAGTCTCGCTGGCGGACCTGATCGTGCTGGCGGGCAATGCCGGGGTCGAGCAAGCGGCGAAGAATGCCGGGCATTCGCTCAGCGTACCTTTCACACCAGGGCGCGCGGACGCGACCCAAGAGCAAACCGATGTTGACTCGTTCGGCTTCCTTGAACCGATTGCCGATGGTTTCCGCAACTACAGCAAAGGCAAATACCGGGTTTCAGCCGAAGCACTGCTGATCGACAAGGCACAACTGCTTACCCTCTCCGCCCCGGAGATGACTGTGCTGCTGGGTGGTTTACGGGTGTTGAACACCAACGTCGGTGGAACCCGTCATGGTGTGTTCACCAGCCAGGCCGAAGCGCTGACCAACGACTTCTTCACCAACCTGCTGGACATGGGTGTGGAGTGGAAGCCGACCTCGCGGGATGCGGACGAGTTCGAAGGGCGCGACCGCAAAACCGGCAGCGTGAAGTGGACGGCAACGCGGGTTGACCTGGTGTTTGGGTCGAATGCGATATTGCGGGCGTTGGCGGAGGTGTATGCCAGTGCGGATGCGAAGGAGCAGTTCGTCAAAGACTTCGTCGCTGCCTGGACGAAAGTCATGAACCTGGATCGCTTTGACCTGAAGTAACTGAAAACGCAAAAACCTGTGGGAGCTGGCTTGCCAGCGATTGCGGAAGATCATTCAACTTTGATGTTGGATCTGACGCCGCCATCGCGGGCAAGCCCGCTCCCACATGGGAATGACGGTAAGGACGAAATTTGTGTCTGGCCACAGTCCGAGTGGGAGTGGGAGTGGGAGTGGGCTTGCTCACGAAGCTGGCAGCACATTCAACATCGGTGTTGCCTGATCTGGGGCCTTCGCGAGCAAGCCCGCTCCCACATGGGAATGATGTTGGGGACTAGATTTGTGTCTGGCTACAGTCAGGGTGGGAGTGGGCTTGCTCACGAAGGGGGCGGCACATTCAACATCGGTGTTGCCTGACCTGGGGCCTTCGCGAGCAAGCCCGCTCCCACATGGGAATGATGTTGGGGACTAGATTTGTGTCTGGACACAGTCAGGGTGGGAGTGGGCTTGCTCACGAAGGGGGCGATACATTCAACATCAGTATTGCCTGACATGACGCCTTCGCGAGCAAGCCCGCGCCCACAAGGGAATGATGTTGGGGACTAGATTTGTGTCTGGCTACAGTCAGGGTGGGAGTGGGCTTGCTCACGAAGCTGGCAGCACATTCAACATCAGTATTGCCTGACACGACGCCTTCGCGAGCAAGCCCGCTCCCACATGGGAATGATGCTGGGGACTAGATTTGTGTCTGGACACAGTCAGGGTAGGAGTGGGCTTGCTCACGAAGGGGGCAGCACATTCAACATCGGTGTTGCCTGATCTGGGGCCTTCGCGAGCAAGCCCGCTCCCACATGGGAATGATGCTGGGGACTAGATTTGTGTCTGGACACAGTCAGGGTAGGAGTGGGCTTGCTCACGAAGGGGGCAGCACATTCAACATCGGTGTTGCCTGATCTGGGGCCTTCGCGAGCAAGCCCGCTCCCACATGGGAATGATGCTGGGGACGAGATTTGTGTCTGGCCACAGTCAGGGTGGGAGTGGGCTTGCTCACGAAGGGGGCGATACATTCAACATCAGTATTGCCTGACATGACGCCTTCGCGAGCAAGCCCGCTCCCACTAGGGAATGACGGTGGGGACTAGAGTTGCGTCTGGCCACAGTCAGGGTGGGAGTGGGTTTGCTCACGAAGGGGGCGATACATTCAACATCAGTATTGCCTGACATGACGCCTTCGCGAGCAAGCCCGCTCCCACATGGAATGATGTTGGGGACTAGATTTGTGTCTGGCTACAGTCAGGGTGGGAGTGGGCTTGCTCACGAAGCTGGCAGCACATTCAACATCAGTATTGCCTGACACGACGCCTTCGCGAGCAAGCCCGCTCCCACATGGGAATGACGGTAAGGACGAGATTAGTGTCTGGCCACAGTCCGAGTGGGAGTGGGCTTGCTCACGAAGCTGGCAGCCCATTCAACATCGGTGTTGCCTGACCTGACGCCTTCGCGAGCAAGCCCGCTTCCACAGGTTCCAGTGTGCTCCCGGCTTACGCCAGGCTTTTGCTCACCACTTCGTAGACATCACTCGACAACTGCCCAGAAGCCCGAATCCGCTCCAGCTCGCCTTTCATCAACGCCTGCCGCGCAACGTCGTATTTGCGCCAGCGAGTCAACGGGGCCAATTGCCGCGAGGCGATCTGCGGATTAAACCCGTTCAGCTCAATCACCAGATCCGCCAGGAAGCGATAACCCGAACCGTCCGCCGCATGGAAGTTGATCAGGTTCTGCCCGGCAAACGCGCCGACCAGTGCGCGCACCTTGTTCGGGTTCTTGATGTTGAACGCCGGGTGCTGCATCAACGCTTTCACCCGCTCCAGACCGCCTGGCAACGTGCTGCCTGCCTGCACGCTGAACCACTGGTCCATGACCAGCGGGTTGTCCTTGAAGTGCTCGGCGAAACTGGCCAGTGCCAAGGCTTTTTGCTCCTCGAACGGCGAGTTGACAAGTACCGCCAGCGCGGTCAGGCGCTCGGTCATGTTGTCGGCTGTTTCAAATTGCTCCAGCGCCGCCGCCAGTACTTCCGGCTTGCCGCTGAGCATCAGGTACGACAGCGCAATGTTCTGCAGGGCACGACGAGCGAAGTGTTCGGCCTCGGCCACGTACGGGGTGTTCTTCGACAGGTCACGGTTGGCCTGATAACGCAGCCACAGTCCTTCGAACAGATTGTCCGCCAGTTGCTTGCGGGCAAATTCGCGGGCGATGTGGATCGCGTCCACGTCAGCCACTTCGCTGATTTCGGTGAGGTACGCCTCACCCGGCAGCGAGAGCATTTCCGCGACCATCGCCTGATCCAGCGACTCATCGGACAGCACCGTGCGCAGCGCCGTGATCAGGCGCGGGTCGAGCACCAGGCTTTCGCCCTTCTGCTGCTGGCCGATCAGCTCTTGCAGCACTTGCACCGACAGTTGCTGACCGGCATCCCAGCGATTGAAGCCGTCGCTGTCGTGCTGCATCAGGAACATCAGTTGATCGCGGTTGTACGGGAAGCTCAGTTTCACCGGCGCCGAGAAGCCACGCAGCAGCGACGGCAACGGTTGTTCGGCGACATCGACGAAGGTGAAGGTCTGCTCGGCTTCAGTCACGGAAATGACGCGAGTGGTGCCTTGGGCAGCGGCTTCGCCAGCCAGACGCAGGGCGATTTCTTTGCCCTGGCTGTCGAGCAGGCCCAGCTCCACGGGAATCACGAACGGCAGTTTTTCCACCTTGTCCGGGGTTTCCGGGCAGCTCTGGCGGAAGGTCAGGCTGTAGGTTTTCGCCGCAGCATCGTAAGACTCGCTCACTGCCAGACGCGGCGTGCCGGCCTGGCTGTACCAGCGCTTGAACTGGGTCAGGTCGACGCCATTGGCATCTTCCATGGCCTTGATGAAGTCGTCGCAAGTCACGGCCTGGCCGTCGTGGCGGTCGAAGTACAGATCGCTGCCCTTACGGAAGCCTTCGGCGCCGAGCAAGGTGTGGATCATGCCGACCACTTCCGAGCCCTTTTCGTACACGGTCAGGGTGTAGAAGTTGGAAATTTCGATGAAGCTGTCCGGGCGCACAGCGTGGGCCATGGGACCTGCATCTTCGGCGAACTGGTGGGTACGCAGGTACGCCACGTCCTGAATGCGCTTGACCGTGGCCGAGTTCATGTCGGCCGAGAAGCCGGAGTCGCGGAATACGGTGAAGCCTTCCTTGAGCGACAACTGGAACCAGTCGCGGCAGGTCACGCGGTTGCCCGACCAGTTGTGGAAGTATTCGTGGGCAACAATGGCTTCGACCCGCTGGTGCGCGGCGTCGGTAGCGGTTTCGGCGCGGGCCAGCACGGCGCTGGAGTTGAAGATGTTGAGGCCCTTGTTCTCCATCGCGCCCATGTTGAAGTCATTGACCGCGACGATCATGAAGATGTCCAGATCGTACTCGCGACCGTAGACCTCTTCGTCCCAGCGCATCGACTTCTTCAGGCTGTTCATCGCGTGCTGGCACTTGTCGATGTTTTCCGGCTCGACATAAATGCGCAGCGCCACGGTGCGTTCGGTCATGGTGGTGAAGGTGTCTTCAACGCACCACAAATCACCGGCCACCAGCGCGAACAGGTACGCCGGTTTCATGAACGGGTCTTCCCAGGTCGCCCAGTGCCGGCCGTCTTCGCCGGGGCCGGAAGCGATCGGGTTGCCGTTGGACAGCAACACCGGATAGCTGTGCTGTTCGGCCACCACCGTGGTGGTGAACTTGCTCATCACGTCCGGGCGGTCGAGGTAATAGGTGATCTTGCGGAAGCCTTCGGCTTCGCACTGGGTGCAGAACATCGTGCCGGACTTGTACAGGCCTTCCAGCGCGGTGTTGGTTTCCGGGTGGATCTTGACGCTGGTGTCGACCGTGAACGTATCGCTGGTCGGGTGCAGGGTCAGGTGGTTTTCGCTGAGCTGGTAATCATCAGCGCTCAGTTCCTGGTCCGCCAGGGTCACCGAGAGCAATTCCAGTTGCTGGCCATCGAGCACCAGCGGCGGCAGGCCCGCGCCACGGGCCGGATTGCGGCGCATCACCAGTTGCGCGTGAACCAGGCTGTGGTCCTCGAACAACTCGAAGGTCAGGTGCGTTTCGTCGATCAGGTACTCAGGCGCCTGATAGTCCTTCAGGTAAATCATCTTCGGTTGTTCGGTGCGCATGCTGGAATCCTTATTGATGCACGGCGAGCTGATAAGCCGTGTACTTGCGAATGTTGATCACGCCGGTGTCGAAGATCAGGTACTGGCCCTTGATCCCGAGCAGCGTGCCTTCGGCAATCGGGTTCTTGTCCAGGTTGAAGCTGACGATTTTGGCCGGGTATTGCTCGACCGGATAGCGGATTTCGAGAGGTTCTACATCGGCAATCGTCTGAATAGCTTGTAGGCCGAATCGCTCTTGCAAACTTTGCAGGCCTTCGGCGCAGCTTTCGAACAACTGATCGCGCACTTGCGCCAGATCGACCGCCACCGCATCGCCCTTGAGCAGTGCACGCCAGTTGGTCTTGTCCGCCACCTGGCTACGGAACAGGTCTTCGACGAAGCCCGACTGCTGCCGCGTTGACACACGCATGATCGGCAACGCCTGACTCGCGCCCTGATCGAGCCAGCGGGTCGGCAACTGAGTTGCACGGGTGATACCAACCTTGATCCCCGACGAGTTGGCCAGGTAAACCACATGGTCAGTCATGCAGAACTGTTCGCCCCACGCCGGATCCCGGCAGGTGCCGGCGTCAAAGTGACAGCGCTCCGGGCTCATGATGCAGAGGTCGCACTGGGCCAGTTTGGTCATGCAAGGGTAGCAATAACCCTGACTGAAACTGGTTTTGGTCTTGCGTCCGCAATGGGTGCAGTGAATCGCCCCCAGGTATTCCAGACGCACGGTGGTGCCGATCATTGGATTGACCGGCACCTCGACGTCGTCCAGACGAAATGCGTATTGCACGTTCGGCCCGTCCAGGCGCGCCGACATTTTGCTGATTGCACCGCGGCCAATCTCGATCAATGGATGGCATCCGACTTGAACAGGATGTTCGGCACTTCGATCGACTTCGACGCACATTCTTGCGGGCCCATGTAACCGGTGCGCTGGTCTTCAGGCAGGTTCTGGATTTCCCAGGCGATCATCGCCTGCAACGACAGCTCGCGCTGTTCGGCGGTGAGCTTGCCACCGTCCGACCACTTGCCGATTTCCACGGCCAGCTTCAGGCTCTCGTAGATGTCCGGGGTGATGTTCTTGATCATTTCGTTAAAAGAGGACATCAGGGTCTCCGTGCTCTTTATTCACTGAAAATTTTAGGCGGCCAGTTTACGGCGGTTATACAAACCGCCCAACAAACCGGTGAAGCATCCGATGAGTAACCCGCCGACATGGGCGGCGTTGGCAATTTCGCCGAAACCGATCATCGAGATCAGCCCGGACATGCACACCAACAACCACACCAGCATCATCAGCAACACGCCGCGCGGCAAACGATAGGCCGGGTTCGGTGACAACAACTGGAAGATCCAGCAGTGACCGAGCAAACCGTAAAGCACGCCGGACAGGCCGCCAAACAAGGTCGCGCCGCTCCAGGCGAACTGCGCATAGTTGGAAACGAGGCTGAACAGCAACGTCAGGCCGATCAGATTGATACTGCCCTGACGCGACTCGATGCGCCGGCCCAGTTCCCAGTACCACATACCGTTCATGGCCAGGTGCAGGATGCCGAAGTGGATCAGCATCGGCGTGACCAGACGCCACCACTGCCCCGCCGCCAGGCTGTCGGCCAACGGAGTGAAGTGGATGTATTCGCCGATCACACGGAAATCGAGGAAGGTCAGCCAGCGCAGGGTTTCCAGGTTTTCACCCAGAAAGGTCAGGCCGCCGACGATCAGGCACAACAGCAGAATGAAGCCAGTGGCCTTGGCGTATTTCAGTTGCTCGGCAAAGCTCGGGCGCTTGAAGGTCGGGGCAACCGGGACGTCCAGTTGCTGATCGGGATCACCGGCCGGGAAGCGCTCGTACAGCGAGCGCACGTCTTCGCTGATCTCCGCAGGCGCCCACAACACTTGTCCGCCCGCCTCTTCGCTGACCCGATGTGGCACTTGCATACGTTGCAACAACTGGACGAAACCACTCAGATCCACCGCCAGTGGCAGACGCAATACCGCTACCGCACTCATTGCAGCACCTCCGGCCGCTCAACATCGACCCAGACAAATTTATGCGGATCGAGGCGGGTTTCCTGATCCAGACGATAGGCGACGAGTTTGCCGTAGAGCACCGCGCTGTAGTCCAGGCAGGCGAGATTCGGGCGGATCGGCGCCGGTTTGCCGCTGCGCCAGTAATGACCGACGAACAGTAACGGCTCATCAACGCCGTAGCGCAGCAGGGAATTCTTTTCGGTTGAAGTCAGCGGCGTTTGCGCGACTGGCTCGGGCAGTGCGTCGGGCTGAAAGACGATGTCGCCGTAGGTTTTCGGGTCGTCTTCCCAGAACTTGGTGCGGAAGAACGAACGCACCAGACCGTCGCCGCTGGTCATGGTCTGGCCGTCGGGCAGGCGCATGTCGGTGCCACGCAGCAGGCGATCGAACACGGTGCAGGCAAAGCTGCCGGGCACGGCCGAGGCCTGGAGGAAATGCTCATCGATGCGCGCATCGGGAAACAGGCCGCGCAGCGGTTCGATCAGGCCGGCGTCCCAGCAGGCATGCACCACACGGAAACGCCCGGCATCCACCACCAGCGGCAGTTCATAGAACCACTGTTGAAAGTCGTGCCAGTCGCCGGGATGGTCTTCGAACTGTGTCAGGGTTTCATGGAGCAAACGCGCGTGACGCGGCGTGTGTTCGCGCACGAACTGCTTGCCGCTGCCCGGCGGCGCCGGCGTGCTCCAGCCCAAGGCGTTGAATTCGTGGTTGCCCATGATGCACAAGGCCTGACCGGCCTCGACCATGTCGTGAACGATGTGCAGCGCCTCGCGAATGCGCGGGCCACGGTCGATGATGTCGCCGACAAACACGGCCATGCGCGATGGATGCCGCCAGACCCCGCCCTGCTTGTGATAACCGAGACGGTCAAGCAGGTGTTCCAGGGTCAGGGCGCATCCGTGCACGTCGCCAATCAGGTCATAACTGCGCGCGGGATCGAGCATCAGTCGCCTCCACCACCCAGCTTGCTGCCCCAGCCGAGCTTGGTGCGGCAGACTTCGTAATAGTTGTGGTCGAGCGGGTGAATCAGGCGCAGCTTCTGCGCTTTTTTGCTGACGGTGATGGTATCGCCCGGTGCACAGGTGAAGTGGTTCTGCCCGTCGCAGGAGACCTGCGGGTAAATCTGCATGTTTTTCGACACGACGATTTTCAGCTCACTGTTGCCATCGACCACAATTGGCCTGCTCGACAACATATGGGGGTACATCGGCACGATCACAATGGCATCGAGCTTGGGATGCATGATCGGCCCGCCGGCGGACAGCGCATACGCGGTGGAACCGGTCGGGGTGGCGACGATCAGACCGTCGGCCTTCTGGCTGCAGACGAACTGGCCGTCGATATACAGCTCGAACTCGATCATCCGCGTCGACTTGCCGGGGTGCAGCACCACATCGTTGAGCGCATCGCCCTGACCGATGGCCTCGGCATGGCGGCGAACTTCGGCTTGCAGCAAGAAGCGGTTTTCTACCAGGTAATGGCCGTCGAGCACCTTGGCCACTTCGACTTCCAGCTCGTCCGGGCGAATATCGGTGAGGAAACCAAGGCTACCGCGGTTGATCCCCAGCACCGGAATATTGTGCTTGGCCAGCGCCCGTGCGGCGCCGAGCAGGCTGCCGTCACCGCCGACGACGATGACCATGTCGCAGACTTCGCCAAGCATCTTGCGCGACGAGGTTTGCAGCCCGTGGCCCGGCAGCACTTCGGCGATGGTGTCTTCGAGGATCACATGCAGGTGACGATCGAGCAGAAAGCGTTTCAGTCGGCGGACGGTATCCAGCACCTGGGAACTGCCCAGGCGACCGATGATGCCGATATTACGAAATTGCTCCATGGGACCTCTGCGGACAATCGAAAACGCGAAAAACCCGATTATGGGCGAAAGCCGCCGTTAGACAAAATCCTTTCAGCCTCAAGGGTGGGCTTGTGTTTAAGGCTATGCTCGCAAGATGATCCTATTTCCCGACCTGCTCCAGTTACCCCACCAATTGCGCCATCCCGAAGTGCGCGATCTGGCGTGGGTGATCCTCGCCCCGCCGATGCTCGCCACCACGCCGTGGCCGCAGCGCCACCCCTTGGCCGGTAGTGACTGGGTGGCCGATCCCCAGCGCCTGGAGCAATGGCTGCGCCAGCTTGATCACGACAGCTACGAATTGCTGCACTGGTTGTCCCAGGCGCGCACCCGCCGTCTGGGCCTGTATTACGAGCGCTTGTGGCAGTTTGCCGTGAAGCATGCGCCGGGCATCGAGCTGATCGCGGCGAATCTGCCGATCCGTCGCGAGGGCCACACCCTGGGTGAACTGGACATGCTGTTGCGTGACCGCGATGGCGTGCATCATCTGGAACTGGCGATCAAGCTCTACCTCGGCCCGCAAGAAGGTGATGGGCATGACCCGGCGCAATGGCTGGGGCCGGGTTGCCATGATCGACTGGATCGCAAACTGGCGCATCTGGCCGAGCATCAACTGCCGATTTCGGCGCGCCCGGAAAGCCGCGAGGTCCTGGCGGCGCTGGATATCGAAGTGTTCAGTGCGCAGCTGTGGCTGGGCGGTTATCTGCTGTATCCATGGCCCGGCACGGCGGCATCACCGAGCGGCGCGCATCCGCAACATTTACGCGGCAGTTGGCTGCATCAGAAGGATTGGCCGGCATTTGTCGACCAACGTCCGGCCGGGCGCTGGCAACCCCTGCCCCGCCACGCCTGGCTGGCGCCGGCGCATTACCCGGCGGATCAGACCTGGGCTGCGGAGCATTTGCAGATGTGGCTGGAGGATCTGGAACCGCTGGCCCCGGCGCAGCTCATGGTGCGCCTGATCGAGAATGCACAGGGCGAATGGGAAGAGGCGGAACGCTTGTTTCTGGTGTCCGATCTTTGGCCGAATGTGCCCGGCCAGGCCTGAAAATTTCAGTGCCTGACCCGGCCTCTTCGCGAGCAGGCTCGCTCCCACATTTGGACTGCATTTCAAATGTAGGGAGAGGCGATACATCCCCCTGTGGGAGCGAGCCTGCTCGCGAAGGGGGCGACTCGGTTTAAAGGGATAAACGCACAGCCAAAGCCGCCAACGTCACCAACAACACCGGCACCGTCAGCACAATCCCGACCCTGAAGTAATACCCCCAGCCAATATGGATCCCCTTGCGCTCCAGCACGTGCAGCCACAGCAACGTCGCCAGACTGCCAATCGGGGTGATCTTTGGCCCCAAATCGCTGCCAATCACGTTGGCGTAGATCATCGCCTCCTTGACCACCCCGCAGGCCTGACTGGCATCAATCGACAGCAGGCCAATCAACACCGTCGGCAAATTGTTCATGATCGACGACAGCAGCGCCGTCAGCACGCCGGTGCCCATGGCCGCGCCCCACACGCCGCCACCTGCGAAAACGTCCAGCCAACCGGAGAGGTACCCGGTCAACCCGGCATTGCGCAGGCCGTACACCACCAGATACATGCCCAGCGAGAAAATCACGATCTGCCACGGCGCTTCTTTCATCACCTTTCGCGTGGAAATCTTGTGGCCACGAGCGGCGATGCCCAGCAGCAACGCCGCACAGACCGCGGAAATCGCGCTGATCGGGATGCCCAGCGGCTCGAGGGCAAAACAGCCCACCAACAAGATCGCCAACACCGCCCAACCGGCATAAAACGTGGCTTTGTCGTGAATCGCGGTTTGCGGGTGTTCGAGCTGTTCGGGGTCGTAGGCCTTGGGAATGTCGCGACGGAAAAACCACAGCAGCATGCCCAGTGTCGCCGCCACGCTGACGAAGTTGACCGGCACCATCACCGCCGCGTAGCGGTTGAAGCCGATGTGAAAGAAGTCCGCCGAGACGATATTGACCAGGTTCGACACCACCAGCGGCAGGCTCGCGGTATCGGCGATAAACCCTGCACCCATGACGAAGGCCAGGGTCGCCGCCGGCGAGAAACGCAGGGCCAGCAGCATCGAAATCACAATGGGCGTGAGGATCAACGCCGCGCCGTCATTGGCGAACAGTGCCGAGACCAGCGCACCGAGCAGCACCATGAAGGCAAACAGCTTGCGCCCGCTACCCCGTCCCCATCGCGCCACGTGCAGCGCAGCCCAGTTAAAGAAGCCGGCCTCGTCGAGCAACAGACTGATGATGATCAGCGCCACGAAGGTGCCGGTGGCGTTCCAGATGATTTGCCACACCAGCGGGATGTCGCTCAGGTGTACCACGCCGAAGATCAGCGCCAGCACCGCGCCCAATGTCGCGCTCCAGCCGACGCCGAGGCCTTTGGGTTGCCAGATCACGAGGGTAATGGTCAGCAGGAAAATCAGTGACGCAGCGAGCATCCGTAACAGCCTTCATAGAGTGAGGTAAAAAGGCCACGACGAGTGCCGAGCCAAAAAGATGACCTGTGGGAGCAAGCCTGCTCGCGAAAGCGCACTGTCAGTCGCCATTGATGCAACGGCTGACGACGACTTCGCGAGCAGGCTCGCTCCCACAGGGGATTTCGCTGAAGTTACTTTTTGTGTTGCTCTACGAATTGACCATAAGCATCAATGAATTTTTGCAGGAACGGCTTGACCGTTTCGCTCAATTTTCCTGCCTCATCGAACGCCGAACCTGCCCCGCCCAGATAGGCCTCTGGCTGCTGCATGCACGGCACATCAAGAAAGACAAACGATTGGCGCAAGTGCTGGTTGGCACCAAAACCACCAATGGCACCGGGCGATACGCTGATCACCGCACCCGGCTTGCCACTCCAGACAGCTTTGCCATAAGGCCGCGAACCGACGTCGATGGCATTCTTCAACGGTGCGGGTACCGAACGGTTGTATTCCGGCGTGACAAACAGCACCGCGTCGGATGAACCCACTTTTTGCCGAAAAGTGCTGTAGGCTGCCGGCGGTGAATCACCGTCGATGTCTTCGTTGTAGAGTGGCAGATCGCCGATTTCGACAATCTCGAGCTTGAGATTCGCCGGGGCCAGTTCAGCCAGGGCCAGGGCAACTTTGCGGTTGATCGAAGCTTTACGCAGGCTACCGACCACTACGGCGACGTTGTAGACATTGCTCATGGAAGACTCTCGATGTCCGTGGGAGGAGCCACAAGTTATAGATGATCCGGTGCCGGTTCCACCAGCAGGCGAAGCAAATTCACGCCCGTTGATTATTTTTTTCCTGTAGGAAAACTTACAGGCCTTGATGACGGTCTACCAAGCCGCAAATCAAGCGTTTTATCTCCAGAGGTTCTAAGCAGATGGCAGCAGTACTCGTCGGTCAGTTCCATGCAAGAGATGCGGAAGGCCGCGTTTATTCCGTGCATGAATTCCAGGAATCCACTCCGTCGGCAGACGGTCTCGCTGGCATGGAGCCTGTCACCACCTACAAGCTGGCCATTGGCGATCGTGTCAACAAGATTGATGACAACCAGTTTGAACTGGTTCAGTCGGGTGTCATGTTGACCCGCGAACCTGAGCCAATCGTCGCTCAATAACCGTGTGTTATGAGCAGAAGTCATATGCGCAGACTTGGGGTAGGATTCAGCCTCTGACCCCACCTGCTGAACATGGACTTCACGCATGCGTTTACGTCATATCGAAGTGATTCAGGCGCTCTTGCAGACCGGTCACCTGGGCACCGCTGCCGAATGGCTGGAGTTGCCGCTGGCCGAGGTCGAAGAGCGTTTGCGTGAAGCCGAGAGTCAGTTGGGTTTCATGCTGTTCGCCAGCGTGCGCGGGCGCCTGCAATCGACGCCCGAGGCGCGGGCATTGCAGGCACAAATCGCGCACGTTTATGCAGCGCTGGAGCCGGTGCAACGCCTGGCCAGCAGCCTCAAGCAATACCTCGCCCCGCCCGTGCGCATCATCGGCACCCCGCCACTGACCCAGCAATTATTGCCACAAAGCCTCGCCGCCCTGCGCCGACGCCTGCCGGATGCACCGTGTAGCCTGCTCAGTGCGCCAACACGCGACATCGTTCGCAGCCTGTTGCTGCGCGAAAGTGATCTGGGCTTGAGCCTGCACGATCCGGAACATCCCGACATTCATTGCCAGCCATTGGCCTTGGGCAAGCTGCAATTACTCGCGCCCCACGGCTGGCTGCAACCGAAGCAGAAATACATTTCCCTGCAGGATCTGGCCGGGCAAGCGATGGTCGGCCTCGAAGGCCAGGACCCACTGAGCCCGGCGCTGGAAAACAAACTACAGGCCTTGCGCCCGGCGCCCAGCATTCAGACCCGGGTCCAGACCCACCAGATGATGCGCAGCATGGTCGAAGCCGGTGAAGGCCTGGCGATCGTCGATCCGTTCACCGCGCTGGGCGCACGTGCCGCAGGCCTTGATGTGTGCCCGCTGTCACCGGCCGTTCCCGTCAGCCTGTATGCGCTGACCTTCAAGCACGCGCCAACACCGGCTTCGATTCAGACCTTGCTGGCGATCCTCACGGAACAAGCCGAGGCGATGCTGTCGAACTGAGCGATTTTTCCAGCGGATTATCGAACAATCGATACCAGAACAACGCCACTTCGGCGGTGTTCGGATCTATGCCGCGATAACGCAAATGGTCGACACCGCCAATCACATACCCGCAACGTTCATACAAACGACAGGCGCCGAGGTTATTGTTCTGGGTTTCCAGCATGATCCCCGGGAGCTTTTTCTTGCGGCTCCAGAATTGCGCGACATCCAGCAACGCCTTGGCCACGCCATGGCGACGGGCCGGTGCGTGCACCGCCAGTTCGTCGATATGGGCAAAGCCGTTCCAGTTGGTGCTGATCACCAGATGGCCAACCGGCTCGTCATCGAGGTAGGCCATGAAAATCGCGCTGTCCGGGGCGTCGCGAAAGCTGCTGAACTCTTCGGGATCGATGCCATAACATTTGCGGTACGGCACAATCGGCGTCACCGGCCATTGCTCCACCGGTTTGCCGATCACCGCCGTACCGTACGCGGCGACCTCAAAACTGAAGTCACAGCCCCAGATGTAAGGCGCGAAGCCTTCATCGGCGACCCGCACCGACAGGCCTGGGTATTTTGGATTCATCACCGGTTGCATGCTTGCAAAACTCCTCATTCCTTGACGCAATCGACGGTGTACTGCCGCCCACTGCCTTCATCTTCATGTTGCAGTCCATGCACATCGGCGACAAAACCGGGAAAACTGCTATCGAACGTGCGGGCAAATTTCAGGTAATCAATGATCGAGCGGGTCGATTCGGTAAAGCGCTCACCGGGCATGATCAACGGGATCCCCGGCGGATACGGCACCAGCATCACCGCCGCAATCCTGCCTTCCAACTCATCGATCGGCACCGCCTCGACTTCACCGCGCACCAGATGATCATAGGCGTGAGCGGGGTTCATGGCGATTTCCGGTAGCACTGTGTACATGCGTTTCAGGTGTTTGGCGGTGGCATTGCTGCGGTAGCAGGCGTGCAATTGGTCGCACAGATCCCGCAGGCCCATGCCGCGATAACGCGCCGTGTCTTCCTGAGCGACACACGGCAGGCACGTCGCCAGACTGACGTTGGCGTCGTAACTGCGTTTGAACTCCAGCAACTCGGTGAGCAGCGTGCTCCATTTGCCTTTGGTGATGCCCATGGAGAACAGCACCAGAAACGAATACAGCCCGGTCTTTTCAACCACCAGCCCGCGCTCCCAGAGGAACTTGCTGACCACCGCCGCCGGAATGCCCTTCTCGCTTAACGCACCACCCGCGTTCAGCCCCGGCATCACCAGCGTGACTTTGATGGGGTCGAGCAGTACGTAGTCGTCGGCAACTTCGCCGAAACCGTGCCAGTCGGCATCCGGTTGCAGCAGCCAGTCAGCGGTTTGCACACGGTCGATGCCCTCGACACCCGGCGGCTGCCAGATCGAAAACCACCAGTCATCTGCCGCGATGTGCTGGCGCAGATTGGCCAGCGCCCGGCGGAAGCTCAGGGCTTCGTCGAAGGTTTCCTGCAACAGCGAGCGTCCGGCCGGGCCTTCCATCATCGCTGAGGCCACATCCAGCGAGGCGATGATGCTGTATTGCGGCGAAGTGGAGATGTGCATCATGAACGCTTCGTTGAAACGATCTCGATCCAGTTGCCGCGCGCCGCCGTCCTGCACATGAATCATCGAGGCCTGACTGAAAGCAGCGAGCAGCTTGTGTGTGGAGTGGGTGGTGAACACCAGCGGGCTGTCTGCGCTGCGCGAAGTGGCCATGCCGTAGCGCCCGGTGAAGAACTCGTGGAACGCCGCGTAGGCATACCAGGCTTCGTCGAAATGCAGCACCTCGACGCTATTGCCCAGGTGTTGCTTGATCAGTTCGGCGTTGTAACAGAGCCCGTCGTAGGTCGAGTTGGTGACCACCGCCAGTTTGACCTTCGGCGCGCGCCCCTTGGTCAGCGGGCTCGCGTCGATCTTGGCCTGGATCGATTCGCGGCTGAATTCGCTCAGCGGAATCGGCCCGATAATCCCCAGCTCATTGCGCTCGGGGCACAGGTACAACGGGATTGCGCCGGTCATGATGATCGCGTGCAACACCGACTTGTGGCAGTTGCGATCGACCAGCACCAGATCGTCGCGAGCGACCATGGAGTGCCAGACGATCTTGTTGGCGGTCGAGGTGCCGTTGATCACGAAAAAGGTGTGATCGGCGCCGAAATTACGCGCTGCCCGCGCCTCGGCCTCAGCAAGCGGGCCAGTGTGATCGAGCAGCGACCCCAACTCCGGCACCGACACTGACAAGTCCGAACGCAAGGTGTTTTCACCGAAGAACTGATGAAACGCCTGCCCCACCGGACTTTTGTGATACGCCACACCGCCACCATGACCGGGGGTGTGCCAGGAATAATTGGAGTCGGCGGTGTGCTGCACCAAGGCCTTGAAAAACGGCGGCAGCAACCCGTCCAGATACTTGCGCGCCGCCCGCGCCACTTGCCGGGCGAGGAACGGCACGGTGTCTTCGAAAAGATAGAGAATGCCGCGCAATTGATTGAGTTCGGCCATGGCATCGGCCGGGGCGTTTTCCAGGGTGACTTGCTCGCCCAGGGCAAAGATCGGCAGATCCGGCGCACGCACCCGCGCCAGGCCGATCAGTTCGGCCATGTTCTGCAACAGATGGGAGTTCGTGCTGGCGTCCTCGGCGGCGATCAGCATGCACGCGAGGCCATGATGGGTCGAAGCCACCAGACGCCCTTCGGCGTAATCGGTGGCCGAAACGATACTGAAACCTTCCTGCTCCAACTCCCGGGCGATGCCACGGATACGGTCACCGGCGACCGTGTCGGCCTTGATGTCGCGATGGACGATCAGCACCGGAAACTTCAAATCTTTGTACATGGGGCTCAGTGTCCTGAGGCGGCGGATTCGAATCTACCAATGCACTCAGGGTAGAGGGTTGCAGCGAAAGTCGCGAGTGTGGCCACTTGTCAGTACTGCCAAAAGCAAAAAATCGCAGCCTGCGGCAGCTGCTACAGAAGAATGCGATCTCTGTAGATACCGTCTTGCCCCTCATCGGGCAAGGGCAATTTTCGGGTCGAATGGCTGGCCCGATTTAAGAACGGCGTAGACAAAATGTAGGAGTTTGCGCATCGCTGCACAGATGATTTGCTTGGGGGCCTTGCCGTTGGCCTTCAAGCGGTCCTTCATGGCGATGATTGCTTTGTTGTGCTTCAGTGCAACCAATCCAGGCATGTATAGACCCGCCCGAACGC